>NZ_BAABAB010000005.1:197643-347420 GCF_039537205.1 Microlunatus ginsengisoli | reverse complement strand
GCCTCCTCTCCTTCTGGCTCCTCGAAAAACACAACCCCAGAATCGGACGCCTCGACCACCAACGAGAACTCGCCACCGACGGCGCTGGGCACTGAGCTCGTGGAAGGCGACACACTGATGAGCATGTCCACCGAACCGTCACGCCGGATCGCCCTGATCAACCCCAACACGACCGCATCGATGACGCAGCTGATGGCCGACTGCGTGGGGGCCGTGGTCGATCCGGCGACCGAGGTCTGGGCGATCACCAACCAGCACGGTCCGGCCTCGATCGAGTCGCACACCGACGAGGCCCTGGCGGTGCCCGGTCTGCTGGAGGCCGTCCGGGACGCCGAGTCCCGGGGGGCGGACGGCTTCGTCCTCGCCTGCTTCGGCGATCCGGGCCTGGACGCCGCCCGGGAGATCGCCACCGGGCCGGTGGTCGGGATCGCCGAGGCGGGGTTCCACGCGGCGACGATGCTCGGCCGGTCGTTCAGTGTGGTGACGACGCTGGCAAGGACGATCGGCCAGGCGGAACACCTCGTCCACCGGTACGGCTTCGCGGACAAGTGCCGGAGCATCTACGCCTGTGAGGTGCCGGTGCTGGAGCTGGAGGATCCGGCCTCCGATGCGCGGAAGCTGGTCGTCGACTACTGCCGCCGCGCGGTCGAGGAGGACGAGGCCGACTCGATCGTCCTCGGCTGCGCCGGGATGGCCGACTTCTGCCACGAGGTGTCCGAACAGGTGGGCGTGCCGGTGATCGACGGCGTGACGGCCGGCGTCACGTTCGTCGAGTCGCTGGTGAAGCTGGGCCTGCGGACCAGCACCCGAAGCGAGTACGCCCCGCCGCTACCGAAGGAGTATCGCTAGCGCCGATCGCGGCCCAGGCCCGCCCGCCGGCACCGGGCGGGTCAGGAGGTACGACGTAACGCCTCGCCGGCCGTGTGGAGATCGGCCACCAGGTCGGCGTACGCCCGGTCGTGCTCCTCCCCGCGCAGGCGTAGCACCGCCGAGGGATGCATGGTGGCCAGGACCCGTGCCGGCCCGACCAGGGTCTCGGCCTCCAGCACCGTGCCTCGGGACTTGGTCACCCGGAAGCCGGCACCGAGCACCGACCGGGCGGCGGTAGCGCCGAGCACGACGATCAGCTCGGGCCGTACGTTCCGGATCTCGGCGGCCAACCACGGCTGACAGGCGAGCACGTGCGAGACCTGCGGCGTCTGGTGGATCCGACGTTTGCCGCGGAGGGTGAACCGGAAGTGCTTCACCGCGTTGGTCACATAGAGCTCGTCCCTGGCGAGTCCGGCGTCCTCCACCGCTCGCTGCAGGAGTCGTCCGGCGGGACCGACGAACGGTATGCCCTCACGGTCCTCGACGTCGCCCGGCTGTTCGCCGATCAGCATCAGGGCGGCGTCGACATCGCCGGCCGAGAAGACCACCTGGGTTGCCGGCTCCCACAGCTCGCACCCTCGGCAGTCCCGGGCCGCGCGGCGCAACTCCGCGACGTCGGCATCCGGCGGAACCCATCTCTCGGCGGTCTCGGTCACGACCACTTCCTACCCCGGTTCGCGCCGCCCGACCCCGGGAGTTGATCCGACCTCTTGGTGGGTACGTCTGGACCATGGCGATCAGCAAGGGCGACGAGGTGTCCTGGAACACCTCCCAGGGCCGGACCCACGGCACAACCGTGGAGAAGCGGACGAAGCAGTTCACGTTCGAGGGCCAGACATTCAAGGCGAGCCAGGACGAGCCGTACTGGATTGTCGAGTCGGCGAAGACCGGCGCCCAGGCGGCGCACAAGGAGTCGTCGCTGACCGCGCGCTGAGCCGTCAGACCCGGTCCGACGTGGGGCCGGAGCTCCGGAGTGGGGGGCGTAGTTCCGACGTGGGGCCGGAGCTCCGGAGTGGGGGCGGAGCTCCGGAGTGGGGGCGGAGCTCCGGAGTGGGGGCGGCGGGCCGGGGGTCGAGCCCGCCGCCCCGGGCTACGTGGGCCCGCCGGGGCCGGGACGCGGACCGCCGGCCAGCTGGCACAGCTGGACCAGCACGTCGTGGAAGCTGGGCGTCACCTTGGCGACCTCGCCGGCCAGTGCCTTGTCCAGGTCGATCGGCGTCGCGCAGTTCACCGCCCAGCGCGCGTACGGATCGTGGCACTTGTCGCGCTCGTACAACGCGGCATGCAGGATGCTCCGGCCGGCGGTCACCGCCTTGCACGGGTCCGACTCCGGATCGACCCCGCGGGCCCGCTCCGAGCACAGCAGATACGCCTGTTCGGCTGCGGTCGCGAGCTCGGCCTTGGTGGGCTTGCCGCCGCAGCTTTACTCCCCCGTGGTGAGGGAGAGCGTCGGGTCGGCACAGTGGAACATCGCTGCGGCCAGCGCAGCGCAGTCGTAGCTGGACTGCCAACCGTCGGACTCGCACTTCTGGACTTCTCGAGAGCGGTCGCCAGCGGGATGCGCTGGGCATACTGATCGGCGATACAAACGCACTCCGCCTGGCTCTGCGGGAGCGACTCGTGCAGCTGCGTCCTGCCTCGGTCGGCTGCCGCCGGAAGCGCGCCGATCACGAGCAGGACGAGGGCCGCGAGCACGGCGACCGACCGACCTTCGCATGGCGTCCTCCTGGACCGATGCCGCGGCCTCCCCGCGGACCCGATGTTCATCCGGATCGCCCGCGGAGGCATTTGATACCCGGGTCCGGTCGCGAGCGTTCGAGCCGACGGCACGATTTGTATCGGCGATCGGGCGGTATCGCCGATCGGGGATGATCGTGACATGTGGGTGGGCTGGATCGAATTCGATCTGTTGCTGGGCGCGGTCGGGTCGCTGAAGGAGAAGCGCTCGGTGGTACGTCCGCTGGTCGCCGACGTGCGGCGCCGGTTCGAGGTCAGCGTCGCCGAGGTCGACCATCTCGACCTGCACCGGCGAGCCGGGGTCGGGGCCGCCGTCGTCAGCGCCGACGCCGGACACGTGACCGAGGTGCTGGACGGCATCGAGCGCTTCGTCGCCGCCCGCCCCGAGATCGAGCTGCTGTCGGCCCGCCGTGCGCTGCGCACCTCCGACGACTGAGCGACGCCGGTCAAACCGTGATGTTCGGGTTCCCGGTAGTTGCGGCGCCGATCGGTAGCATGGCCGGCGTACGAGTCAGGCCTTGTGTTTCGATCAGCCGCGAAGGGCCCCAACAAAGACCCGACCATGAAGCTCTCTCTCTGCACCACCTGCATGGGCAGGGCACACCACGTCCAGCAGACCCTGCCGCGCAACCTGGCCGACTGCGTGGACTGGTCGCGGCCCAACGCGGTGGAATTCGTGCTGCTGGACTACAGCAGCCGTGACGGGCTGGCGGAGTGGATCACCACCGACCCAGGCCTGCGGCCGTACCTGGACGCCGGCATCCTTCGCTTCGCCCGCACCGAAGGCCACCCGCACTTCCGGCACAGCCACGCCAAGAACATGGCGCACGTGCTCGCCACCGGCGACTTCCTCTGCAACCTCGACGCCGACAACTACACCGGACGAGGCTTCGCCGACTATCTGCGCGCGGTTTTCCGCCGCCGGCCCAACGCCGTGGTCGCCACCAATCGGTTCGACCGGCGGCTGAACGCCGAGGCCTACAAGGGAAGCATGGGCCGGATCGCCCTGTCCGCGGAGAACTTCGCCGCGCTCGGCGGATACGACGAGAGCCCGCGGTTCCGCGGCTGGTCGGGCGAGGACACAGACCTGCTGATCAGGGCATTCCGGAAGCGGCACCGGCTGGTGATGATCCGGAACCGGCGGTTCTTGAAAGTCGTCCCGCACAGCGATCTTGAACGGATCCGCAACACCGACTACGTCGATGCGGCCGCCGAGCTCGCGAAGATCAACTCCTACGACGGCTACAGCGCGGCACCGATCCTTCGCTACGTCGCGGGCCGGGCGGTCGCGCCGAGGATCGCCAATCAGGGACGGCTGATCGGCGCCGGACCGGTGATCTGGCCCGACGAGCAGGATGTCCGCCGCTCCGCCTGAGCGATGAACCGCCGAACCGCCGCCCCCGTAAAGCTGTGTGATCCGGCAGGCCGGGCCACGAGAATCTGCGCGGGCGTGTTGCTGCAGGAACGGCACGGTTTCGGTGCGGAGGCGATGGCGCGGCGGCGATTCAGTGGCGAGCGAGAGCGAGGATGGCATCGGCGATCAGGTCGGGCCGATCGATCATCATCAGATGCCGCGAGTCGCCGACGACGGTCTGCCGGGCACCGAGCAGCTCGGCCAGGCCCGCCTGTAGCCGGACCCAGCCGGCACCGCCGTCGCCCGCGGCGGTGAGCACCCGGGTCTCGACCCCCGGCCAGGAGGTCGAGACGCGCAGGGCGGCGAGGTCGGCCAGCTGGGCGTGGTACGTCCCCGCCTCGGCAAGCACAGCGGCGACGGCGTCCGGGCTGCGGAACACGATCCGTTGCTCGGCCGGACGCGGGGTGCCCAGCCGGAGCCGCGTGCTTTGCACGCTGGACAGCAGCCGGTCGCCGAGCGGTCCCAACCGGCGCGCGGGCGGGAGCCCGGACAGGATGCGGTAGCCGGCGCGCGCGCGGCCCAGCGCGCGGTCGGGACGCCGTGACGGCGCGGGGCGATCATCCACGCTGCCGTCCACCAGCACCAGCGCGGAGACGCGGTCCGGATAGCGCCGCACCAGCCCCTCCACGTGCGGGCCCGCCATCGAGTGCGCGACGACCACGGGCGCGACCGCCAGCCCCTCGACGCTCAGCAGCAGCTCGCGCAGCGTCTCGATCTCCTCGGCCAGCGCGGGCAGGCGGCCCGGCCACGGCGTCCCGAGACCCGGGCGGTCCATCCGGACGACGCGCCTGGTCGGCAGCAGTGCCACCACGTCGTCCCAGGCGTAGAACGGGACGCCGCAGCCCCCGAGCAGCAGCACACCCGGACCGTCGCCGTCCTGCTCCACGACGCGAACCGCTCGGCCGCCGGCGATCACGACCCGCCCCGGCAGCGGGTCGGCCGGATCAGCCGGCATCGGGACCCGCCGGACCGTCGGGCGTCTTCGCCTCCAGCGGTGGTCCGAGCACGCCGAACCCGACCGCAGCGAACCAGATCGACGCGACCGCGACGATGACGGCCTGCGGGATGCCGAGCCACGGCAGCCCGGCGGCGATCATCACGAGCATGATCGTCAGGGCACTGACCTCGATCACCGCCCCGGCCAGCAGCCACCACCGGCGGCGGCTCGACCCCGGATAGCTGCGGCGCAGTGCGACGTACGCCGCGAGGATGGAGGTGACGACACCGGTCTGCGCCAGCACGCTGGTGTAGGTATGGGCATAGTGGACGTCCGACAGCCGGCCGGCCTCCTCCGCTATTCGGCAGGCGGTGTCGAGCGTCGGCGAGCAGTCCATCGCGAAGAAGGCGTCGAAGAACGTCGCCACCGCGAAGACGATCAGGGCCCAGGCCGACACCAGCCACCAGGTACGGCGGGCACGATGCCGCCACACCAGCACGGCACGGATGCCGAGCGCACCGACGATCAGGGAGGTGATCAGGTCCCCGCCGCGGAAGAACAGGTTGCGGGGCTGATCGGACGCCGACAACTCCGACAGGTAGCCGTCGATGATGTGTGGGTGCCCGTTGACGGGGATCCACAGCACCCAGGTGTTGTACGTGATCATGGCGATCAGTCCGAGCACGGGCCAGATCAGCGCCCGGCGCGGATGCGGTTCGACCGGCGCTCGTTCCGGCGTCGCTCGGCCGGGCGGATCGGTGATCATCATCGACGGCGGGGCCGCACCAGCGGGAAGGCGATGGTCTCCCTGATGGTGGTGTCGGTCAGCAACATGATCAACCGGTCGAGCCCCATGCCGAGACCCCCGGAGGGTGGCATCGCGAACTCCAGCGCCATCAGGAAGTCCTCGTCCAGCTCCATCGCCTCCGGGTCGCCGCCCGCGGCCTGCAGCGACTGCGCGGTGAGCCGGGCGCGCTGCTCGACCGGATCGACCAGCTCTGAGTAGGCGGTCCCGATCTCCGCCCCGAACGCCACCAGGTCCCAGCGCTCGGCGAGCCGGGGATCGTCGCGGTGGGCGCGGGTGAGCGGCGACACCTCGGCCGGGAAGTCGGTGTAGAACGTGGGCCGGACCGTGACGTCCTCGACCAGGTGCTCGTACAGCTCCAGCACGACGGCGCCCCGGGTCCAGCGGGAGTCCATCTCGATCGACAGCCCGTTGGCGATCCGGACCAGCTCGTCCCGGGTGGTGTCGGCGCTGACCGGTACACCGCAGGCGGCCGAGATCGCGTCGTTCACCGTGATCACCGGCCACTCCTGCGCCAGGTCGACCTCGTGCCAGCTGCCGAGATGATCACGACCCGCGACCACCGTACGTCCGTGCACGGCCTGTGCCGCCGCGGTGATGATCTCCTGCGCGACGAGCCGCATGGTGGTGTAGTCGCCGTACGCCTCGTACGCCTCGAGCATGGTGAACTCGGGATTGTGAGTGGCGTCGGCGCCCTCGTTGCGGAAGTTCCGGCCGATCTCGAAGATCTTGTCGATGCCGCCGACCATCAGCCGCTTCAGGTACAGCTCGGGCGCGATCCGCAGATAGAGATCGAGATCGTACGCGTTGATGTGGGTGCGGAACGGGCGCGCATTGGCACCGCCGTGGATCGTCTGCAGGATAGGCGTCTCGACCTCGGTGTAGCCGCGGGCGTCGAGGGTGTCGCGGACCGCACGGATGGCCCGCGACCGAGCGGCGAGCTGGTGCCGGGCGGTCCGGTTCACGGCGAGATCGAGATAACGCTGCCGCACCTTCGCCTCCGGATCGGTGATCCCGCGGCGCTTGTCCGGCGGCGGCCGGAGCGACTTCGCGGTCAGCTGCCACGACGCCACCTCGAGCGAGATCTCGCCCGAACGGGAGGTGATGACGGCGCCGCCGGCACCGAGTTGATCACCGAGATCGACGACCCGGCGGAACTCGCGCATCGCGTCGTCCCCGGTCGCCGACCGGGTGAGCATCAGCTGGGCGTCGCCGGACCAGTCGCGCAGCTTCACGAAGATCACGCCGCCGAAGTCGCGGATTGCCAGCACCCGTCCGGCCAGCCGGACCTCGGCCGGCCCGGCCGTATCGGTCAGCTGCGCGCAGCGCGCGGTCGGCCGGAACGACGGCGGATAGGGGTCGACGCCGTCGGCCAGCAGTCGCTCCCGGACCGCCATCCGCTGCCGCATCTGTTCCGGGATCCGAGGCCCGGCGGGAGCCGCCGGTGCGGCGATCGCGACGGGCGGAGCCTCGGTCAGCGGGCGAGCCGCCTCGACCTGCGGCGCGCTGAGGAAGCGGGGCAGGTCGATGAAGCCCTCTGCCACCCCGGACGCGGCGCCGACCAGGGCGATGTCACGCGTCTCGTCGAAGCAGAGGAACCGCGGTTGCCACTGCGGCCGGTATTTCACGTTGGAGCGGAACAGCGACTCGATCTGCCACCACCGTGAGGCCACCAGCAGCATCCGCCGCCACAGCCGGAGGACCGGGCCGGCGCCGATCCGTGCCCCCTCCTCGAACGCGGAGCGGAACACGGCGAAGTTCAGCGAGACCCGGCGATAGCCGAGATCGCGCCCGGCCGCCATCAGCTGGGTGACCATGAACTCGGTGATCCCGTTGTCGGCCAGGGGGCTACGCCGCATCACGTCCAGGGAGTAGCCGTCCCTCCCCCAAGGAACGAAGGACAAGATGCCGGCCACGTCGCCGGCCGGCCCCGGAGTTCGCTTGTCCGGTGGGAAGATCGCCTCCACCATCAGGCAGTCACCGTCGGCCGGGTCGCCCAGCCGGCCCAGCGCCATCGAGAACCCGCGCTCGGTCTCGGTATCGCGCCAGGCCACGGTCTTGGCGATCAGGTCGCCCAGCTCGACGTGCGGGATGTCGCGGTGCCGGCGGATCCGGGCGGTGTAGCCGAGCTTCTCCAGCCGGTTCACCGCTTGCCGGACCGGTCGCATGTCCGGCTCGTCCAGATGGAACAGCCGGGTCTCGAGAATGGCCTCGTCGCCGAGTCTGATCACCCGCAGGCCGGCCCGGGCGTACGCCGTCGCGCCGACCTCGCTGGCCCCGATCACGGCCGGCGTCCACCCGTAGGTCTCCACCAGCGTCCGCCAGGCGCTGATCGCCCCGGCCCAGTGGTCACGCGGCCCGATCGGGTCGCTGCTGGCCAGGCAGACGCCGAGGTCGACCCGGTAGAGGATCGCGCTGCGCCCGTCCGCGGCGAAGACCACCGACTTGTCCCGCCGGGTAGCGAAGTAGGCCAGGGAATCGTCCTCCGACTCCGCGACCAGCGCGCGGATCCGCGGCTCGTCGGCCGCGCTCACCAGTGCCGCGCGGCGCTGCGAGCGCATCAGCGCCAGCACCGCGGCCAGCACGGTCAGGCCGACCATCAGGCCGATCAGGGTGTTGATCCAGCCCGGTGGGGCGCTGACCGGAGCGCCGCCGGTCAGGTCCTGCTGAAGCAAGACCCCGGCGATCCGCCGGCCGATCCAGGCGAGCCGACCGGTCGGTCCCTCCAAGCCTCCGGGGAACAGCGCGACCAGCACGACGCCGACGGTGAACGTGATCGCCAGCCCGACCGCCAGGGTGATCAACGCCTTGCGGATGCTGCCCGGTTGCCGGCGGGCGGTGAACTCGCCGCGATAGACCATCATCACCGCATAGACCGCGCCGAGGGAGGCGAGGTTGAACCCGAACCTGGCCAGCGTCGGCAGGTCGGGGAACTCGTTCTGCCCCCGCAGCACCAGCAGCGCCAGCACGGCGACCGTGAACAGGTCCACCAGCAGCAGGCCGCTCATCCAGACCGTCGTGATCAACCAGGCGATGCGCTTGCGGCGGGCCAGTCCGGCGCCGAGAACGAGCAGGAAGACCGCGAACGCGACCGATCCGGCGTCGATCGGCACAAACACGGTGGAATAGAAGTCGACGATCGGGCCGAGCCAGAACGCCAACGGGAAGAGACTCTGCAGCAGCACCAACGCGGCGCCCAGGAAGAACAGCCGCGACAACAGGTACGGGAGCCGGCGGAAGCCGGCCGGCCGTCGGGCCTGCCAGGGCTCGACGGCGATCCCGCCATGGTCGGCAGCTGGTCTGCGCGCCTGCGTGACTGCCACGACTCAACTCTGCCAGACGCACCGGCCGCTGCCCGAGGAACGAAACCCGCGCCGGCCGCCCCGCGGCGAACGAACCTTCGGCGAACGAACCCGCGCCGGGCTCGCCGTCCGGTGGCCCGGCGGCCCGGCGCGACTCCGGCCCGGTGCGACTCCGGCCCCGTGCTACCGAGGACCCGTGCTACCGAGGACCCGTGCTACCGAGGACCCGTGCTACCGAGGACCCGTGCTACCGAGGACCCGTGCTACCGAGGACCCGACTCCGGCTGCGTGCTAGCGCGGCCCCGGCTACTGCGGCCCGCCGGCCGACGCGAGCACGGCCAGCCACCGATGCCCGCGACCGAGCGGCTCGCCGACCAGGCGTGCGATCAGCGTGGGGGTGCGCCGCGCGGCCAGATCCGCCGCCGGCACCCCCCAGGCGCGCCGGGTCGGCTCGGCCACCCCATCCGGCAATGTCGCGAAGGTCGCGAGCAGCCGGCCGAGTCGTTCGGCCGGCCACGGCCGGACGGGGTCCCCGGGAAGACCGGAACCAAGCTCGGTGCCGAGGGCGAGCACCGCGCGCACTAGGGCGTCGTCCTGGTGGTCAGCCGCGTGCAGGTGACGCGTGAGCACCGACAGCGCGAGCCGGTCCAGCGGATCGTCCGGCTCGGCATCCGCCGCCGGCCGGCCGGCGAGCGCGATCAGATGGTCCATCACCGCTTGGGGTGAGGCACCTGCCACGATCAGGCCGGCGCAGACCCGAGTGGCCGCTACCCCGAGGCCGGGTGCCGGGCGGGTGGCGCGCAGCACCTGGGCGGCTGCCCGGTCGAGCAGCTCGGGCTCGCCGGTGCGCTCGAACTCGCCGGCCAGGAACAGGGCGCCGAACGCGGCGTCGGGCCCGGCCGGATCGAGTACGTCCGGCTCGAACCGGGCGGTGAACTGGTCGAGCGCGTCCTGAGCGTCGTCCGGCGCGTCGACGGCCTCGGCCCGGAGTGCGTGCTGGACGACGACGGCGGCGTCCAGACCGGGGAGCCGGACCACGCCGGTCCGGCCGCGCGGGGCCGCGAGCAACTTCCCGGCCACGGCCGCGAGCAGCTCGGTGGCGGTCGGCGTCCAGGTCAGCCGGACGACGTGCAGGCCGCGCGCGGAGCGCAGCTCCACCGCCGCCGTCCGCGGCTCCGCGGCGGTGAGCGCACAGAGCTCGTCGTCGCGCTCGACCGCGATGCCGTCGGGCACCACCAGCGCGACATCGGGTCCGGCGGGCAACAGCACCACCTCACCGCGAACGAGCGTGGTCACGGTCGGGTGCAGGGTGGCCCAGCGGCGGCCGTACGCGCTCGGCTCGGTCAGCCAGTCCCAGTCCCAGCCGAGGACGTACCGGCCGCCGGGGTCCAGCACGATCTCCGGCAAGGCCAGACCCTGCTCGTCGAAGCGAACGACCGCGCCCTGCCGCAAGCGGCCGACGAGGATCGGGCCGGCGCCGTCGTGCGGCTGGACGAACAGCGCCGCCTCGGCGCCGTCCGCGACGGCCCAGCCGACGGCGCCGGGATCGACCAGCCAGGGCCAGGTGACCCCGAGGGTGATCGGCCGCGTTGCCGGGTTGGACAACACGAACCTGGTCTGCCAGCCGGCAACGAACATGTGCCTGACCGTGATCTCCAGCGCACCGGCCGCGACCAGAGTCGACTCCACCTCGTCGGCGTCGATCGCCAGTCGGGCGAGTTCCAGCTGGACGGGTTCCATCTGGGCGGGTTCCCTCTGGACGGGCGCCGGCTCCGGCGGGTGGGTCACTCTGACGTGCGGGTGCCCAAGACTCAGCAGAGACGTACCGGGCCGAGCGGACGACGCGACCCGGCTGATCCGCCCGGCGGCATCGACGCCGACCAGAGTGCCGGCCGCCTCGAACGTACTCTCAACCATGTCGTCCGCTCACCGGTGCAGCACTAGGCTGAATGCCATGTCAGGGGTGCCCCATCCGGGTCCGCCGCCCGGTGACCCGAACCGTCACGCCGAGGCGTCGCGATCGGCTGACCACGTCCGATCTGATCAGTCCCGATCCGATCAGGGCCGATCCGATCAGGGCCGCTCGGATCAGGGCCGCTCGGATCAGGGTCGCGGCGGGGACGGCCGCGATCTGTGGCCGCGCGACTTCGGCCGGGACGGAGTGTCCGGACTGGTCACGGTCGACCGGGCGATGCGATCGCGGGACGTGAGCCGACCGACGGAGACCGACGAGGCGGCCGCCGAGTCGGTGGTGGCCGACCTGCTGGCCCGGATCGAGGGCCGGCCTCGGTCCGACAACCGATCCCGGCAGACCCGCTCGGCGCCGCAACCCGTGGCACATCCCCCGGTGCCCCATCCACCGACGACACGCGGCTGACGGCTCCGCGGTTCAGTCCCGCGCTTCGTAGTCCGCGAGCAAACCGATCCGCCGGGCGTGCCTCGGGTCATTGCTGAACGGCGTCGCCAGGAACAGCCGAACCAGCTCGAGTGCCTCGTCCTCGGTGTGCATCCGGGCGCCGATCGCGATCACGTTCGCGTCGTTGTGCTGGCGGGCCAGCGTCGCGGTGTCGGAGCTGTAGGCCAACGCGGCCCGGGTGCCGTTCACCTTGTTGGCCGCGATCTGCTCGCCGTTGCCGGAACCCCCGACCACGATGCAGAGCGATCCCGGGTCCGCGACGACGGCCTCGGCGGCCGGAATGCAGTAGACCGGGTAGTCGTCCTCGGCGTCGTACGTCTCCGGGCCGTGATCGACCAACTCGTGACCGTCGGCGGTCAGGTTCTGGATCAGGAAGTTCTTCAGCTCGAAGCCGGCATGGTCGCTGCCGATGTGCACGCGCATGACCTCACCCTATTGCCCTCGCTCGGCCCGCCTCGTTCGGCCGTGCGCGGCACCGGCGGGGACGCGAGCCCGCGCACGACCAGCCCGAGCCGTCTTCGCGCGCTTTCCACCCACTTCGCGCGAGAAGCTTCACGCGCGAACTGGGGTCAAGGCGAGCGAAGATATCGCGCCGCGCGGCTGGGGCCGGCGCACCTCGGCCGGGGCTGGCGCGCCGCGGCCGGGGCTGGCGCACCGCGGCCGGGCCCGGCGGGGACGCGAGACCCCGGTGAGACCGACCCGGTTCGTCTTCGCGCGCTTTCCACCCACTTCGCGCGAGAAGCTTCACGCGCGAACTGGGGTCAAGGCGAGCGAAGATGTCGCGCCGCGCGGCTGGGGCCGGCGCACCACGGCTGGGGCTGGCGCGGCGCGGCTGGGGTTGGCGCGCCGCGTCCAGGGCCGGCGCGCCGCGGTGGCGTTGGGTCTGCCTTCGTGACCGGCGGCGGGCGGAGCCGGCCGGGAGGGCGGTGAGCCGCGAGCGCTGAGACTCGCCGGGCGACCTCGTCAAGACGCGAAGCTGGGGCCCTCGGTGCGGGTGCGCTTCAGCTCGTAGAAGCCGCGGAACTCCGTCAGCGTGACGACGGCGTCGTACAGCCGCCCGGCCTCCTCGCCGGTCGGGCACGGGGTGATGACGGGGCCGAAGATGGCCGAGCCGCCGACGTGCAGCACCGGCGTCCCGACATCGTCGCCGACGGCGGCCATCCCGCGCTGATGTGACGCCCGGAGATCGTCGTCCCAGTCACCGGTCTCGCCCAGCTCGGCGAGCGAGGTCGGGACGCCGATGTCGGTCAGCGCGTGCTCGATGGTCTCGCGGTTCCGAGGCTCGCCGCGCGGGTGGTAGCGGGTGCCGAGCGCGGTGTAGAACGCGGCCAGTTGCTCCTGCCCGTAGTCGCGCTCCACGGCCAGTGCCACCCGGACCGCGGCCCAGGCTCCGTTCAGGAACTGCCGGTAGCCCTCGGAGACGTCCCGGTCGTGGTTGAGCACCGACAGGCTCATCACGTGGAAGACGGTCTTCACCGGACGTACGTTTTCGACCTCGAGCATCCACCGGGAGGTCAGCCACGCCCACGGGCAGGCGGGGTCGAACCAGAAGTCGACCACGGTCGGCTCGGGCGGCGCTGCCGGCTCCTGCTCGACCGCACTCGCGGGCTCCACCACGGCGGCCGCCTTCGCCTTCGCGGACTTGGCGGGCTTGGCCGGCTTCGCGGGCTTGACCGACTTGGCGGGCTTGGCCGACTTAGCGGGCTTGGCCGACATGGCCGACTTGGCGGGCTTGGCCGACTTGGCGGGCTTGGCCGACTTGGCGGGCTTGGCCGTCTTAGCGGGCTTCTGGTCCGACTTCTTCGTGGCCTTCTTCGCCGACCGCTTGCCGGACCGCTTGTCCGCCTTGCCCTTCGCCATGGGGCAACCCTAGTGGGATCGGCGCGTGGCCGACCGGCGCCGCGGCGGGCTGTCGGTGGCGCGTGACAAGATCGGGCGCATGTTCCCGGACAACCTCACCCGCGCCGAGGCCGCGGCCCGCTCGGCGTTGATCCAGACCGAGAGCTACCGGCTGGAGATCGATCTGAGCGGCCGGGCGCCGGCCGACGGGACGACCACCTTCACCTCGCGCAGCACCATCCGGTTCAGCGCACACGCAGACGGCCAGCTGCACGTCGATCTGATCGCCGACCGGGTGCTGGCGGCGGCACTGGACGGCGAGCCGCTGGATCCGGCGAGCTTCGCCGACTCACGGTTGCCGCTGACCGTCGGTGCCGGCGAGCACGAGCTGACCGTCGAGGCGCTGTGCCGCTACAGCCGCAGCGGGGAAGGTCTGCACCGGTTCGTCGACCCGGCCGACGGGCGGGTCTACCTCTACACCCAGTTCGAGCCGGCCGAGGCCCGCCGGGTGTTCGCCTGCTTCGAGCAGCCCGACCTCAAGGCCCGGTTCACCACCTCGGTGGTCGCTCCCGAGCAGTGGCTGGTGATCTCCAACGGGGTCGAGACCGAGCGCGAGCCGATCGGCGACGGTGTGGCCCGCTGGAACTTCGCCGAGACCCTGCCCGTGTCGACCTATCTGAACGCGCTGGTCGCCGGCGAGTACCACGCAGTCAGCACGACCTACGCGGCGGCGGCGGGCGAGCTGGAGATGGCCCTGCTCTGCCGGGCCTCGCTGGCAGATCACCTGGACGCGGACCGGATCTGGGCGACCACCACCGGTGGTTTCGACGTGTTCGAACGGCACTTCGGCTATCCGTATCCGTTCGGGAAGTACGACCAGGTCTTCGTTCCCGAATACAACAGCGGCGCGATGGAGAACATCGGCTGCGTGGTGATCCGCGACGAGTACGTGTTCCGCGGCCGGGTGACCGCGGCCTCCTACCGGACGCGGGCCGACACCATCCTGCACGAGCTGTCGCACATGTGGTTCGGCGATCTGGTGACGATGCGCTGGTGGGACGACCTGTGGCTGAAGGAGTCCTTCGCCACCTGGTCGTCGAACTTCGCCAGCTCCGAGATCGAGGACAGCGACGCGACCTGGGCGACCTTCTGCAACGCGGTCAAGACGTGGGCCTACCGGCAGGACCAGCTGCCGTCGACCCATCCGATCGCCGCCGACATGGTCGACCTGGAGGCGGTCGAGCTGAACTTCGACGGCATCACCTATGCCAAGGGCGCCTCGGTGCTGCGGCAGCTGGTGGCCTTCGTGGGCCGGGACGCGTTCCTGGCCGGTGTCCGGGACTACTTCGCGACCCACGCCTTCGGCAACACCACGCTGGCCGACCTGCTGACCGCCCTCCAGGCGGCCTCCGGCCGGGACCTGTCGGGCTGGTCGGCGCAGTGGCTGGAGACGGCCGGAGTGAACACCATCGCAGCGGATTTCGAGCTGGACGACGAGGGCCGGTTCGCCTCCTTCGATCTGGTCCAGACCGCCGCCGAGGCGTGGCCGACGCTGCGAGACCACCGGTTGGCGGTCGGCCTGTACCGGCTGGGCGCGGACGGCCTGATCCGGACCGATCGGATCGAGACCGACATCAGCGGCGGACGTACGCAGGTGCCCACCCTGGTCGGTCGGGAGGCGCCGGATCTGCTGCTGGTCAACGACGACGACCTGACCTACGCCAAGGTCAGGTTGGATCCCCGTTCGCTGCGCACGGTGCTCGACCACCTGGACCGGCTGCCCGATGCGCTGCCGCGCGCGGTCTGCTGGGGTGCGGCCTGGGACCTGTGCCGCGACGCCGAGCTGTCCGGCGCCGACTACGCCGCTCTGGTGCTCCGGGGCGCAGCGGTGGAAACCGATCTGACGGCGGTGAACACCGTGCTCGGCGGTGGCTGGAAGGCGGCGACGGCGTTCAGCCCGCTGGACCGGCGGGCCGAGCAGCAGCAGTCCTGGCAGGACGGGGTGCGAGCCCTGCTGGCCGGCGCTGCGCCCGGCTCGGACCACCAGCTGGCGTTTGCCCGCGCGTTCGCCGCGGCGGCGACGGACGACGGTGCGGCCGACGAGCTCGCGTCGTGGTTGGAAGGTCGCGACGTGCCGGAGGGTCTGGTGATCGACTCCGAGCTGCGCTGGGCCCTGGTCCGCAACGCGGCCAGGCTCGGCCGGCTGGACGAGGCCGCGCTGGCGGCCGAGGAGGAGCGCGACAAGACCGTCGCCGGTGCCGAGTATGCGGCGGCGGCCCGCGCGGCGCAGCCGACCGCCGAGGCCAAGGACGCCGCCTGGCGCGCGGCGGTCGACCAGAACCTGATCACCGCGACGACCCAGCGCGCGATCTGCCAGGCGTTCTGGCAGCGCGACCAGGACGAGGTGCTCGCGCCGTACGTCGAGCGGTATTTCGCGATGGCCGACGACATCTCCGCCGGCCGGGGCGCCTGGGCGGACAAGGGCACCCAGCTGCGGACGAACGCGCTGGCGAACCTGTTTCCCTCCCCGGCCGACCTGTCCGATCTGCTGACCAGGCTGGACGCCTGGCTGGCCGGCGCCGAACTGGCCGAATACGCCCGCCGCATCATCGCGGAGCGACGCGACGACGCCGCCCGCTCGTTGAGGTGCCAAAGCGGTGCGTCCTGAGCCGGGCGAGGCGTGCGCGAGGGCGCCGGGCCGATGAGTGAGCTCAGCGTCGCGGCGGTCGCCTCGCTGCTGGAGGAGTGGTTCCCGCCTCGGCTCGCCGAGTCGTGGGACGTCGTCGGCCTTACCGTCGGCGCTCCCGGCGATCCGGTCAGCCGGATCGCACTCGCCGTCGAGCCGACCGCGGCGGTGCTGGCCGAGTCGGCCGCCGCGGGCGCCGACCTGCTCATCACCCACCACCCGCTGCTGCTCCGCGGCATCGACCGGGTGCGGTTCGACTCCCCCAAGGGAGCCCTGATCGAGGGTTTCATCCGGCACCGGATCGCGCTGTTCGTCGCCCACACCAATGCCGACGCCGGGGTCGGCGGGGTCGGCGACTGCCTGGCCGACGCGCTCGGGCTGAGCGGCTGCCGGCCGTTGGAACCGGCCCCGGCGCAGCGCAGCGACAAGCTCGTCACGTTCGTGCCCGAGTCGCATGTCGACGCCGTGATCGACGCCCTGGCCGACGCCGGCGCGGGCCGGATCGGGACGTACGAGCGGTGTGCGTTCGGCGCCGCCGGCACCGGGACGTTCCGGCCGGCCCGGGGCTCGGACCCGTATCTCGGAACGGTCGGCCGGGTCGAGCAGGTGGCCGAGGTCAGGGTCGAGCTGGTGCTGCCGCGGGACCGCCGGTCGGCCGCGATCGCGGCGCTGCTCGGCGCGCACCCGTACGAGGTGCCGGCCTGGGATCTGTACGAGCTGGCCGCTCGACCGAGCGACGAGGTCGGGCTGGGTCGGATCGGCGAGTTGGCCCGGCCGATCAGCCTGCGCTCGTTCGCCGGACGGGTCGCCCGCGCACTGCCGGCGACGCCCGCCGGGGTCCGGGTCGGCGGCGACCTCGACCGACCGGTCCGGACCGTCGCCATGCTCCCCGGCGCCGGCGACAGCCTGCTGGAGGCGGCCCGCGGGTCCGGGGCCGACGTCTACGTCACCTCAGATCTGCGCCATCACCCCGCGGGCGACGCGCTGGCCTGGCCGGACGCGCCGGCCCTGGTCGACATCCCGCACTGGGCCGCGGAGTGGACCTGGCTGCCGGTGCTCGCCCGCCGGCTCGGCGCGGCCCTGGACCAGCGCGGCACGCCGGTGCCGATCGAGGTGTCCGGGCTGGTCACCGACCCCTGGACGCTGCACCTCGGCTAGGCAGCGGTCGATGCGGCCCGCTCAGAGCTGTGGCGGGGAGATCAGTTCCGCTTCATCGCGTGCAGCGTCTGCGGAGCGCGCGCGGCCTCGCCGAGTTGCTGGATCCCGACCACGAGCCCGCCGACGATGTCGCCGATGGCGAAGGACGCCTCCATCGATGCGGCCGCCAGTGCGCAGGTCGCGTCGCTAAGCGTGCGGCGGGCAAGGGACCCCGTGACGATCTCCAACGCGCGCTGGCCCGGATCGCAGAGCACCAGAACCGACATCTCGGGCTTCACCAGCCCGGCATGCAACCGGCGCGCCACCGTCCGCGGATCGCCGTCCGCCGCGCCCAGGAACAACGAGAACTCCAGCTCGCGCGACGCCGTGTCGGCGTTGCTGATCGCCCGCTCGAGTCTGCTCCGCTCGCCGGGCGTGAGGGCGTCACCAGCGAGCACTCGCACCACCCTTGCCCGCGTCGTCGCTCTTCCCGGCGCCCGCGTCGCTCGCCGCCTCGGCGGCCGGGATCGCGGCGCGGCGACCCTCGGTCACCGCCTCCGGTGCGTTCGAGGCCGCCCACAGCGCCTCGCGCTCCTGCATGGCGTCGTACGCGCTCGGAGCCGGGCGCAGCGCGCTGATGCCGAAGATGATCAGGAACACCAGCAGAGGGAACCCGACCAGCAACAGCAACAGGCCCACGACCGAGACCGGGGGCGCGGGAGGCCAGCCGTCGAGGGTTTCGAGGGGCACTAGGCTGCTCAGGAGGTTCACGCCCATACCGTATCGAGACCCGGCCCCGAGTGGGAGAGAGCAGGTCACCGTGCGGCGAGCCGCGGGCGTGGCACCCCGGTGGACGGGGCGACGTCGAGAGGGCCGATCACACGTGGCAGAGACCGTGTCCCCGCGCGCTGGAGCGAGCGGAACCGACCCGGGCCGGACCGAACCGATTCCTGGCGGCCAGCGTGCTGCTGCGGTGGCCACGGCCCGGGTGGTGATGGAGTCGGACCAGATCGCTCGCGCCTGCGCCCGGATGGCCCACCAGATCCTGGAGGCCAACCGGGGCGCGCAGGGACTGATGCTGCTCGGCATCCCGACCCGCGGCGTACCGCTGGCCCGCCGGCTGTCGGCCGCGATGACCGAGGTCGAGGGCGTCGCCATCCCGACCGGGTCGCTGGACGTCACCATGTATCGCGACGACCTCCGCCGCCACCCCACCCGCGCGGTCGGCCGGAGCCAGATCCCCGGCAGCGTCGACGACGCCGTGATCGTGTTGGTCGACGACGTGCTCTATTCCGGCCGGACGGTACGCGCCGCGCTCGACGCGCTCGGCGACCTCGGCCGGCCGCGGGCCGTCCGGCTGGCCGTGCTGATCGACCGTGGTCACCGCGAGCTGCCGATCCGGGCCGACCACGTCGGCAAGAACCTGCCGACGTCCGACGAGGAACGGGTGAGTGTGGCGCTGGCCGAAATCGACGGTGTGACCGAGGTGACCATCTCGCGGGACGCCGAGAGTCCGGAAGGAGCGAGCTGATGCGGCACCTGCTGTCGGCCGCCGACCTCGACACGTCCGAGGTGGCCGCCATCCTCGACCTGGCCGAGGAAATGGCCCAGGTGCTGCACCGGCCGGTGAAGAAGCTGCCGGCCCTGCGCGGACGTACGGCCGTGAATCTGTTCTTCGAAGACTCCACCCGGACCCGCTCGTCGTTCGAGATCGCCGGCAAGTGGCTGTCCGCGGACGTGATCAACATCAGCGCGAAGGGCTCGTCGGTCTCCAAGGGCGAGTCGCTGCGCGACACCGTGCTGACCGTTGCCGCGATGGGCGTGGACGCCCTGATCATCCGGCACGCGGCGTCCGGCGCACCCTGGCAGGCCGCGAACTGGCTGGCCGAGCAGGGCCGCGACGTGCACGTGCTGAACGCCGGCGACGGCACCCACGAGCACCCCACCCAGGCCCTGCTGGACTCGTTCACGCTGCGCCGGCACTTCCGGGTCGCCGAGCCGGAGCTGACCGACTTCGCCGGCAAGCGGATCGCGATCGTCGGCGACGTCACCCACTCCCGGGTGGCCCGCAGCAACGTCGCGCTGTTGTCCACTCTCGGCGCGGACGTGACGATCGTGGCACCGCCGACCCTGCTGCCCTCGGGCATCGCGACCTGGCCGGTGTCGGTCTCCAGCGACCTGGACGCCGTGCTGCCGGAGGTCGACGCGGTGATGATGCTCCGGGTGCAGCGGGAGCGGATGTCCGGCGGCTACTTCCCGACGCCGCGGGAGTACACCATCGGCTACGGCCTGACCCGGCCCCGGCTCGACGCGCTGCGGCCGGGCACGGCCATCTGCCATCCGGGGCCGATGAACCGCGGGCTGGAGATCTCGGCGGACGCCGCCGACGCGGCCAACTCCCTGATCCTGGACCAGGTGGCCGCCGGGGTGGCGGTGCGGATGAGCGTGCTGTACGAGTTGCTCGGCGGCGACGACGAGGAGAGTCCGGTAGTGGGGGCCGGCGGCCGGCCGGTCCGCCGCGCCGTGCCGGAAGGGGCCGCGGTATGAGCGGGTTCGTGATCACCGGGGCCGCACCGCTCGGCGCCGACGCCCGCGACCTGTACGTCGTCGACGGCCGGTTCGCCGACCCGGCGTCGGCGCCGGCCGGCATCGAGCGGGTGGACGCCGACGGTCTGATCGCGCTGCCCGGGCTCGTCGACCTGCACACCCATCTGCGCGAACCCGGCCGCGAGGACGCCGAGACCGTCGCGAGCGGCACCCGCGCCGCGGCCCGCGGCGGTTTCACGGCGGTGCTGGCGATGGCCAACACGAAGCCGGTGACCGACACCGGCGAGGCGGCCGAGCACCTGCTGGAGCTGGGCCGGCGGGCCGGCGCCTGCGAGGTCGTCCCGGTCGGCGCCGTCAGCAAGGGGCTGGCCGGAGCGGAGCTGGCCGAGCTCGGGCTGATGGCGCGGGGCGCCGCCCGGGTCCGGCTGTTCTCCGACGACGGCCACTGCGTTACCGACGCCCGGCTGATGCGCCGCGCCCTGGAGTACGTCCGCGCCTTCGACGGGTGCATCGCCCAGCATGCCCAGGACCCGGCCCTCGCCGGACCGGATGCCTGCTGCCACGAGGGCGAGATCTCGGGCCGACTCGGTCTGCCGGGCTGGCCGTCGGCGGCGGAGTCGTCGATCGTGGCCCGCGACGTGTCGCTGGCCGAGCTGACCAACTCCCGGGTCCACGTCTGCCACGTCTCGACCGCCGAGACCGTCGACGTCCTGCGCTGGGCCAAGCGCCGAGGAATCGCGGTGACCGCGGAGGTGACCCCGCATCACCTGATGCTGACCACGGACGAGGTCACGAGTTACGACCCGACGTACAAGGTCAACCCCCCGCTGCGGCCGAACGAGCACGTCGAGGCCGTCCGGGAGGCGCTGGCCGACGGCACGATCGACGCCGTCGCCACCGACCACGCACCGCACGCCCGGCACGACAAGGAGCACGCGTTCGTCGACGCCTCCCCCGGCATGCTCGGCCTGGAGACCGCGCTCGCCGTGGTGCTGGAGACGATGGTGTTGCCTGGTCGGATGGACTGGGCCCGGGTCGTGGAGACGATGTCGACGACACCGGCGCGGATCGCCCGGCTCGCCGATCAGGGCCGACCGCTCGCGGAGGGCGAGCCGGCCAACTTCGTCCTGGTGGATCCGAGCGCCCGAGCGGTCGTGGATCGGGACGCTTCGGCGTCGCTGTCGCGCAACAACCCGTGGCACGGGCGGGACCTGCCGGACCCGATCGTGGCGACGTACTGGAACGGGCGGGTGACCTACCGCCGCGAGGTGGGCTGAGCCATGCCCAGTTGGCTGCCCAGCAACCTGGCCGAGGTGCCGACCTGGCCGCCGGTGCACATCCTGCTGCTGCTGCTGATCGCGGTCGCGGTCCGGTTCATCAGTCACCGGCTGATCGACCGGTCGGTCGAACGCTCGATCGCCAAGCCGGTGCGGTGGCGCCCGGCCCAGGCGCTCGAGTCGGCCTCCGGCTTGCCGGCGCAGCGGCGCAGTCAGCGGATCCGGGCGCTCGGCTCGCTCGCCAAGAGCCTGATCACCGTCACCGTGCTGCTGGTCACCCTGGTGATGGTGCTGTCCGAGCTCGGCTTCAACGTGACCGCCATCGTCGCCGGCACGTCCCTGGTCGCCGCCGCTGTCGCGTTCGGCACGCAGTCGATCGTCAAGGACCTGCTGTCCGGGATCTTCCTGCTGGTCGAGGACCAGCTGGGCGTGGGCGACTACGTCGACATGCAGCTCGCCACCGGCACGGTCGAGGAGATCGGGCTCCGTGTCACCCAGCTCCGGGCCGACGACGGCACGGTCTGGTACGTCCGCAACGGCGAGGTGCTCCGGCTCGCGAACCTCAGCAAGGGCGGTCCCGACCGGCCCGCGCCGGCGGTGCAGAACGTCGCTGTCCGGATGGTCCCGCCGGAGCCGCCCGCGCCGGCCGACCCGGCGGACGGAGACCCGGAGGCAGAGGACGCTGCGGGCGACGTCTCGCGCGCCTGACGGCACGCCGCGCAGCGGATGGACCCGTCGTTCGAGTAACCACGACGTGTCCATCCACTATGTCGCGGGCGTCACTCGTCGAGGGTCGCCTCCAGCGTGATCGTGGTGCCGGTGAGCGCCTGGCTGACCGGGCAGTTCTTCTTCGCACCCTCGGCGGCCTCGGCGAACTGTTCGGCGGTCAGCCCCGGCACCTTGGCGTGCACAGTGAGCTTGATCCCGGTGATGCCCTCACCGGGCTGGAAGGTCACGTCGGCCCGGGTGTCCACGGTCTCCGGCGGCGTGCCCGCACCGGCCAGCCCGTGCGACAGTGCCATCGAGAAGCAGGTCGAGTGGGCGGCGGCGATCAGCTCCTCCGGGCTGGTCTTGCCGTTGGCCTGCTCGGCGCGGGACGGCCAGTTCACCTCGAAGCTGCCCGTTCCGGACGAGACCAGCTCGACCTCGCCCTGGCCCTCCATCAGCGAGCCTTCCCAGTGGGCCTCGGCCGTCCTGACTGTTGCCATGCGTCTGTTCTCCTTCGGTTCGAGCTGGGCCGCAGGGGGCGCGGCGATGCTGACCAGCCCATCCTGCCAACCCGGAGACACACCAGCCGGAGCCGGGGTCGACTGCTCTGCGGGCCCGTTCCCTGATTTCGTCCCTCCAGTGGCACGAAACCGGCACCGATCGGGCCCGCAGGCGGCACTGGGGGGACGGAATCAGGGATTCGGTCGTGCGCCGGGCCGTTCGAGCGGATGCGGAACAATGGGGGCGATGTCCAGCACACCGGGTACGCCCTTCCAGCTCACGTTCTACGACGCCATCGGTGGTCACGACACCTTCGTGGCCCTGGTCAGACGCTTCTACGAAGGGGTCACCGGCGACCCCGAGCTGCGGGCGCTCTATCCGGAGGCCGACCTCGGTCCGGCCGAGGTCCGGCTGCGGATGTTCCTCGAGCAGTACTGGGGCGGACCGAGCACCTACAGCGAGCAGCGCGGGCACCCGCGGTTGCGGATGCGGCACGCGCCGTTCGCGGTGACCCCACGGATGCGCGACCACTGGCTGCGGCACATGCGGGTCGCGGTCGACTCGCTGGAGCTGTCGCCGGAGCACGACCAGGAGCTGTGGACCTATCTGGAGCGGGCGGCCTACTTCATGGTGAACACGCTCGACGAGGACGCCGCGGACTCCCCCGCCGGGCCGAGCCTGCTGTAGCCGCCGACCCGCGGCCGAGGCCCGGTCCCGGTCTTCATCGCCGGGAGGGCTGGACGCGCGCAGTGGATTCGGGCTAGGAAAGGGGTACCAGGTCGGAAAGATCCAGGGCCACCCCCAGCTCGAGGAGATTCTGCACATGCCCCGTCCCGCTGTACGTCCACTCGTCGTCTCCCTCAGCGCGCTGGCCTTGCTAGTCGCCGGGCTGTCCCCCGCGGAGGCGAAACCGGCACCCGCACCATCGGCTCCGCCCCAGGCCGGCTCCGGGGGGCGGGTGACCGAGAAGATCCCGGTCCAGTCCGGCTACGGCGGAGCGGTGGCCAGCGTCGATCCCGAGGCGACAGCGGCCGGCCTGAAGGTCCTGCGGAACGGCGGCAATGCGGTCGACGCGGCCGTCGCGACGGCAGCCGCGCTGGGCGTCACGGAGCCGTACTCGGCCGGGGTCGGCGGCGGCGGCTACTTCGTCTACTACAACGCCAAGACCCGCTCGGTGCAGACCATCGACGGCCGGGAGACTGCGCCGAAGTCGATGCCGCACGACGCGTTCATCGACCCGGCCACCGGCCAGCCCTATCCGTTCACACCACAACTGGTGACCAGCGGAGTGTCGGTCGGCGTGCCGGGCACGCCGGCCACCTGGGAGCGCGCCGTGAACCGTTGGGGTCGCAAGTCGCTGGCCCAGAACCTGAAGCCGGCCATCGACATCGCCACCCGCGGTTTCGTGGTCGACGCGACGTTCCGGCAGCAGACCCTGGACAACAAGCTCCGGTTCGAGGCGTTCCCGGCGACCGCGGCGCTCTATCTGCCGAACGGTGATGCCCCAGCAGTCGGCAGCGTATTCCGCAATCGGGACCTGGCGCGGACGTACCAGCTGATGGCGAAGCAAGGCGCGAAGGCCATCTATCACGGCCCGATCGCGAAGGAGATCGTCGACAACGTCCGGAACCCGCGGAAGTCGCCCACGACGACACTGCCGGTGCCCAAGGGCTACATGAAGCTGTCGGATCTGACCTCCTACCGGGCGCTGAACCAGAAGCCGACCCGGATCAGCTACCGCGGGCTGGACGTCTACTCGATGGCGCCGTCCTCCAGCGGCGGCACGACGGTCGGAGAGGCACTGAACATCCTCGAGACGAAGAAGTTCAGCTCGGCCGACCCCGGCCGGGCCCTGCACTACTACCTGGACGCCTCCGCGCTGGCCTTCGCGGACCGGAATGCCTACGTCGGTGACCCCGCCTTCGTCGACGTCCCGACCAAGACGCTGCTCTCCCAGCGCTTCGCGAACTCGCGCGCCTGCCTGATCCCGGACAGCACCCGGCTGGTGACGCCGGTGGCGCCGGGTGACCTGAACGGCACCGGGTGCAGCACGGCCAAGACCGCCGGGCACAACGAGCAGGGCATGTCCACGACCCACCTGGTCGCCTCAGATCGATGGGGCAATGTCGTGTCCTACACCCTGACCATCGAACAGACCGGAGGGTCGGGGATGCTCGTGCCGGGTCGCGGATTCCTGTTGAACAACGAGCTGACCGACTTCACGGCGGTGTGGGCCGCGGCCGATCCGAACCGGATCGAGCCCGGCAAGCGGCCGCGGTCGTCGATGTCCCCGACCATCGTGCTGCGCAACGGCAAGCCCTATCTGGCGGTCGGGTCGCCCGGCGGATCGACCATCATCACCACGGTGCTGCAGACGCTGGTGAACCGGATCGACCTCGGCATGACGCTGCCGCAGGCGGTGGCCGCACCGCGCGCGTCACTGCGGAACACGGCGACGGTGACCGCGGAGCCGCCGTTCATCGACGCGTACTCCTCGGCGCTCACCCCGTACGGGTACACGCTCACGCCGAGCGGCGACGCCTTCACCAGCGCGGCCGAGATCGGTGCCGTCGCGGCCCTGGAGTTCAAGCGGCACGGCCTCGTCCAGGCCGTCGCCGAACCGACCCGCCGCGGCGGCGGGTCGGCCGGAGTGGTCTATCCGGTTCGCTGAGGCCGCGGACGCAACCCGGTACGCTCCGGCGCATGGCAGCGCCGCCGCTCGACCGTGGATCGGTCCCCGACTCCGACGTACCCGGTTTGGACGTATCCGGGCTGCGCACCTGGCTGGACGCCGCCCACCCGGAGCTGTCCGCCGGTGAGCTCGGCGCCCGGCTGATCGCGGGCGGGCGGTCCAACCTGACCTACGCGATCGAGGGGGCCCGGATCCCGCTCGTGCTGCGCCGGCCGCCGCTCGGCCACGTGCTGTCCAGCGCCCACGACATGCGGCGCGAGCACCGGGTGATCTCGGCCCTGGCCGGATCGGCCGTCCCGGTGCCGATCGCCATCGATCTGGTCGACGACACCGAGACCGGCGAGATCACCGGAACGGTGTTCTTGCTGATGGAGCGCGCCCCCGGGGTCGTAGTCGCCCGCCGTGAGCAGAACGCGGCCCTCGGTGCCGCCGGCGTCCGGGCGCTGAGCGTGGCGCTGATCGACCACCTGGCCGACCTGCATGCGATCGACCCGGCGGACGTCGGCCTCGCCGACTTCGGCCGGCCGGACGGCTACCTGGACCGCCAACTGTCCACCTGGCGCCGCCAGCTCGCTGCCTCCCGGTCCCGCGAGCTGCCCGCGCTGACCGAGCTGGAGGCGAGCCTGGGTGACGTCCCGCACGGTGCTCGCTCGGGCATCGTGCACGGCGACTACCGGCTCGACAACGTCTTGGTGGTCGGTTCCGGTGAGCAGCCGCTCGTGTCGGCGATCCTGGACTGGGAGATGGCGACCCTCGGTGACCCGCTGGTCGACCTGGGCATCTTCGCGCTCTACTGGCACATCGCCGAGTTGCCGGGCGGCTTCGCGGGCGTGGTTCCCAGCGCCGTCGATCCTGGGGCCGGCTACCCGAGCTTCACCGAGCTGCTCGCCCGTTATGCCGCGCGGTCCGGGATCGACCTGCCGGACCTGGGCTGGTACCGCGGGTTCGCTGCGTTCAAGCTCGCCGTCATCCTGGAGGGCATCCACTACCGCTATCTCGCCGGCGAGACCGTCGGTGAGGGATTCGAGCGGATGGGCTCGCTGGTCGAGCCCCTGGCCCGGCACGGACTGGAGGCACGCTGATGGACTTCGCCGCGGACGTACGCACGACCGAGCTGAGGGAACGCAGCCGGGCCTTCGTCGACGAGCACGCGATCCCGGCCGAGCCGATCCTGGATCGCCAGCTCGCGCAGGCTCCGCAGGCGTGGGGCCCGCCGCCGATCGTCGACGAGCTGCGCGCCCTTGCCCGCGCGCAGGGCCTGTGGAACCTGTTCCTGCCCGGCGAGCGCGGTGCGGGGCTGACCAACCTGCAGTACGCCCCGATCGCCGAGATCACCGGTTGGAGCCTGCGGCTGGCACCGGTCGCGTTCAACTGCAGCGCGCCGGACACCGGCAACATGGAGGTGCTGAACGACTTCGGCACCCCGGAGCAGCGGGAGCGCTGGTTGGAGCCCCTGCTGGACGCGCGGATCCGGTCCGCGTTCTGCATGACCGAGCCCGACGTCGCGTCCTCCGACGCGACCAACATCGCCACCCGGATCCGGCGCGACGGGGATCACTACGTGATCGACGGTCGCAAGTGGTGGTCGACCGGGGCGATGAACCCGGACGCCGCGATCTTCATCGTGATGGGCAAGACCGATCCGGACGCGGCCCGCCACCGGCAGCAGTCGATGATCCTGGTGCCGCGGGACACCCCGGGGGTCGAGGTGGTCCGGCCACTGACGGTGTTCGGCTACGACGATCGCGACCACGGCGGGCACGCCGAGGTGGCCTTCACCGGCGTCCGGGTGCCGGCGGCGAACCTGATCGCCGGAGAGGGCGACGGCTTCGCGATCGCCCAGGCTCGGCTCGGACCCGGTCGGATCCACCACTGCATGCGCGCCATCGGGGTCGGCGAGCGCGCCCTGTCCCTGGTCAGGGAGCGCGCGAACGCGCGGGTAGCGTTCGGCCGCTCGCTGGCCGAGCAGGGCGTGATCCGGGAGTGGGTGGCGGAGTCCCGGATCCAGCTCGAGGCGCTGCGGCTGCTCGTGCTGAAGACCGCCTGGCTGATGGACACGGTCGGCAACAAGCGGGCGACGACCGAGATCGCCGCGATCAAGATCGCCGTCCCGCGGGCGGTGCAGCAGATCGTCGACAGGGCGATCCAGGTATTCGGCGGCGCGGGGGTGTCCGCGGACACGCCGCTGGCCGGGCTGTACGCGGCGATCCGGTCGCTGCGGCTCGCCGACGGACCGGACGAGGTGCACCTGAACAGCCTCGGCCGCGCGGAGCTGCGGCTCTGAGGGTTCGCTCGGGGGGTCGTCGACGGCGCTCAGCCGATCGAGCGGCGCGACGCTCAGGCAATCGAGCGGAGCGGCGCTCAGCCGATCGAGCGGAGCGATGCCCCGCCGTCGATGACCACGGTCTGCCCGGTGACCCAGGCCGCGTCGTCGCTGAGCAGGAAGCAGACCGGTCCGGCCACGTCGTCCGGCTCGCCGAGCCGGCGCAGCGGGTAGGGCGCGACGGCCTGCTCCTCGCGGCCCTCGTACAGCGCACGGGCGAAGGCGGTCCTGACCACCGCCGGCGCCACCGCGTTGACCCGAACCTCGGGCGCGAGCTCTGCGGCCAGCTGTGTGGTCAGGTTGATCAGGGCCGCCTTGGAGACGCCGTACATCGCGATGTTCGGGCTCGCCGAGACGCCGGCGATCGAGGAGATGTTGACCACCGAGCGGAGGGTTCCGGTCGCCACCGCGTCCCGGGTCCAGGCCAGCGCGGACAAGACGTTGACGTCGAGGATCTTGCGGGCGGCGCCCGGATCCACGTCGAGCAGCGGGCCGTACGCCGGGTTGATGCCGGCGTTGTTCACCAGCTGGTCGAGCCGGCCGTAGCGCTGTGCCAGGTGTGCGAACACGGCCGCCCGGTGTTCGGGGTCGTCGGCCCGGCCCGCTACTCCACTGGCCGCCTCGCCCAGCTCCGCGACGGCCGCATCCAGCGCCTCGCTCTTCCGGCCGGTGATCACCACCCGACCGCCCTCGGCCACTATCCGGCGAGCGATCGCGAACCCGATCCCCCTGCTCGCCCCGGTGATCAGCGCTACCCGGCCCTCGAACCTCTGCACACCACCATCTATCCCCAAACGGGTCGCTCACGGCAACTCGGGGGCTCGCTCACGATCGTGAACTGGGCTGCCTGACGCATTTCGCGCGCTCGATCACCGTTCGGTGCCCGAATCGGGCCCGAACGCGATTCGAGAGCCCGAAATGCGACCCCAGAGCCCACGCGGGTTGCTCAGCCGGTGGCGTAGCGGGCGAGCGTGGCGCGCTGGTCGTCGGTCAGTGGGGACGGGCTGACCAGGACGGTGCGGGCGGTGGCGTAGACGGTGTCGGTGGCCGGGTCGCGCAGCTCGACGCTGAGCGTGATCGAGCGGGTCCCGACCTGCGCGACCCCGGTCGCGACCTCGTACGGCGGCAGCCGGAAGTCGAGCGGGCGGAGGTACTCCAGGTCCTGGCGAGCGATCACCCACACCTCTCCCCCGGCGCGGGAGCTGTCCGTCGGGAAGCCCAGCGCCTCCGCCATCAGGGCCAGGCGCGCCTCCTGCGCGTAGTCGTAGAACTTCACGTTGTTGACATGACCGTAGGAGTCCAGGTCCGACCACCGGACCCGGATCGGGAAGCGGTGCGGGTGCTTCCCGACGGACACCTTCGGCAACCGCCGCAGCGCTACGCCCGTCTCCAGCCGGGCGGCGAACTCCGCCCGCTCCTCCGGCAGCAGCCGGCGCAGCGAGGCGCGAGTGAGGTCGTACGCGACCCCGACCGTCCGCGCCCGCCCGGTCAGCCGGTGGGCATGGGAGATGTCGTACCCGATCTCGAACCGGCTGCCACCGACGGACTCGACCCAGAGCTCGAGCTCGACCGGCGCACCGTCGTAGTGGATCGGCGCCAGGTATTCCACCTGGTGGCTCGCCACCAGCACCCCGGTCGCCAGCAGTTGGTGCATGACCGGAGGTCCGGTCAGCAAGAACTCGACCCGGGCCTCCTGCAGGTATTCCAGCAGGACGGCGTTGTTGACGTGCCCCTGGGCGTCCAGATCGCCCCAGCGCATCGGGCAGCTGTAGTGGAACCGGGTCACGCCCGCATCCTCGCAGAGGGCGGACCGAGCGCCGGGGCCCGGGACGCCGAATGCGCACCGGCTCTGGCGGCCACCCGTGCCGGCTTCGCTCGCCTTGCGCCTACTTCGCGCGTGCAGCTTCTCGCGCGAAGTGGGTGGAAAGCACGCGAAGAGGCGAGGGCCGGCCGCGCTGCGGCCGCGAGTGAGGGCGAAAGTGAGGGTCACCGCGGCGCGCAGCGGGCGCGAGACCGCCAGCTCGAACTAGTCCGAATAGAGCGAGTCGAGGACGTCGGCGTACTTCTTTTCGACGACCTTGCGGCGGATCTTCAGGCTCGGCGTGACCTCGCCCTCCTCCACCGTCAGCTCACCGCCGAGGATCTCGAACTTCTTGATCGTCTCCCAGCGCTCCAGCTGTTTGTTGGCCTGCGTGACGTAGCCCTCGATCAGCTCCCTGACCGCTGGGTCCTGCGAGAGCGCGGCCGGATCGGGATCCTTGCCGTTCGCGGTCGCCCACTCCCCGATGGCGTCCGGGTCGAGGGTGAACAAGGCGCTGACGTACTTGCGGCCCTCGCCGTGCACGACCACCTGGCTGATGTAGGGGCAGGCGGTCTTGACCGCCGCCTCGACCTTCTGCGGCGCGACGTACTTCCCGCCGGAGGTCTTGATCAGATCCTTTTTCCGGTCGGTGATCCGCAGATAACCGGAGTCGTCGACCTCACCGATGTCGCCGGTGTGGAACCAGCCGTCGACCAGCGTCTCGGCCGTCGCCTCGTCGAGGTTGTGATAGCCCCGCATCACGCCGGGGCCCTTCACCAAGATCTCGCCGTCGTCGGCGATCTTCACTTCGGTGCCGGGCACCGGCGGACCGACGGTGCCGAACCGGGTGGCCCGCGGGTTGTTCACGAACGTCGCGGCGCTGGTCTCGGTCAGCCCGTAGCCCTCCAGCACCAGCAGGCCGGCGGAATAGAACCACTCCTGCACCTCGCGGCTCAGCGCCGCCGAACCGGAGACGAAGAAGCGGATCCGGCCGCCCATCCGGTCCTTGATCTTGCTGAAGACGAGCTTGTCCGCGAGCGCCTGTTGTGCCCCGAGAAGACCGGTCGGCTTCTCGCCGCGGAGCCGCATCGGCATCGTCTTGCGGCCGACGCCGAACGCCCAGTCCGAGATCTTGCCCTTCACCCCGCCCGACGCGGTCATCATCACCCGGGCCCGCACCTTCTCGAAGATGCGTGGGGCGCCGGCCATGAACGTCGGGTTGACCGCAGCCAGGTTGTCGACGATCTTGTCGATCTGGCCGTCCACCGCGGTGGCGAACCCGATCCGCAGCTGGATCGCGATCAGCGCCTTGCCGAAGACGTGGCTGAGCGGGAGCCAGAGGTACTGCAGGTCGTCGGGGCTGATGATGTCGTATTCCTCGATCGACACGCCCTCGTACGTCCAGCAGTCCTGGACCAGCCGCACGCCCTTCGGCCGCCCGGTGGTGCCGGAGGTGTAGATCAGCGTCGCCAGGTGATCGGGGCCGAGGGCCGCGATCGCGGACTCGACACAGCCCGGGTCGGCCGCGAGCTGGTCCCGGCCGCTGGCCAGGAAGTCCGACCAGCCCGTCACCTTGGGATGGTCGACGCGGCCGTCGATCTGGATGATCTGGATCAGCTCGGGCAGCTCGTCGAGATGGTCGAGCAGTTTGGCCACCTGGCTGTCGTCCTCGGCGAAGACCGCCTTCGACTCCGAGTCGCCCAGGATGAACGCGACGTCCTCGTGCTGCGTGGTCGGATAGACCGTGGTCGTCGCGCCGCCCGCGCACATGATGCCGAGGTCGGCGAGGATCCACTCGACCCGGGTGCTGGAGGCGATCGCCACCCGATCCTCGCGCTGCAGGCCGAGCGCGAGCAGGCCGGCGGCCAGCTCGAACACCTTGTCCTTGGTCTGGTTCCAGGTCAGCGACACCCACCGGCTGCCGTCGAGATAGCGGAACGCCTCGTCCGGGCCGGACGCCCGGACCCGGTCCAGCAGCATCGCTCCGACCGACGGCGGACGCGTTGCCAACCGCTCGGCGAGGGTATCGGTCATCGGTGAGGCCTCCGTGCCTGCTCGGGATGGTCGGGGCAGAGCCGACCCGCAGTCCAACCGACGCAGCGTTGCGAGCCGAGACCGCCAGCCCCGCTCGCGGTCGTTGTGGAAAGCCTAGCCAACCCCGCACAGATGTGGCACCGGCCACAGCAGAACTCACGCGTGGCAGGTGAGGCGCGGCTACCGCTGAGCGAGCGCTCAGCCCGGCACGCTCAGCCCGGCACGCTCAGCTCAGCCGCTCCAGAATCACGGCCATCCCCTGACCGCCGCCGACACACATGGTCTCCAGCCCGAACTGAGCGTCCCGGAGCTGCATGGCGTTGACCAGGGTCGTCATGATCCGGGCTCCGGTCGAGCCGAACGGGTGACCCAAGGCGATCGCGCCGCCGTGCACGTTCAGCCGGTCGATGTCGATCTTCAGCTCCTGCGCGCTGGCCAGCACCTGGACGGCGAACGCCTCGTTGATCTCGATCAGGTCGATGTCGGAGATGTCCATCCCGGCGTTCGCGAGCGCCCGGCGGCTGGACTCGACCGGGCCGAGGCCCATGATCTCGGGGCTCAGCCCGCTGACTCCGGTGGCGACGATCCGCGCCAGCGGGGTCAATCCGAGCTCGGCCGCCCGGGTATCGCTCATGATCACGACAGCGGCGGCGCCGTCGTTGAGCGGGCAGCAGTTGCCCGCGGTGACGGTGCCGTCGGCGCGGAACACCGGCTTCAGCGCGGACACGCCCTCGATGGTGACTCCGGCGCGTGGCCCGTCGTCGGCACTGACCACCCGGCCGTCCGGCAGCGTGACCGGCTCGATCTCACGGGCGAACACGCCGGCGGCGATGGCCGCCTCGGCATTGTTCTGGGAGCGGACGCCGAACTCGTCCTGTTCCCGGCGAGAGATGCCCCGTGCGGTGGCGACGTTCTCCGCGGTCTGGCCCATCGCGATGTAGACATCGGGTAGCAGCCCGTCCTCGCGCGGATCGTGCCAGCGCGCGTTGCTCGCCGCCGTGGCCAGGGTGCGGGCCTCGGCTTCGGCGAAGACCGGGTTGTGCGTGTCGACCGGGTCGACTCCGGCGGACCCGAAGCCGCGATAGCGGGACACGCACTCGACGCCGGCCGAGACGTACGCATGACCCTCGCCGGCCTTGATGGCGTGGAACGCCATCCGCGCGGTCTGCACGCTGGACGCGCAGAACCGGTTGACGGTGGCGGCCGGGACGCCGTCGAGCCCGAGCTGCACGGCCACCCGGCGAGCGATGTTGCCGCCCTGCTCGTCGCGCGGCTCGGCGCAGCCGAGATAGAGGTCGTCCAGCGTGGCCGGATCCAATCCCGGCACCTTCGCCAGCGCGGCCTCGATCACGCCGGCGGCGAGGTCGTCTGGACGTACGTCCACCAGCGAGCCCTTGCCCGCGCGGCCGATCGGCGTCCTGGCGGTGGAGACGATGACGGCCTCAGGCATCGGTACGCTCCCTGAGCCTGTCGAAGGGCATGGTCATGTGCACTCCTTACAGGCCGAGGTCCCGGCCGATGAGTTCCTTCATGATCTCGTTCGAGCCGGCCCAGATCTTGCTCACCCGCGCGTCCTGCCAGGCCCGGGCGACCCGGTATTCGTTCATGTAGCCGTAGCCGCCCCAGAGCTGGACGCAGGCGTCGAGGACGTCGTTCTGCACCTGGGCGGAGAACCACTTGGCCTTGGCCGCGTCGACCGCGGACAGGGTGCCGTTCACCTGCTCCAGCACGGCCGTGTCGACGAAGGCCTGGGTGACCTCGACGGTGGTGACGAGCTCGGCGAGCCGGTGCTTGTTGGCCTGGAACGAGCCGACCGGCTGGCCGAACGCCTTGCGCTCCTTCACGTACTCGAGCGTCTCGTCGAGGATCTGCCGGGCGTGGGAGAGATTGTTGACGGCTGAGCCGATCCGCTCGCCGACCAGCCGCTGCATCATGTAGATGAAGCCCAGGTCGGGCTGACCGATCACGTTCTCGTCGGAGATCCGGACATCGGCGAAGAAGAGCTCGGAGGTGTCGGCCTCGGGCTGGCCGACCTTGTCCAGCCGGCGGCCTCGCTCGAAGCCGGGCATCCCGGCCTCGACGCCGAACAACGTGATCCCCTTGGCGCCCTTCTCCGGGCTGGTCCGGGCCGCGACCAGGACGAGATCGGCGGAGTAGCCGTTGGTGATGAAGGTCTTGGAGCCGTTCAGCACCCAGCCGTCGCCGTCGCGGACGGCGGTCGTCTTGAGGGCGGCGAGATCGGAGCCGCCGGACGGCTCGGTCATCGCGATCGCGGTGATCAGCTCACCGGAGCAGAACTTCGGCAGCCAGCGCTGCTTCTGCTCCTCGGTGCACAGATCCACCAGATAAGGGGCGACGCAGTCGGAGTGGATGCCGACGCAGGAGGAGTAGGCGAAGGACAGCTTGGACAGCTCCTCGGCCAGGATCATGCTGAACCGGGGATCGCCGACGCTGGACCCGCCGTACTCCTCGGGGATGTTCAGCCCGAGTAGGCCCTGCTTGCCCAGCTCCAGCCACATCTGCCGGCCGAAACCGTGCTCGGCCGCGTGCTTTTCCTGGTTGGGGCGGAGCTTGCGGTCCACGAACGTCCGGCAGGTGTCGCGGAATGCGTCGTGGTCCTCGTCGAAAATCGTGCGCTTCATCGCCACCCCGGTCTCGCTTATTACTGACGAGTAACCAGGGTACCTCGCAGCGGCAGCGCGGGCGACCGGTCTCCCCCAGATCCGGCCGCCCGCTGTCCGCGAGCCTCGGGCCCTTGCCGGGCCGCCGGCGACTCAGGCCTTGGTGGCCTGGATGGCGAGGGTGATCTCCACCTTGTCGCCGACGAGGAACTTGCCGCCCTCGAGGGCCTGGTTCCACTTCACACCGAACTCGGTCCGGTTGATCGAGGTGGTGGCCTCGGCGCCCAGCTTGGTCTGACCCCACGGGTCGGACTCGACGCCGAGGAACTCCGCGGCCAGGTCGACCGACTTGGTGATCCCGTTGATGGTCAGATCACCGGTGATGACGTAGCCGTCGGCGCTTTCGGTGATCTTGGTGCTGACGAACCGCAGCTCTCCGCCCTTCTCCGGGTCGAAGAAGTCGGCAGAGCGGAGGTGGGCGTCACGCTGCTCGTTGTTGGTGGTGATCGAGCCGCTCTTGATGGTCACCTCGACGGTCGAGTCGAGGATGTTCTCGGCGGTGGTGATGGTGCCGGAGAAGTCGGTGAACGAACCGCGCACCTTGCTCATCAGGTGGCGAACGGTGAAGCCGGCCTCGGAGTGCGAGAGGTCGATGTTCCACGTGCCGGCGACGATTCCGGTCTGCACGTCCTGGCTCATGATGGGGGCTTCCTTTCGGAGGATTGGTTGATATTTCAACTACATTCACTGTAGCTCGCCTCAGTTGAAGTGTCAACTTTTGCTGCTACTGTGATTGTCATGATCGCCGAAGGGGAGCCACGCTGGCTAACCGCTGATCAGCAGCGGGTCTGGCGAGCGTACCTGCTCGGGGCCGCCCGGCTGACCGAGGCGCTGGATGCGGACCTTCGGCAGTTCGACGTGGACCTGCCGGAGTACGAGATCCTCGTCACGCTGTCCGAGGCGCCGGAGCGCCAGCTGCGGATGTCGGAGCTGGCTACGGCGGTGCACCAGTCGCGATCCCGGCTGACCCACACGATCTCGCGGATGGAGCGGGACAAGCTGGTCGAGCGAGTCGGCTGTCCGACGGACCGACGCGGCGTCTGGGCGACGCTGACCGAAACGGGAATGGATCGGCTCCGGACCGCCGCCCCGTGCCACGTGGCCGCGGTTCGCCAGCTCTTCGTCGACGCCGTCGATCCGCAGGACTACGCGGCGCTGGGTCGCGCCTTCGAGGCCGTGATCAACGCCACCGAGCCGGGCTGAGCGCCGGTCGGATCGCCCGCCTCTCCCTGATTCCGTCCCGCTGATCGCGGCTGAGCTGCCCGATCGGGCCGGTTTCGTGTCACTCGGGGGAGCAAATCAGGGAACGGGCGGGTGTGGTGTCCGTGACGGGATCGTGCTCGCGGTGCGCTGTCCGGGCGAACCTAGGATCACACCGTGACCGCGATCGCGCTGCCGGAGCAGACCGCCGAGCTCGCCTCCGCGCTCGCCCGGCACGGCATCGAGCAGGTGCTGGACACCTCGACCCTGGCGCGCGCGCTGTATTCCACCGACGCCTCGCTGTATCGGGTCGTGCCCCAGGCCGTGGCGCGGCCACGGACCATCGACGAGCTCGCCGCGGTGCTGGACGCCGCGCGCGCGGTCGGGATGCCGATCACCACGCGCGGAGCCGGTACGTCCTGCGCGGGCAACGCGGTCGGGCCCGGTCTGGTCGTCGACACCGCGCGGCACCTGAACACGATCGTCTCGATCGACCCCGAGGCCCGGACCGCGGTCGTACAGCCGGGCGTGGTCCAGGCGCTGCTGACCAGGGCCGGGTCGGCGTACGGCCTGCGCTTCGGCCCGGACCCCTCGACCCACACCCGCTGCACGATCGGCGGGATGATCGGCAACAACGCGTGCGGTCCGCGCGCGCTCGGCTACGGCCGGAGCGCGGACAACGTGATCGGGCTGGAGGTGATCACCGGCACCGGTGAGCAGCTGCGCCTCGACGCCGCGACGGCCAGGGAATCCTCGTCCTCGCTGGCGGCGCTCGGCCGGGTCGTGGACGGCGCGCTGGGCACGATCCGGACCGAGTTCGGGCGGTTCGGCCGGCAGGTCTCGGGCTACAGCCTGGAGCACCTGCTGCCGGAGAACCGCTTCGCGGTCGCTCGCTTCCTGGCCGGGACCGAAGGGACCCTGGCCGTCATCACCGAGGCGACGGTCCGGCTGGTCGACGACCCCCCGCACAAGCTGATGGTCGCGCTCGGCTATCCCAGCATGGCCGACGCCGGTGACGCGGCGGCGGTGATCACCGAGTTCTCCCCCACCGCGGCCGAGGGGCTGGACCGGCGGATCGTGGACGTGGTCGCCCGCCGGCTCGGACCGGCCGCCGTGCCGCCGCTGCCGCGTGGAGACGGCTGGATGTTCGTCGAGCTCGTCGGTGACGACCCCGGCGAGCTGGGATCCCGGGCGCGACGGCTGATCGCGGCGGCCGGCGCGCTTGAGGGATACGTCGTCGAGGACCCGCTCGAAGCCGCGGCGCTGTGGAAGATCCGCGAGGACGGTGCCGGCCTGGCCGGGGTGAGTCTGCCGACCCCGGCGTACGCGGGCTGGGAGGACGCGGCGGTGCCACCGGCCAAGCTCGGCGCCTACCTCCGCGACTTCGACGCGCTGATGACCGAGCGCGGGCTGCTGGGCCTGCCGTACGGCCACTTCGGCGACGGCTGCGTCCACATCCGAATCGACTTCCCACTCACCTCGCCGGGCGGATCGGAGCTCTATCGCGAGTTCATCGAGGCCGCCGCCGACCTGGTGGCGGGCTACGGCGGCTCGATGTCCGGCGAACACGGTGACGGCCGGGCCCGGTCGGCGCTGCTGCCGAGGATGTACTCTCCGGCGGCGCTCGAGCTGTTCGGCCAGGTGAAGGCGGTGTTCGACCCGCAGAACCTGATGAACCCCGGGGTGCTGGTCGACCCGCGACCGATCGACGCCGACCTGCGGGCGGTGGCGCTGGTCGGCCGGGAGTCACGCTTCGCGGCCGAGGTGCACCGTTGCACCGGCGTCGGCAAGTGCCTGGCGAACACGACCGCCGGGCTCGGGGTGATGTGCCCGTCGTTCCAGGCGACCCGCGAGGAGAAGGACTCGACCCGTGGCCGGGCCCGGGTGCTGCAGGAGATGGTCCGGTCGAATTCCTCCGGGCTGGCGCCCGGGGGCACCCTGGTCGACGGCTGGCGCTCGCCGGAGGTGCACGCCGCGCTCGACCTCTGCCTGTCCTGCAAGGGCTGCGCCCGGGACTGCCCGACCGGGATCGACATGGCGACGTACAAGTCGGAGGTGCTGGACCGGACCTGGAAGGGACGGCTGCGCCCACGCAGCCACTACGCGCTCGGCTGGCTGCCGCGCTGGGGACGGTTGATCACCCGCGCCCGGGTGCTGGCGCCGCTGGTCAACGCCGTCACCGCGACCCCGGGACTGCGCAACCTGGTCCGCTGGAGCGCGGGGGTGGACCAGCGGCGGAACCTGCCGCGGTTCTCGGCGCGATCGGCCCGGTCCCGGATGCCCAAGATGGTCGGCGAGGGTACGCCGGTGGTGGTCTGGGTCGACTCGTTCTCCGACTGCTTCACCGGCGGCGGTGTCGAGGCGGTCGTCGCGGTGCTGGAGTCGGCGGGCTATGCGCCGCGGTTCCTCGAGCGAAACGCCTGCTGCGGGCTGACCTGGATCTCGACCGGTCAGCACGACGGGGCCCGGCGCCAGCTCCGGCACGCGCTGGACGTGCTGCACCCGATCGCGGCCGCCGGCACCCCGATCGTCGGCCTCGAGCCGTCCTGTACGGCGGTCTGGCGCAGCGACGCGGCGGAGTTGCTGCCCGGTGATCCGCGCGTGCCGACCGTCGGTTCGGCGGTCGTCACCCTGGCCGAGCTGCTCAGCGCCACGCCGGCCTGGGCGCCGCCGGACCTGTCCGGGGTCGAGCTGGTGGTGCAGCCGCACTGCCACCACGCGTCGATCCTGGGCTGGCAGACCGATGCCGCGCTGCTCGCCCGGACCGGGGCAACCGTCACCACCGTCGGCGGCTGCTGCGGGCTGGCCGGCAACTTCGGGGTCGAGAAGGGGCACTACGAGGTGTCGGTCAAGGTGGCCGAGCACGACCTGCTGCCCGCCGTGCGCGCCCGGCCCGATGCCGTGGTGCTCGCCGACGGGTTCTCCTGCCGGACCCAGCTCGCCGAGCTCGCGGACCGCACGGCCGTCACGCTGGCCGAACTGCTGGCGGGCCGGTTCTGAGCGCGGTCGCACAAGTGTCGGCGCCGTCGGGAAGAGTGTCGGGATGTCCATCACGAGGATCAATCCCGACGGTCTGCACAAGAGCCCGGCGTTCGCCCAGGGCGTCCTGGTCGAGGGTGGCCGCACCCTCTACATCGGCGGTCAGAACGGCACCGACGCCTCCGGGGCCATCACCGGCGATCTCGCCGCCCAGTCCGAGCAGGCGGCGCGCAACGTGCTCGCCGTGGTGGAGGCGGCCGGCGGCGGGCAGGCCGACATCGTCAAGCTGACCATCCTGCTGGTCGAGGGCAGCGACGTGATGGCGGGATACCAGGCGTCGTCGACGGTGCTCGGCGACGTGAACGCGGCTGTCACGGTGGCGATGGTGCGCTCGCTCGGCCGGCCGGAGGCGCTGGTCGAGATCGAGGCGATCGCGGCGCTGGCACACGTGCTCTGAGCCGCACCGGGCGGCCCGGGTCGAGCTCAGTCGACGAGCGCTCCGCAACTCACGTTGACGGTGGCGGCCGTCATCGTCGCGGCCCGGTCGGAGGCGACGAAGGCCGCTACGGCGGCCACGTCCGCGAGCGTGGCCGTGCGCCCGAGCAGCGAGTCCTGGGCCATCGATGCGACGATCGCCTCCCGTCCCTCGAAGTCGGCGGGCAGCGACTCCGGGATGCCGCCGGTGCGCAGCGAGACGACCCGGATGCCGTCGCGGCCGAGCTCGCTGGCCAGCTGCCGCCGCATCGCCTCGACGGCCTCGAACGCGGTCAGCACGCCGCCGATGTAGTAGTCGGTGAACGGTGCCCGGTTGGGAGCGCCGCCGAAATAGAGGATGACTCCGCTCCGCTGCGCCCGCATCGGCCGCGCGGCGGCTCGCGCCGTGATGAATTTGGACCGGACGTTGGTGACGATCGGCGCGAGGTAGTCCGCGACGTCCATCTCCACCATCGGCGTGCCCTGGACGTCGTTGTCGGCGATCGCGGTGAAGGAGATGTCCAGCCCGCCGGACGTGGCGACCACCCGCGCGACGTGGGCATCGACCGCCGTCTCGTCCAGTGCGTCGACGACATCGGCCTGCGCCTGCCCGCCGCCGGCCCGGATCTCCTCGGCGACGACCTCCAACGACTCCAGGGTCCGTCCCGCCAGGAACACGCGGGCACCCTCACGGGCGAATCCACGGGCCACCGCGCCGCCGATGGAGCCGGCGCCGCCGTACACGATCGCGGTCTTTCCCTCGAGCATCATCGCGGCTCCTCACTCGTCGGTTCTCGGTGTGGACCCGCCGGACGCCCAGAACTCATCGAGCCCAGAACTCATCGAGCCCAGAACTCATCGCCCGTGCTCCCGCCCCACCGTGCCGGGCAACGGCCGGCTCAACGTTCGGGCGGTGTGGCCTCGTGACCCGGCTCGCCCACGGTTCGCTCGAACTCCTTCAACCGCGCCTCGTAGAGGTGCCGGATGCCACCGGCCAGCTCGTCCCGCGCCGTGCGTTCCAGGTCGCGGAACAGGCTCCAGTACTCGTCGTCGTATTCCTCGACCACCTGGAACGTCCACCGGCCGGCGATGACGTTGCGGCCGACCAGTTCGTGCTCGAGCCGCTCCGCGATCTCGACATGACCCGCCTCCCGGAGGGCAGCGACGGCCTGACCCAGCTTGTAGTCCGCCGAGCCGGTCAGCTGGTGGAACGCGTACAGGTGGCCGCGAGCCCGTTCGCACGTCTCGAGCGCCTCGGACAGCTTGCCCAGGGCGCCGACCGTCGCGTCGCTCACCCCCGCCGGCGTCGTGTGGCGCGGGTCGGGCAGGTCGTCGTGCGGTACGTCCGGCAGCTCGCTCATGCCCTCCAGCCTGCCGCACCTCGGCAATGCCGGGGGAAGCCCCAGCGCGGGTGCTCCACGCCGCGTGATCGCGGCGCACCTCGAACCACTGGACCGACCCCTCAGCTGCCCCCAAACCCCACTTCGCGCATCCAAGCGCGAAGTCGCATCCGGCGCGGGAGGTTGCACGAAGGCGCGCATGAGTCGCCGGGCCGACCGGCCCAGCCGGTGCATCGCCGGGCCGGCCGGCTCAGCGGGTGAGGCGGCGGTGGGTGGCCCGGTGCGGGCGGGCCGCCTCGACGCCCAGGCGGGCGATCTTGTTGGCCTCGTAGTCGGCGAAGTTGCCCTCGTACCAGAACCACTTGGCCTGGTCGGCGTCGTCGCCCTCCCAGGCCAGGATGTGAGTCGCCACCCGGTCCAGGAACCAGCGATCGTGGGAGATCACGACGGCACAGCCCGGGAACTCCAGCAGTGCGTCCTCCAGCGACTGCAGCGTCTCGACGTCCAGGTCGTTGGTCGGCTCGTCGAGCAGCAGCAGGTTGCCGCCCATCTTCAAGGTGAGCGCCAGGTTCAGCCGGTTCCGCTCGCCGCCGGACAGCACCCCGGCCGGCTTCTGCTGGTCGGGTCCCTTGAAGCCGAACGAGGCGACGTACGCCCGCGACGGCATCTCGAAGCTCGCGACCTTGATGTGGTCCAACCCGTCGGAGACCAGCTCCCAGACGTTCTTCTTCGGATCCAGCCCGGCCCGGCTCTGGTCGACGTAGGACACCTTGACCGTGTCGCCCAGCGTGAGCGACCCGCCGTCTGGCTGCTCCTCGCCGATGATCATCTTGAACAGCGTCGACTTGCCGACGCCGTTGGGACCGACGATGCCGACGATCCCGGCCCGCGGCAGGTCGAAGCTGAGCCCGTTGAACAGCTTCCGGCCGTCGAAGCCCTTGACCACTTTCTGCACGTCCAGCACGTTGCTGCCCAGCCGCGGGCCCGGCGGGATGTTGATCTCCTCGAAGTCGAGCTTGCGGTTCCGCTCGGCCTCGGCCGCCATCTCCTCGTAACGGGTCAGCCGCGCTTTGTTCTTCGCCTGGCGGGCCTTCGGGTTGGAGCGCGCCCACTCCAGCTCGCGCTCCAGGATCTTGGCCCGTTTCGCGTCCCGCTTGCCCTCGACCTGCAGGCGAGCCTTCTTGGAGTCCAGATAGGTCGAGTAGTTGCCCTCGTACGGATGGGTACGTCCCCGGTCCAGCTCGAGGATCCACTCCGCCACGTTGTCCAGGAAGTAGCGGTCGTGGGTGACGGCGAGCACGGCGCCCGGATAGCTCTTCAGGTGGCCCTCCAACCAGTTCACCGACTCGGCGTCGAGGTGGTTGGTGGGCTCGTCGAGCAGCAGCAGATCCGGCTGGGCCAACAGCAGCTTGCACAGCGCCACCCGGCGCCGCTCGCCACCGGACAGCACATCGACCTCGGCCTCCGGAGGCGGGCAACGCAACGCGTCCATCGCCTGGTCCAGCTGGCTGTCGAGGTCCCACGCCTCGCGGTGGTCAAGGTCGGTCTGCAGGTCGCCCATTTCGGCCAGCAGTGTGTCGTAGTCCGCGTCGGGATCGGCCAGTTCCTCGGAGATCTGGTTGAACCGAGCGAGCTTGGCCTTGGTGTCGGCGACCGCCTCCTCGATGTTCTCCAGCACCGTCTTGCCTTCGGTCAGCGGCGGCTCCTGAAGCAGGATGCCGACGCTCGCCTCCTTGGCCAGGGCGGCGTCGCCGTTGTTCGGCTTCTCCAGGCCGGCCATGATTTTGAGCAGGGTCGACTTGCCGGTGCCGTTCGGACCGACCACGCCGATCTTGGCGCCGGGATAGAACGACAGCGTGACGTTGTCGAGGACGACCTTGTCGCCCAGGGCCTTGCGGACGTTGTGCATCGTGTAGATGAACTCAGGCATGGTGCAGCGGAACCTTTTCGCGTGTCTGTCTCGGTGCGTGTCGTGCTCGCGCTCGTCGTGCGGGTGCACGAGCACGCGGGCGCCTGTGGCGGTCGCCCGATCCGAAGGACAAACCTAGCCCAGATCCGCTGATTATCGGCTACTGCGCGCCCCCATCCGGGCACGACGGCCGCGTGACCGACGCTCGATGGACCACCAGTCCACCCTCGCGCCGGTGCCTTGCCGGCGCACCCGCCAGGTGCCGCTCGCAACGCCGAACTCAGCGGGTCAGGGCTCCGCGGTCGGTGCTGCCAGTCCCAACCCGCGCCGTGCCTGACGGCTGGCGCGAGGGTCCCCCGACCCCGACCGGCAGCACCGACCTGTCCCGTGCCCGGCGCCGGCCGCTACACCCCCGGCACCGCGAATGCCCCCTCCAACTCCCTGCCCTCCAGTTCGCCGGTCCCCGGCTCCCCGCCCGTCTGCTCGCGACTCGCCAGCTCGTCGGGCGCCCCCGAGCCGTCGACCTTGATCTCGCCGGTCTCGGGGTCGATCTCGTCGACCCCCTCGTCCTCGGGCCGGGCGGCCCTCGGGTTCTTGTGGAACATCGACGAACCTCGTCGCAGGTCCGGCCCGACCGTCACGGCATCGAGTTCGAGCCGCTCCTGGACCTGCCCGTCCCGCTCCCAGGTCGCCGTCCGCAGCCGGCCGATCACGATCACGGGATCCCCGCGTCGCAGGCTGAGTGCCAGGTTCTTGGCCAGCACCCGGAATGCCTTCACGGTGATCCAGGTCGTCGGTCCGTCGACCCACTCGCCGCCGCGCTGCACCCTCGGCGTCGACGCCAGCCGGAAGTCCGCGACATACATCGTCGGGGTCTCCCGCAGCGCGACGTCGCCGCCGACGTACCCCGTCATCTGGACGAACGCTTCCATCAGTCCTCCTCCTCGTCCCCCTGCCGGGGACCTCAGCTACACACTGCGGAGGAGGAGCCGGATCGTGCCGCCCGCGCGGAAATCTGTGGACAACGCTTCGAGACGCGCCGAACCTGTGGACAACGACCGCCCGAAGGCCGGCCCGTCGACCGGCTCAGGGCACGGTCAGCGGGCGAACCGCAGGGTGACGATCTGGAACGGACGCAGCGTCAACTCGATCGACGGGCCGTCCGTCGCTGCACCGCCGAGACCCCCGCCGTCGGCGAGGGGACGCTCCAGCAGGTCGGTCGCCCGCACCGAACGGACGTCCGCGTCAGCGGTCACCGTGGCGGTCGCGCGCGCGCCCCAGGCCTCGTACAGCCGGACCACTAGGTCGCCGCTACCGTCCTCGGCCAGCTTGACGGCTTCGACCAGCACTCCGGGGTGGCTGACGGTGACCACCGGGTCCACGCCGCGGTCACCGCGGACGTGGCGCAGCGGCAGGTTGGTCCGATAGCCCTCCTCGATCGCCTCGGCGATCGCGCTGGTCGGACGGACGGTCGTCCGGAGCACGTGCCGTCCCTGGTCGGCCCCGGGATCGGGATACAGCGGCGCGCGCAGCAGCGACTGCCGGACGGTGGTGGTCGTGCCGCCGTCGGGTCGGGTCCGCCGGGTCACATCGTGGCCGTAGGTCGAGTCGTTGCTGACTGCCACCCCGTAGCCCGGCTCCTCGACGTGGAGGAAGCGGTGGGCGCAGATCTCGAACCGGGCGAACTCCCACGACGTGTTGACGTGCGTCGGCCGGAAGACGTGCCCGAACTGGGTCTCGGCCGCGGACCGCTCGGCATGCACGTCGAGGGCGAAGCCCAGCTTGAGCAGCTTCTGCTTCTCGTGCCAGTCCACCGTGCTGGTGATCTCCAGCGAGGGCGAGCCGGCCGCCAGGGTGAGGCGCTGCTCGATCCTGGACGCTCCGAACGAGCGGACGACCACGACGGCCGCTTCCTCCGGCTTGCTCTCCAGCCGGATCTCGTCCACGGCGTCGAGCTCGCGGACGGTTCGCCGGTAGTGCTCGTCGACGTCCCAGGCATCCCACTGGTTCGGTACGTCGCGGTGCAGCTGGAGTCGGTTGCCGCGCTCTCCGGGGGCGATCGCCTCCCGGCCGCTGGCGGCGTCGACCAACGAGGTGATCTGGCCCGAGGAGTCGATCACCACCCTCAGCAGCCCGTTGTCGAGGACGAAGTCCCCGTCTTCCGACGCCAGCACCTCGTCCGGCTCCGACCGCCGCGCGGCGGCGCCGAGGGCGGGCACCCCGTCCCGCCCGTACGGCGACGCGTTCAGCGCGATGTCGCGGTCGCCGTCTCCGACGAGCGCCTGCGCGGCGGCGGCGATCAGCCGCTCGGCTCGTTCCGCGATCGCGGCGTAGTTGCGCTCGGCGTCGCGGTGCACCCAGGCGATCGAGCTGCCCGGCAGGATGTCGTGGAACTGCTGCAGCAGCACCAGCTCCCACAGCTGCCTCAGCTCCTGCGCCGGATAGGTCGCGCCGGTCCGCAGCGTCGCCGTCGCCGACCACAGCTCGGCCTCGCGCAGCAGGTGCTCGCTGCGCCGGTTGCCCTGCTTGGTCCGGGCCTGGCTGGTGTACGTCCCCCGGTGCAGCTCCAGGTACATCTCTCCGCGCCAGACCGGCGCATCGGGATACTCCCGCTCCGCCACGGCGAAGAACGCGGACGGCGGGTCGACCCGGACCGTCGGCGAGCCCTCCAACGACTCCAGCCGGTGCGCGGCGGCCATCATCTCCCGGTTCGGCCCGCCGCCCCCGTCGCCGTAGCCGAACAGCATCAGCGAGGTGTTGCCGCGGCCCTTCTCCCGGTAGTTGCGCTCCCCACGGGCCAGCTCGGCGCCGGACATCGTCGAGTTGTAGGTGTCCGACGGCGGGAAGTGGGTGAACACCCGGCTGCCGTCGATCCCCTCCCACCAGAACGTGTGGTGCGGCATCGTGTTGATCTGGTTCCAGGAGATCTTCTGGGTGAGGAACCAGCGCGACCCGGACGCGGCGATGATCTGCGGCAGCGCAGCGGAGTAGCCGAACGAGTCCGGCAGCCAGACAACGTCGGTGTCGATGCCGAAGTTGTCGAGGAAGAAGCGCTTACCGGCGACGAACTGGCGCGCCATCGCCTCGCCGCCGGGCATGTTGGTGTCGGACTCGACCCACATCCCACCGACCGGGACGAACTGGCCGGTGCGCACCTTCTCCGCGATCCGCCCGAACAGCTCGGGATAGAACTCCTTGATCCAGGCGTACTGCTGGGCCGAGGAGCAGGCGAATGTGAAGTCCGGGTCGGCGTCGGCGAGCTGGACGACGTTGGAGAACGTCCGCGCGCACTTGCGGATGGTCTCCCGGACCGGCCACAGCCACGCGCTGTCGATGTGGGCATGGCCGACCGCCACCGTCCGGTGGGCGCTCGCCGTGGCCGGCCGGGACAGCACCTCGGTCAGCTCCGCGCGCGCGTCGGCGACCGTGCCCGGCAGGTCGTCGGGGTCGGCGACGTCGATCGCGCGTTGCAGGGCGAGCAGGATGTCGGCACGGCGGCCGGAGCCGATCGGCAGCTCGTGCATCAGCCCGGCCAGCGTCCAGATGTCGGCGTTCAGCTCCCACGCCTCGACGTCGCGGAGCACCAGGTCGATCTTCTCGATCACGTAGAGCGGTACGTCGACCGCGGTCGCCAGGTCGCCGTTCGGGGTCGGGCGGAAGCCGGTGTTGCCGACATCGGGGTTCGCCGCGGCCTCCAGATAGAAGTCGATCGGCTCTCCGAGCACCACCGGCAGATGGTTGTTGAACGGCGACACCGCCTTGATCGTGGTGCCGTCCGGCCGCCAGGCGAGCGCCTCCGCCTGGAAGCCCGGGCCGCCGGTGAAACCGAGATCCACCTGCACCTCGACCTCGGTGCCGGACAGCGCCTGACCGTTCGGACCGAGCCAGTCGGCCGGGATCTCGCCGGTGACGTGGATCCACAGCGTGCTCCACGGTTTGCCCCAGGCGGCCCCGATCGCGATCGGCTCGAAGGGCTGCCGGACTGCCTCGGCGAACGGCACCGGCTCGCCCGGCACCGACCAGGCGGTCAGGGTCAGTGGCAGGCTCGCTCGTTCCACCGCCCGACTCAGATGATCATGGACGAACCGGTTCAGGCGTCCTTCGAGCAGGAGTCGGTCGTCATGCATGCGGTCCTCGCTTCGACTGGATTCCGGAGCCGGGTGAAAGATTAACTCAATCGAATGGACTTGACGAGATCACTCGACCACCAGCACCGTCGGATGGGGTGAGAGGTAGTGGTCCAAGATCAGCGCGGCCGCTCCCTGGGCGGCGACGTGCTCGCCGACCGCCGAGCCCTCGACCGCCAGGGTCGAGCGGGCGTTGACCCGGGGCCGGATCGCGTCCGGGAGGACCGCCAGCACATGGCTGCTGATCCGCGACCAGATCGGCCCGCCGAGCACGACCCGATCCACGTCCAGGGCGTTCACCAGCACCGCCAGACCGGCCGCCAGGCCGGCCGACGCCTCGTCCAGCAGCCGGAGGCACTCGGCCTCCCCGGCGTAGGCCCGTTCGCACAGCCGGGTGAACGCGTCGTCGAGGGCGACGAAATCGCTCCGGGACACCTCGTCGGTGATCAGCCCGCGGCGCTGGGCGTGTACGACCAGGGCCTGCGGCATGCAGGTCGAGGCCAGGCTGCCGGCCGGACCGATGCCGATGTCCGGCGCGGAGGGGTCCACGATGATGTTGCCGATCTCGCCGATGTTGTTGCTGGCGCCCCGCAGGACGACGTCGTCCATCACCACGCCGGCGCCGACCCCGGACCCGAGATAGCAGAAGACGAAGTGGTGCCGCGCCCCGCCGAGTGCCCACCGCTCGCCGGTGGCCGCGGCCGTCACATCCTTGTCCATCAAGACGTGCAGGCCGGTGGCGCGGTGCAGGTCGGCGCGCAACCGGACTCGTTCCCAGCCGGCGAGCTGCGGCGGTTTGATCAACACCCCCTCGTCGATGTCGATCGGCCCGGGAGCGGCGACACCGAGCCCGAGGATGGCGCCCCGGTCCACGCCGGCCGCGTCGATCAACCGCTCCACCTCCGCGGCGATCGCGGCGACCACCTGGTCCGGCCGGCCGACATCGGGGGTGTGCCGGCGGACGTATTGCCGAACCCGGCCCTCCAGGTCGATCAGGACGTAGGTCAGGGTGGCTGGGTCGACGTGCACGCCGACGGCATACCGGGCCGATGCGCGAACCCGGAGCTGCATCCGCGGCTTGCCCCGGGTAGTGGGCTTGACCCGGCCGGTCTCGGCGACGAACTCCTCGTGGATCAGTCGTCGCACGATGTTGCTCACCGTCTGCGCGGTCAGCCCGGTCTCGGCGACCAGCTCGACCCGGCTGATCCCGGCCGGCGCCCGGCGGATCGCGTCCAGCACCACCACCTGGTTGAAGTCGCCGAGCCGGCTGAGGTTGGAGCCGCGAGCCACGCCGGACGCTCCTTCCTCGATCGCCCAGCAGCGACCGTTGACGAGGGCAGCACCATACCGTACGGTGATCGATGAATAATTCCATCAAAGTTAGGTAATCATCGCCATCGATTGACGGCTCGTGTCAAGAACCATCAGCGAGCCGCCCCGCACCCTTCGACATCCTCGACCGATCCCCGAGATGTCCCGTCCCCCAAGGAGAGCTGTGCGCAGACGCGAGTTCCTTCTCACCGCCGCCGGGCTCGGTGCCACGGCCACCCTCGCCGCCTGTGGCGGCAGCAACAGCGGAAGCACGTCGCCGAGCGGCGGCGGGAGCAGCGCAGGGGCGATCACCGGCGAGGTCAAGGTGACCTTCCAGCAGTTCGGCAACTCCAAGATCCAGGCGAACTTCCTGAACGAGATGGCGGGCAAGTTCAGCAGCGCGCATCCCGGGGCGACCATCAAGCTGCAGCCGATCGTCGCGTCGGAGAACGACTACTACACCAAGCTCCAGCTGTCGATGCGCTCGCCGCGGACCTCGCCGGACATGTGCTACGAGGACACATTCCTGATCAACTCCGACATCTCCGCCGGTTACCTGACCCCGCTGGACGACCGGATCAGCGGCTGGTCGGACTGGAGCCAGTTCAAGGACACCGCCAAGACCGCCGCCCAGGCGCTGGACGGCAAGACGTACGGCATCCCGGACGGCACCGACGTCCGCGCACTCTGGTACAACAAGCAGATCTTCGAGAAGGCCGGCCTGCCCACCGAGTGGCAGCCGAAGAGCTGGGCGGAGATCATGACCGCCGCGCAGGCCATCAAGGCGAAGGTTCCCGACGCGATCCCGCTGAACATCTACGCCGGCACCGGCGTCGGCGAGGCGGCGTCCATGCAGGGCTTCGAGATGCTGCTCTACGGCACGCCGAACGGCACCCTGTTCGACAAGCAGAGCCAGAAGTGGGTGGTCGGCTCGAAGAACTTCGTTGACGCCCTGACGGTCTATCAGCAGGTCTGGACCGGCGGCCTCGGCCCGACCGCGCAGCAGGCCCTCGCGCCGACCTGGGGCAACACGGTCAGCCAGGAGATGCTGCCGAAGAGCAAGCTGGCCATCGACCTGGACGGCAGCTGGCTGTCCGGCAACTGGCTGGACAGCGGCGCCGCGCCCTGGAAGCAGTGGAACGACGTCCTGGGCAACGCGTACATGCCGACCCAGAACGGCGAGGGCAGCGGCAAGGTCACGATGTCCGGCGGCTGGACCTGGGCGATCCCGAAGAACGCTCAGAATCCCAACGCTGCCTGGGAGTTCATCAAGATGCTCACCTCCAAGGAGGGCGAGCTGGAGTTCGACATCAAGAACGTGCAGATCCCGGTCCGCAGTGACGTGGCCGCCGATCCCAGCTACGTCAAGGCGAACCCGACCAACAAGTTCTTCTCCGACCTGGTCGAGTCGACGATCTACCGGCCCGCCTACGCCGAGTACGCGAAGATCTCGCTGCTGCTCCAGCAGGCGACGGAGAAGGTCGTCACCGGTACGGCGGACCCGGCGACCGCTGCCAAGTTCTACGACGACGGCGTCAAGCAGATCGTCGGCGCGGACAAGGTCACCACCAGCTGATGGCGAGCTGGGCCGCGACCCGGCCGACGGCGCCACCGCGGCGGCACCCGGAGCGGACCCTGCTCCGGGGGCTGCCGATCGTCCCCTCGCTGATCTTGCTCGTGGTGTTCCTGGCCGGGCCGATCATCTACTGCATCTACGCCGCGTTCACCAACATGGCGCTGACCGGCCAGGAGGGCACTCAGTTCGTCGGGTTCGAGAACTTCACCCGAGCCTTCACCGACGACGCGTTCTGGAACTCGGTCGGGTTGACGCTGGTCTTCACCATCGTGTCCGCGATCATCGGCCAGAACGTGCTGGGCATGCTGCTCGCCCTGCTGATGCGATCGGGCTGGGCGCTGATCCGGGCGCTGACCTCGGCCGTGGTGATCGCCGCCTGGGTGCTGCCGGAGGTGGTGGCCGCGTACCTGTGGCAGGCCGTGCTCGGACCCGACGGTTCCTGGAACTCGATCACCGGCTTCTTCCACCTGCCGCCGCAGAACTGGCTGTTCACCACGCCGATCCTGGCGGTCTCGATCGCCAACATCTGGCGCGGCACGGCCTTCTCGATGCTGGTCTATTCCGCCGCTCTGTCGGAGGTGCCCCGCGACCTGGAGGAGGCGGCGCTGGTGGACGGCGCCGGCCGGTTCCGGCTGCTCGCCTACGTCACCATTCCGCTGGTACGCCGGACGATCGCGACCAACCTGATGTTGATCACGCTGCAGACGCTCTCGGTGTTCGGCCTGATCTACACCATGACCAAGGGTGGCCCGAGCAACAAGAGCATGACGCTGCCGCTGTTCGCCTACAACGAGGCGTTCGTCTCCTCCGACCTCGGCTACGGCACCGCGATCGCCCTGTTGCTGCTGCTGATCGGCGGCGTCTTCTCGGTGATCTATCTGCGTGCCCTGAGCAAGTCGGAGCCGATCCGATGAGTCTCGTCACCGAGGAAGCCGCAGCACAGACCGGCGCTGTCGCCACCCACCACCCGGGTCGGCACCGGCTGTCGGGACGGCTGCTCGCCAGCCTGATCCTGCTGCTGCTGGCGGCCTGCTTCATCGTGCCGCTGCTCTGGGTGGTGCTGGCCGCGTTCAACGGCGACCCGTCGCAGGGCATCCAGATCATGTGGCCGCACCCGTTCACACTGGACAACTTCAAGGCCGTGCTGACCCCGGAGACGACGTACATCCCGCTGCTCAACGGGGTCGTGCTGTGCGTCGGCGGAACCGTGATCACCATGATCTGCGCGACCCTGGCGGCCTACCCGCTATCTCGCTACCGGTCGCGGCTGAAGCGGCCGTTCCTGGTCACCATCCTGTTCTCCACCGGGCTGCCGATCACCGCGATCATGGTCCCGGTGTACGGGCTGTTCGTCCAGTTGGCCATCGACGACTCGATCCCGGCGACCATGGTGTTCATGGCGACCACGGCGCTGCCGATCTCCATCTGGCTGTGCAAGAACTTCATGGACGGGGTGCCGATCGAGCTGGAGGAGGCGGCCTGGACCGACGGCGCCAGCCCGATGCAGGGCCTGCGCCGGATCATCCTGCCGCTGATGGGCCCCGGTCTGTCGGTGATCGCGATCTACACCTTCATCGGGTTGTGGGGGAACTTCTTCGTCCCGTTCATCCTGCTGTTGACCCCGGAGAAGCAGCCGATGTCGGTCACCATCTACACCTTCTTCGGGCAGTACGGCCAGGTCGTCTACGGCCAGCTGGCGGCGTACTCGCTGCTCTATTCCCTGCCGTCGGTGCTGCTCTACCTGCTGTTGAACCGCCGCCTCGGCGGCGCCTTCGCCTTCGGCGGCGGCGTCAAGGGCTGATTCGTCTGCGCACTCGACGCCCCACCACTCCCCACCCGGAAACTGTGCTGCTGTTGCGGTTTCCCCCGGCGTGTCGCTGCAACAGCCGCACAGTTTCCGGGCCGGGGTCGGGCGGATGGGGGCCGGGGTCGGGCAGATGGGGGGCGGCGGCGAGCTGGAGCTGGGGCCGGAGGGTCAAGCCCGCGCGCGGTCGAGGGCGGAGCGGGCGCGCTCGTAGCGGTCCAGCTCGGCCTGGACGGGCGCGACGACCAGCTCGGCGGTGACCGCGCCGATCGAGCGACGCAGTCTCCGGGCCGCAGCCCGCTCCCGCCGGCGGGCGCCGACCTCGACGCCGATCCGGGCCAGCCCGGCGGTGATCAGGCCGGCCAGCACGCCGCCGACCAGCAGCACGGTCGGCGCGGGCAGACCCCACCAGCTGACCTTCGGCAGCGGCGGCAGCTGCAGGAAAGCCAGCACGAACGCCGAGGCGAGCCAGCCGAGGCCGGCCAGCACGACCAGCACGAACAGCCACTGCAGCACGCGGACGGCCTGCCACCAGCCCCGGTGCCGGTCCAGGTCCAGGTCTGTCTGCGCGATGGCCCGGTCGAGGCTGTCCGGAAGGACGCCGGCCTCGGCCCGGGCGGCTGCCTTGATCGCGTCCGCCCAGCCCCGGGACGTCCCTCGTGACGCTTCGTCGGCGAATGCCCGGACCGCCGAGTCCACGCCGGCCTGCTGGACGCCGGTGGTCGCCGGCAACGACGTACGCCCCGGTGGGCCGGCGTCGATCGCGGCCTGCTTCTTCGCGCCGCGGCCGCCGGTGATCCGGTCCAGGTGCAGGCGGCGGAGCGGGTCGGGACGGAACCGGCCCAACCACGCCAGCACCGGCCAGCCGGTGGCCAGCGCGCCGCGGTGGCGCCAGGCCTTGCCGACCGCCTCGGTGACCACCGGCACGCCGGCGGCCTTGCCGAGCGCGGCGTTCATCCGCTCGGTACCGGCCCGGCCAAGCTCGGGCGTGGCTGCCGTCCCGGACGCCGCGCTCAGCCGGTCGGCCGCCACCACGACGTCGGCCGCGAGCCGGCGTGCGGCCGCCTTCTTCTCGCTCACCAGCCCGGCCAGCCGCGTCCGCAGCCGGTCGACCCCCTCACCGGTCTCGGCCGAGACGGCCAGCACGTCGACCCGACCGAGTCCCTCGGAGTCGAGCAACCGGCCGAGATCGCGGGCGCAGGCCGCCCGATCCTCCGCGGCCAGCCGGTCGATCTGGTTCAGCACCACGGTCATCACCTCGGCGTGCTGGGCCAGCGGCACCAGATAGCGCTCGTGCAGCGCGGCGTCGGCGTACTTCTGCGGGTCGACGACCCAGATCATCGCGTCGACCAGCTCGACCAGCCGATCGACCTCCAGCCGGTGCTCGACCTCGGTCGAGTCGTGGTCGGGCAGGTCGAGCAGCACCAGCCCGTCCAGCGCGGATGCCGATCCGCCGCCCAGCGCGTGCCGGCGCGGGATGTCGAGCCACTCCAGCAGCTGCTCGTCCACCTCGCCGCCCCACACCCCGGCCAGCGCCGTCGAGGTGGTCGGCCGGCGGATCCCGGCCAGAGCGACGTCGGTGCCGGTGAGCGCGTTGAACAGGCTCGACTTGCCCGATCCGGTCGCGCCGGCCAGCGCGACCACCGTCGCGCCGCCGGAGAACGCCAGCCGGCGGTCGGCCTGCCGGACCAGCCGGCGGGCGGCGGCCACCGCCTCCTCGTCGACGCGGCCGGCGCACTCGTGCGCCGCCTCGTCCAGTGCCCGGATCCGGACGGCCAGCCTGTCGGCCGGGTCGGACCGCGTCATCAGCCGGCCGAGCGGCGAGGCCATCAGCGAAGATCCTCGGGGCGGGCCGGCGCCTGCTCGACCGACTCGACCAGTTCCGCGTCCACGATGTCCTCACCCGGCAACAGGCCGGACGGCAGCTGCCGGACCCGCGGAGCCTCCAGCGCGGGGTGCTCCTCGGCTCCGGCCAGGGAGCGGTCCGGCTCTGCGCCGGCGGCGCCGTTCGGCACCCCGGCTCGTTCGCTCTCGACGGCGCGACCGGCCGCGCGGAGCCGGGCGGCGAGATCGGCGTCCACGCCCAACGCGTCCAGCACGGCGTGGTAGCGGATGAGCTCGGCCGACATCAGCACCTGCACCCGGCCGTCGAGCTCGTCCTTGGCGGTCTTCGCCAGCCGACGGACGGCCTGGTCGCCGAAGACCGCCTCCAGCACCCGCTGCGCCAGCACGGCCGTACCGCCGGCGACGCCGATCTCGGCCCCGACCAGGCCGCCGGTGTGCGCGAAGACCACGATCATCAGCGCGACCCCGACCCCGTTCACGCCGAGGGCGAGGAACCGAGCCTTGGCGCGGCGGCTCATCCCCTCGTCGGCGACGAGGTCGAGCACCGCGCCCTGCCAGTCGCGGACCATCCGCGCGCTGGCGGTCGCGAAGCCGTCGGAGGACCGGGTCAGATCCTCCGCCGTGCCCGCCAGGATCGCCCGGCCGGCGGCGTTGGCCTGCCACGACCCCTCGGCCCGCTCCGCGGCCGCGTCCGCCTCGGCGTTGAGCAGCGTCTCGAGGCCCGACTCGACTGCGACCTTCACGTTCGCCGCACTCGGTGGCTCGGCCCGGAACGCCGCGGTGATCCGGTCGCGCAGCCAGCTGACCTTCTGGTCCAGCGCCCGGAAGAACTCCCCCGTCCCGACAAAGTCCTGCCAGCGGGCGAGCACCTCACCGCGGAGCAGGGTGCCATCCTCGGTCTGCACCTGAACCGTACGCACCGCCTCCGCATAGGAGTGGTCCACCTCGGCGCGCAGCTGATCGACCACCTGGGCCTGCTCGGCCACGGCGTCGGCGATCCCGGCGGTCCGGGCGGCGACGGAGGCGATCGCCCCGTCGAGGGTCTGCCGGACCACCGCCGCCCGACTCGCCTGATCGCGGGCCAGGGCCGCCAACCAGCTACGGATCGGCTGGACCGCGGCGATCGGCAGCAGCCCGTCGGCGTCCACGTTGGTCTCGGGTACGGCGAACAGCGGCGCCGCGCCGAGCCCACGCTCGGTCATCAGCTGGCCGAGGTGCGGCGGCACCTCGCGCATCGCCCGGGGCGGGACGCGGTCCAGCACCACCGCGAGCGCGGCACTTCGCTCCGCGGCGTGACGAAGGAACTCCCACGGCACTGCGTCGGCATAGCGAGCCGCGGAGGTGACGAAGAGCCACAGGTCTGCCGCGGCGAGCAGCTGACCGGCCAGCTCGCGGTTCTCGCTCACCACCGAGTCGATGTCGGGTGCGTCGAGAATCGCCAGGCCGCGCGGGATGGTGTGATCGGCGACCAGCTGGAGCGAGCGGCGGTCGGTGCTCGATCCGGTGGATCGGGCCAGCCCGGGCAGGATCCGGGCGCTGGTGAACCACTCCGCGTCGTCGACGTGGTGCACCAGGACCGGTGCCCGCGTGGTCGGCCGGATCACGCCGGGCGCGCTGACCCGTCGGCCCACCACGGAATTCACCAGGGTGGACTTGCCGGCGCCGGTGGAGCCGCCGACGACGGCCAGCACCGGGGCGTCGATGCTCGCGAGCCGGGGCAGCACGTAGTCGTCCAGCTGCTTGATGATGTCCCGCGCGGAGGTCGCCCGGTCGGTGGCACCCGGCAACGGCAGCGGGAGCGCGACCGCCGACAGCGCGTTCCGGGTCTCGGTCAGGGCGGCGACGAGCGCACTGTCCCGCCGACCGCTCATGGTCCTCCCGCGTCCAGATCCAACCGTGTCGAAACCCATCGCCACGACGACGCCCGGCTCAGCCCTCCGGCGGCTTCCAGTTCGGATCGACCGTGGAGTATTGAGTAGCAGTCTGCCCCAACGGCGCGAGCCCGGCGACCGGCACGCCGCCGGGTGCGGTCGGGGCCGGCGGGTTCTGGCCCGGATAGTTCGGGGCCGGATAGTAGCCGCCGATCCCGGCCGGTCCCGGGTACGTCGGCGGCGGGAACGCGGGCGCCGCCTGTTGCGCTCGGCGCCGCAGGCGCGGGTACGCTGCCCGCCCGACCGGCGCGATCACGGCGGCCGGACGTACGGTGCGGATCGTGGCCAGCAAGGCCTTCTCACGCGCCAGGCCCGCCTGGTCGATCAGGCCGCGCGCCATCGCGTCACGCAGGTAGGCGAGTTCGGTAGCGGCCCGCTGCATCCGGATGGTGGCGAGGAAGGTCGCGGGGCCGAGGAAGACCGCGTGCCACAACGCCTTGAACCGAGTCCGCAGCCGGGACAGGCGGGCCGGGTCGTCGGCCGGCAGCCAGCCGACCCGGACGTAGTCGATCAGCCGCTCCCGGATTAGCCGGCCCTCCCGGAACTCCTGCCGGACGATGAAGACGACCAGCAGGGCGACCAGCGGCAGCGCGACCCCGAAGTAGATGATCAGGAGCATGCTGCCCTCGGCCAGCGACGCGGTGGTGTTGAACAGCATGTGCAACAGGGCCGCGCAGCAGTAGCCGGCGAGCGGGGCGACCACCCGGACCACCTTGCTCTTGCTGCGCAGCGCGATCGCCAGCCCGATCCCGGTCATCGCCGTGAACAGCGGGTGACCGAAGAAGGTCAGCAGACCGCGCTGGAACGCGAGCGCTTGCAACGCCTCCATCGGCGACACCTCGCCGAACGTCTGCGCGGCATAGCGATAGGCGCGGCCGTAGTAGAGGATGTTCTCCACGAAGGCGAAGGCCGCCCCCGAGAGCCCCGCGAGCACGATCCCGGTGAGCCGGCTGACCCACTGATAGCGCATCAAGATCGCCAGCCAGAACAGCACTGTCGCCTTGGACGCCTCCTCCACGAACGGCGCGACATAGATCGCCGCGCGCGGACCGGTGGCCGGATCGCCGTCCCCGACGATGCTCAGGTGGCCGGCCGCCCAGGTGTTGATCTGGGCCGAGACGAAGGTCGCCACGCAGGCGCCCCAGCCGAACGTCATCAGCCACACCCAGAAGCGTTGCGGGCGGAAGCGGTCCGCCCACAAGAAGGCCACGGTCAGCGGGATCACGGTCAGCGCCGCGTACTTGGCCGCGATCGGGATCGCCTCGGTGCCGAGCCCGACGACCCGGCCGCCGGGAACCTGCTGGTCCGGCACGACCTGCCGATAGAGCAGCACCAGCAACGTGGCGTAGACCACCAGCATCACCACGCTCAGCCAGAACAGCGGCCGCTTCAGCAGCCGCTTGGGATACGGCTGGCTCAGATCCTCCGCGCGCGGGATGCCGGACTTCGCGAGGGCGCGGCGCTCTGCGCGGGTCGACGACATGGCCACAAGGCTACCCAGCCGTCCGGGTCGCCCCGGGTCGCGCGGAGCGGCCGCTCCCCGCTCGGAACGACCGCAGGTCGCCGGGGCCGTGGCCGTAAGGTGGGACACTGCCCGACGAGCCCCCGTAGCTCAGCGGATAGAGCAGGAGCCTTCTAATCTCTTGGTCGTAGGTTCGATTCCTACCGGGGGCGCATGAGCGAACGAGAACGATGAGTTCATCCTCACCCCCGCCGGTGAGGTGGCGCAGCATCGCGCTCACCGCCTACGGGCCGACGGCGCTGGTCTCGATCGGCACCGGCGCGATCGTCCCGCTGATCGCCCTCAGCGCCCGCGACCTCGGTGCGAGTGTCGGGGTCGCGGCCCTGATCGTGGCGCTCGCCGGCATCGGGCAGCTCGTCGGTGATCTTCCGGCCGGGGCGTTGGCCGCCCGGATCGGGGAGAAGTACGCGTTGATGGCCGCCTGTGCCGTCGACGCCGTCGCGCTGCTCGGCGCCTTCCTGTCCGGCCGCGCGGACTCGCTCCCCGGCCTCGGCGCGGCCGTGTTCGTCACCGGGCTGGCGAACGCCGTGTTCAGCCTGGCGCGGCAGGCATACCTGACCGAGGCGGTGCCGATCCACGCCCGGGCCCGGGCGATGTCCACCCTGGGCGGGGTGTTCCGGTTCGGCTCGTTCGTGGGTCCGTTCGTCGGAGCGCTGGTGGTCAGCCGCTCCTCGATCGGCGCGGCGTACGCGTTCGCGGCGGCGATGAGCCTGCTGTCGGCGGTGCTGGTCGGCTTCCTGCCCGACGTCGGGCGGCGGCACCGCGGCCAGAGCGCCGGGCCCTCCGCACCGGCGGCGGCCGAGCCGAGCGTGCTGTCGGTGTTGGCCCAACACAGGCGGGTGCTGCTGACGCTCGGCGCCGGCGTGCTGATCATCTCGGCGGTCCGGGCCACCCGGCAGGTGATCATCCCGCTGTGGGGCGAGGCCGCCGGGATCAGCCCGGCCGCGACGAGCCTGATCTTCGGCATCTCGGCCGGCGTCGACCTGCTGCTGTTCTATCCGGGCGGCGCGGTGATGGACCGGTTCGGCCGGGTCTGGGTGGCCGTACCCAGCATGATCATCATGGGCATCGGACTGATGCTCCTGCCGCTGACCGCGACCGCGCTGGGGATCACCGCGGTCGCCTGCGTCCTCGGCTTCGGCAACGGGATCTCGGCCGGGATCGTGCTGACCCTGGGCGCCGACACCTCCCCGGTGGTCGGGCGGGCCCAGTATCTCGGCGGCTGGCGGCTCTGCGCCGACCTCGGCAACACGCTCGGGCCGTTGATCATCAGCGCGATCGCCGCGGTCGCCTCGCTGGCGGTGGCCTCGCTCGCCCTGGGTGGGCTGGCCTGGGTCGGAGCGGCCTGGCTGGCCCGGCTGGTGCCGCGCTATGCCCATCCGGGCCGGGCACGCATCAGGCCCGTCCCCGGTGACTGATGCCGGCGGCCGGCCGGCCGGGCGCGGAGCGTGCGCGAGCCGAGCAAGAACCGAACCGTAGAGTGGCCAGGGTGAGCGACCTGCTGGTCTGGATGGACTGCGAGATGACCGGCCTCGACCTGGAGCACGACGAGCTCGTCGAGGTGGCGGCCCTGGTCACCGACGGTGAGCTGAACGTGCTCGGCGAGGGCGTCGACCTCGTGATCAAGCCGAGCCAGGCGGCGCTGGACCAGATGGGCGACTTCGTCCGCGGCATGCACGCCGCGTCCGGCCTGCTGGACGTGCTGGCCGACGGGTTGAGCCTGGCGGAGGCGGAGCAGCGGGTGCTCGGCTACGTCAAGGAGCACGTGCCCGAGAACCGCCGGGCGCCGCTGGCCGGAAACACCATCGGTACCGACCGCGCCTTCCTCGCTCGGCAGATGCCGGCCCTGGAGTCGTACGTCCACTACCGCAACGTCGACGTCTCCTCGATCAAGGAACTGGTCCGCCGCTGGTATCCGCGGGTCTACTACTCCGCCCCCGCGAAGTCGGGCAACCACCGCGCGCTCGCCGACGTGCAGGAGTCGATCGAGGAACTGCGCTACTACCGGGAGGCTGTCTTCGTGCCGCAGCCGGGTCCGGACAGCGCGACCGCGAAAGAGATCGCCGCCCGGCACGAGGCCGCGCTGACCGGCGGTGCCCCCGGCGCCGCGGTCTGAGCCCGGCCCGGTTCCGCGCCCGCCCGCGGGCGATTCCGATGCGGTACGAGGGGCTCGGCTCCGCTACACTTCCTCAGGTTGTCCGGCCCGTCCGGCAACGATGGTGGGCGTAGCTCAGCTGGTAGAGCCCCTGGTTGTGGTCCAGGATGTCGCGGGTTCGAGTCCCGTCGCTCACCCCACACGAGTCAGATCGAGCCTCCGGCCGAGGGATTAGACCCCTGGCCAGGGCCGGCCGTTTTCGAGGCCCGACGTCCGGGCTGGCGACCCGTCCCAGCCGGCGGTGCTGATCGCCGTCCGAACCCGAGCCCGTTCGGCGGACTTCTCGTGGTCGCAGGGTGAGAATGGTGCCGTGAAGATCGGGACGGCGCCGGACGCGATGCGCGGCGCGATACGGAAGGGCAACCCGACCGGCCCGTGATCTGCCCGTCCCCCTTCACCCGATCTGAGGGAGAGGGGGTGGATGATGAACGATCAGCCTCTCGTCGTCGGTGACGTGCTCACGGGCACGGTGACGAAGCGCCTGGCGTTCGGCGTCCTGGTGGAGTCGGCCGGCACGCCCGGTCTCGTGCGCGGCGCGCAGGCCGAGCCCGGTGCGGAACGCCGCGTACGCGTGACCGAGTTCGACGCCGACCGGGGTCGCTTCGCGGCCGAACTCGCCTGAGTGGACAGGTGTGGGTGCGTGCTGCGGCACGCACCCACCACCGGACCTTTTGGCGTCGCGCTGACGCGGAGATCGCTCCCCTGCCCTCGCGACCACTGTTCGCTCCGTTCAACTGGCCGACCTGGTCGCGGCGACAGCGAGCAGCGTCAGCGCGCCGACGCTGGTGATCGCGCGAGCGACGTTCCAGCGGTTCCAGCTGGTCTCGAAAGCGGCCCGGGCCTCGTGCCACTGCGCATCGGTCGAGGTGAGCGCGGTGCCGAGCGCGTCGTTCAACGGCACATTGGCCGCCGCGGTGATGCCAAAGGACAAGACCGCGCACACCGCGGCGAGTGCGACCCACCACAGTGACGGGTGATGAAACACCCCGCCCAGCACCGCGGCAACGATCGCCGCCGCCGGGGCGACCAGGAACACCGCGAGGAACCATCCGTTGAGGATGGTCGTGTTGATCGATCGGAACGACTCGACGTACGCACGGTCGTCGAGGCGACCGAGTGCCGGACTCACCGCGCAGGCAAAGACGAAGAACACGCCCGCCAGCAGGCCGTTCGCGACGAGTGCGGCCATCACCACCTTGACGTACACGGTCACGAGACCAGCCGGCTCGCCGGCGCGAGCATCGCGGCAATGGTGACGTCCAGCTCGGTCTCGGTCCGGACCCGGCGGTCACCGCGGGGCGCCAGCAGGCCCCGCTCGTCGGCGCGGTACAGGGCGGCCAGGCTGCGAGCGACGTGCGGCCCGAAGCCCGCATCGGCCAGCGCGTCCACCCAGGCCGCCTGCGGGATCGTGAGCACCCGGAGCGGGTGTCCGAGCGCGTCACCGAGCGCCGCCGCGACCGCTCGCTCGGAGTAGGCGGGACCGAGGACGTCCACGACCTCGCTGTTCCCCGGCGGCGAGAGCAGGGCGCTCGCGGCGATCGCACCGATGTCCCGGGTGGCGACCATCGGTCGCGGCACGTCGGCGCTGCCCGCGAACACCGGGTAGACGCCGCTGTCGCGCGCGAGGTCCAGCACGTCGCCGAGCTTCTCCTGGAAGTGTGCCGACCGGAGAGCCGTGACCGTGGTGCCGGTGCCGAGGAGCGCCTGTTCCAGTCGGTGCAGCCCGGCGATCGGGCCGGTGCCCGTCGGCAGGTCTGCGCCGCCGGAGGACAGCAGCACGACGTGCGGCACCCGCGCGTCGGTCACCGCGCCCGCGATCGACGCGATCAGGGTGTCGGCATGCGCGTCGAGGTCGTCGACGGTGAGATCGAAGGGCAGCAGCACGAAGAATCCGGAGCTGTCCTCGATCGCCTCGCCCAGCGCCGTCCGGTCCGCGAGGTCGGCGATCCGCGCCTCGGCTCCCCGCGCCACCCACGACTGCGCGTCGACACCGCGCCGAACCACGACCCGAACCTGTCGACCCAGGGCCAGCAGGTTGCTCGCCGTGGCCGATCCGACGCGGCCTGTTGCGCCGGCGATGACGTACATGGTGGTTCCTCTCGGTCGAATCCGATTGATTGTGAGTTCGACGCTACGAGTCATCTGCCGGCCGATCCATGCTCGAATACCCTCCTCTCTTGCTCGTTCGTCCGCGACGACCGGAGTCTCGCTGGTGCGATGTGGAACCATGGCGCCATGCAGGCGCCCGGCACCGAGGTTCAGGACCGGCTCGCCCGCGCCTTGCACACGCTCCGGATGCGCAGCACGTTCTATTGCCACGCCGAGCTCACCGACCCCTGGGCGCTGGAGATGCCGGCCATCGCGGACTCGGTGAGCTTTCACGTCGTCACGGCCGGGACGTGTTGGCTACGGCTCCCCGGTGACGAGCCGATCGAGGTGCGTGCGGGCGACCTCGCCCTCGTACCGCACGGCCTCGGTCACGACCTGCTCAGTGAGCCGTGGGCCGGGCCCGGCCCACGTGTCGATCTGCTTCCGCAGCAGTATCTGAGCGCGAACTACTCGATCCTCCGCTACGGCGGCCGGGGCCGTGCCGCCCAGCTCATCTGCGGCATCGTGTCGTTCGACGATCCGGCCGCCCGCGAACTGATCCGCACCCTGCCCGCCGTCTTGTTCGTCGGCGGCGACACCGTCTCGGCGGCGTCCTCGGTCCGCGACACCTTGCGCTTGATGGCAGGCGAGCTCTCCCACCCGCAGCCCGGCGGGGAAGCCGTCGCGACTCGCCTGGCCGACATCCTCGTGGTCCAGGCGATCCGAGCCTGGCTCGCGACCGAGCGCGGCGCCACCGCCGGCTGGCTCCGCGCTCTCCGGGACGATCGGATCGGACGGGTGCTCGAGTCGATCCATGACGACCCCGGCCGCGACTGGAGCGTCGATCGGCTCGCCCGCGCCGCGACCATGTCACGATCCTCTTTCAGCGCCCGGTTCACCGAGCTCGTCGGCGAGGCCCCGGTCGCCTACCTGACGCGCTGGCGGATGAACCTGGCCCACTCCCGGCTGCTTGAGGAAGACATCAGCGCAGCCAGGCTTGCCACCGAGCTCGGCTACCAGTCCGAGGCGGCCTTCAACCGGGCGTTCACCCGCGTCGTCGGCCGAACCCCGGGCTCGATCCGCCGGCAGAAGCGCTCCTCTCTTGCCCGTCAGGACAGCGGGGCGCCGGCGACGGGCCCGGGCGCCCGCTCTGATCGGTACGGTTGAGGACGTACGGTCGCGGCAGCCAGCCCGTGACCCTGGAAGGAGACGTGGGAGATCGTGCGACACCACCGACCTGGGGAGGCACGATGAGCGGCTGGCCGGACCCGTACGTCGCGCCGGGCTATCCGCAGACCTACGTCTACCTGCCGCCGGTCCACCGCTCCTCCACCGCGCACCTGGTGGTCGCCTGGCTGGGCGCGGTGCTCACCGCCGGCTATCTGTTGCCGTGGGCGATCGGCGCCACCCGCAACCGGACGAACTGCGTCGCCACCGCCCTGGTGAACGTCTTCCTGGGCTGGACCCTGATCGGCTGGGTCGTCGCCCTGGTGATGGCGTGCGGCTCGGAGCCTCAGCAACCGGTCGTCGTGCGGACCGTACCGGCACCGTACGTCCCGCCGGCCCAGCCGCCGTACCCGCTCTATCCCGCCCATCCGTCTCCCGGCCATCCGCCTGGTCTCCATCAGCCTGTTCTCCATCAGCCTGGTCTCCATCAGCCTGGTCCTGGCTACGGCTCGGCGTTGACGCCGGCACTGCCGGCGCCCGCCTCGATGCCGGTCCGGCCGGGCGCCGCGGAAGTCACGATGCCGCTCCCGGCCTATCCGGACCATCGGGCGGATCAGGACGACCGGGCCGCCGGTGACCGACGCCACCTGCGCTGACGGCGCGCAGACGCTCGTCCCGGGTCGCGTCCGGGCAGAATGAGCGCATGCCCGGCCCCGATCTGCTCGCCCGCGCCCCCGGCCGCCCGCGGGCGCCGCTGCCCGTCCGCGCCCGGCTGACCGCGGCCACCGCCGCGGGCCGGCTCGCCGCCGTCGCGTCCCGGCTGGCGGGGCGCGGCAGCGGCACGGCGATCAAGGGCCAGGTGATGCTCCGGCTCGACCCGGCAGCGCTGGCAAAGCTGCTGGCGGGTCGGCGGATCGCGATGGTGACCGGCACCAACGGCAAGACCACAACCACCCACTTCCTGGCCGCAGCCGTCCGCCAGGCGCTCGGGCCGGACGCCGACCGGCTGGTGCACAACGCCGACGGCGCCAATCTGCACGGCGGCATCGCGTCCGCGTTGTCGGACCGGCCGCACGCGGACCTGGCCATGATCGAGACCGACGAGCGAGTGGTGGCCGACGTGGTCAGGCTCGGCCGGCCCGAGGTGCTGGTGCTGCTCAACTTCAGCCGCGACCAGCTCGATCGGCACCACGAGATCACCGCCCTCGGCAGGCGCTGGCGCACCGCCCTGACCGAGGCCGGGGCGTCCGGGCCGGTCGTCGTCGCGAACGCCGACGAGCCGTTGATCGTCTGGGCCGCGCAGACCGCCCGGCAGGTGGTCTGGGTGAATACGGCCGGCAGCTGGATCCAGGACGCCTCGCTCTGCCCCAACTGCGGCGCCGTGCTGGTCCGGCATCAGCCCGACGACACCGGGCGGTCCAGCTGGGCCTGCTCCAGCTGTGAGCTCGCCCAGCCGCCGGGTGACTACACCGTCCTGAACGGCACGATCACCGACCCGGACGGCCGGGTCTGGACCCCCGAACTAAACGTGCCCGGGGCCTTCAATGTGAGCAACGCCGCCTGCGCGTTGGCGGCTGCCAACCTGCTCGGCGTGCCGACCGACCTGGCGCTCGCCGGGATGAGCGCGGTCACCTCCCCTGCGGGCCGGTTCGCCACCGCGACCTTCGGTGACACCACGGCACGGCTGCTGCTCGCCAAGAACCCGGCGGGCTGGGCCGAGGCACTCCCGTTGGCGACCACCGAGACGGTGGTGCTGGCCATCGACTCGGCCGCCGCCGACGGCCGCGACGTGTCCTGGCTGTGGGACGTCGACTACGAGCAGCTGGCCGGCCGGAGCGTCGTCGCGACCGGGCCCCGGGCGCAGGATCTGGCGGTCCGGCTGCTGTACGCCGGGGTCGAGCACCGCTGTGTCCCCGACCTCGCCGCCGCGCTGGCCGGCCATCCCGAACCGGTGGACGTGATCGCGACCTACACGCCGTTCCAGCGGCTGCGCAAGATGGGTGGAGTATGAGCGAGCGTCGGGTAGGCGCGCCGGGCGCGAGCGAACGAGAGCAGGTGTGATGGCCGCGACGGTTCCCGACGGTGGTCGGGTGGAGATCGTGCTGATCTATCAGTCCCTGCTCGGGATCTACGGCGACCGGGGCAATGCCGCGGTGCTGGCGAAGCGGCTCGCCTGGCGCGGCTTCGACGCAGTGGTGACCACCGTCGAGCCCGGTGACCGGCTGCCCGACTCCGGCCACGTGTACCTGCTGGGCGGCGGTGAGGACGCGGCCCAGATCACGGCGGTCCGCGAGCTGCGGGCCGACGGCGCGCTGCACCGCGCCCGGGACCGCGGGGCGGTCGTGTTCGCGGTCTGCGCCGGCTATCAGATCATCGGGAACTCGTTCACCGTCGGCGACCGGGACGAGGTGATCGAGGGCCTCGGCCTGCTCGACGTGACCACCACCCGCGGCCCGGTCCGCGCCGTCGGCGAGATCCTGACCCGCTGGCGCGGCCGCGGCGGCGACGAGGCGATGATCACCGGCTTCGAGAACCACGGCGGCTACACCGTGGTCGGCCCGGACGCCGAGCCGCTGGCAGATGTCGAGGTCGGCGTGGGGAACTGTGCCGACGGCACCGAGGGTGCCGTGCACGGCACGGTGCTCGGGACGTACCCGCACGGGCCCGTGCTGGTCCGCAACCCGGCGCTGGCCGACCACGTGCTGGAGCTGGCGCTCGGCCGCGAGCTGGCTCCCCTGTCCCGGCCCGAGATCGCCGAGCTGCGCCGGCAACGGCTGACCGCCGCCCGGCGTACGTCCCGCTGACCCGCGCCCGACCCTCCCGGAAACTGTGCAGCTCCTGCACCGACACGCCGGTCGCGGGTGCAACACCCGCACACTTTCGCGTGAGGTCGGGGCGCAAGTCCCGCTGGCGCCCCGACCCCTCCCGGAAAAGGTGCAGCTCCTGCACCGACACGCCGGTCCCGGGTGCAACACCTGCACACTTTTCGGGTGAGGTCGGGGCCGGACAGCCTGCGGACAGCCGGCGAACGGAGAGCGAAGAAATCAGGGTGACCGCCTCCCTACCCTGGAGACATGGGACTGGGGCGTCCGGCGCGCGGCTGGCTGATCGCGTACGTCCTCGTGGCCACGCTCGATCTCGTCGCCGAGCTCGCACACTGGCGGCTGGTCGCGCTGATCGCCCTCGCCCTGTGCATGCCCGCCCTGCTCGGCTTCCTGCTCACCGCCAGCCCGGTTCGTGACCGGCTGACCAAGCTGGTCGCGATCGCCCTGGTGTTCTCCTGGTGCGGCGACGTGTTCGGGTTCGACATCTTGGTCAAGATCGCGTTCTTCCTAGTCGCCCAACTCTGCTATGCCGGCGCCTTCTGGCCCTATCGGGCGCGCAGCGTGCTGCGTCGCAGGCCACCGATCGCCGCGCTGTACGGCCTGGTCGTGCTCGCGATCATCGTGGTCGTCGCGCCGCCGGCCGGCCCGCTGGCCCCGGCGGTGATCATCTACGCCGCGGTGATCGGGACGATGGCGGTCCTGGCCACCGGGCTGAGCCGGTTGACGGCGGTCGGCGCCGTCGTGTTCATCGGCTCCGACACGATCATCGCGCTGACCACCTTCGTGGTGCCCGGCCGCTTCGCGCTGGACACGTTCGCGATCATGGCGACCTACCTGCTCGCGCAGCTGCTGATCGTGCTCGGCGTGGTCCGCACGCCGGCCGTGATGGCGGTCCCTCCGGCGAAGGTGTCGGCCGCCGCTGAGTAGTGTCACGGACATGCGGACACGACGACTCGGACCCTTCACCGTCTCGGCGATCGGCCTCGGCGCGATGCCCCTCTCGATGAACAACGACCGGGTCTACCCGAGCGCCGACGAAGCGATCGCGACCATCCATGCGGCGCTGGACGCGGGCATCACGTTCATCGACACCGCCGACATCTACGCCCCGACCTGGGACGCGATGGGGATCAACGAGCAGCTCGTCGGCGAGGCGCTGCGCAGCTACGGCGGCAGCACCGACGGCGTCGTGGTGGGCACCAAGGGCGGCGTGACCCGCGGCGCCGGAGAGACCTGGGGCCGCAACGGCTCCGAGGCCTACCTGCGCGACGCGGTCGAGAAGTCCTTGCGCGCGCTGCGGGTCGAGGCGCTCGACCTCTACCAGTGGCACCGGGTCGACCTGTGGCAGCCGTACGGCGAGGTGATCGGCACGTTCGCCAAGCTCCGCGACGAGGGCAAGATCAAGGCGATCGGCATCTCCAACGTGAACACCGAGCAGATCGAGGTCGCCGTCGAGGTGCTCGGCGACGGCGGCCTGGCGAGCGTGCAGAACGAGTTCTCGCCGAAGTTCCGGTGCAGCCTGAAGGAGCTGACGTTGTGCGGCGAGCTGGGCGTCACCTTCTTGCCCTGGAGTCCGCTCGGCGGCACCGGCGGCGGCGCTCGCGAGGTCGGCGACCGGTTCGCCGCCTTCGGCGAGATCGGGGAGGCGCACGGGGTCAGCCCGCAGCAGGTCGTGCTCGCCTGGGAACTCGCCCTCGGCGAGCACGTCATCCCGATCCCCGGGTCGCGGCGGCCGGCGTCGATCGGCGACTCGGCCAAGGCCGCAGACCTCTTGTTGACCGACGACGAGATCGCGCGCTGCTCGGCGACGCCGGGAGCGCACTGAGATGCCGGAGCCGGAGGTGATCATCGTCGGCGGCGGCCACAACGGGCTCGTCGCGGCGACCTACCTCGCTCGGGCCGGCGTGCCGGTGACCCTGCTGGAGGCGACCGACCGGTTCGGCGGCGCGGTCGCATCCGCCCGGTTGTTCGAGGGTGTGGACGTCGCGCTGTCGCGGTTCTCCTACCTGGTCTCCCTGCTGCCCGAGACGATCGTCACCGATCTGGGGCTGGAGCTGGAGCTGCGGTCGCGCCGGGTGGCGTCGTACACCCCGTTCGACGGCGGCGACCTGCTGATCGAGCGAACGCCCGGCGACGCCACCCGGGAGTCGTTCCACCGGCTCACCGGGAGCTACGAGGAGTGGAACGGCTGGCAGGACCTGGAGAGCTTCCTGCACCGCTTCGCCCAGGTGGTCGCGCCGACGCTGACCGAACCGCTGCCGGTCGAGTCGTCCCTGCGCGAGGCGTTCGGGGACGACCAGCTCTGGGACGCGCTCACCGGCCACCCGATCGGCAACCTGATCGAGTCGATCCTGGCCGACGACATCGTCCGCGGCGTGGTGCTGACCGACGCGCTGATCGGCACGTTCGCGACCGCGCACGACCCGTCGCTGCGGCAGAACCGCTGCTTCGCCTACCACGTGATCGGCGGCGGCACCGGTGAGTGGAAGGTGCCGGTCGGCGGGATGGGCCGGGTGGCCGAGGAGCTGGAGCGGGTGGCCCGGGAGGCCGGCGCCCAGCTGATCGCCGACGCGCGGGCCGAGGCCGTGTTGCGGGTGCCCGGCGGCGGCTGGGACGTGGTGCTGGCCGACGGCACCCACCATCGCGCCGAGTACGTCCTGGCCGGCTGTGCGCCGTACACCCTGGACCGGCTCCGGGCCCGTCCCGGGCACAAGCCGCAGGGCAGCCAGACCAAGATCAATCTGGTGCTGCGCCGGCTCCCCCGGTTCGCGTCGGGGATCGATCCGGCGACCGGGTTCGCGGGAACGCTGCACCTGCATCAGTCGTACGAACGCCTGCAGCGGGCGTTCGAGGAGGCCTCCGCCGGCCGGATCCCCGATCCGCTCCCGGCCGAGGTCTATTGCCACACGCTCACCGATGACTCGATCCTCGGCCCCGCACCGCAGTTCTCCGGCTGGCACACGCTGACCATGTTCGCGCTGCACACCCCGCCGGAACTGTTCGCGGCCGACCCGGCCGGGTCGCGGGCGCGGGTCGGCGAGGCGGCCCTCCGCTCGCTGCAGTCGGTGCTGGCCGAGCCGCTGGCGGACTGCCTGGCCCGGGACACGTACGGCCGGCCCTGCGTGGAGGTGATGAGCCCCGACGACGTCGAGGCGGCGATCGGCCTGCCCGGCGGCAACATCTTCCACGGCGACCTCAGCTGGCCGTGGCTGCCGGACGGATCCGCCGACGACGACCCGGCCCACCGCTGGGGCGTCGCCACCGCCGACGAGGGCATCCTGCTGTGCGGCTCGGGGGCCGTCCGCGGCGGCGCCGTGAGCGGGCTCGGCGGCCACAACGCGGCCCATGCGCTGCTGGAGCTGATCGGCTGATCCGGCTCGGCGGGGTTTCGATTCGCGAGGCAGACGAGCGTTTGCTAGTGTTTCTCCTCGCGCGCCGCTAGCTCAATTGGCAGAGCAGCTGACTCTTAATCAGCGGGTTGGGGGTTCGATTCCCTCGCGGCGCACCCATCACCCCTAGTCGGAGCCGAGATCATGCGGCTCCCTCTTCGCCTCCACGCCGACGTCGCTCACCGTGCGGCTGCCGCGCGCACTTGATCGATCAGCCGGTTGGCGACATATCCGTCGCGGAAGGTCGGATAGCCCTCGCCCCCCGAGCCAGCGATGTCCGCGACGAGGTCTGCGGCCAAGCGCTTCCATCCCCATTGGATCGGATCATCCACCGCAGGGATCGCGATCTCCGTCCACCGACCGCTCGCGGTGGTCAGGTGCTGCAAGCGGTGGAACCACGGATAGCCGTCGAAGTGCAGGGTCCCGGTCGTCCCGTAGATGGCGAAGTAGCCGTCGGCGCGCGCGCTGGTGAAGGCCGACGCACGAAACAGCGCACTCACCTTCCCCCCGCCGGCCAGGTCGAGTTCGGTGATCACCGTCGCGGCGAGCTCAGCATCGTTGTCCCGCCACTCGCCGGCAGCCGCTTCGGTTGCGTCCAGTGGCTCCCAGGTCCGAAAGTCGTGCACCGCCGGCCCGGCCGGAACCCGAGTGACGACCAGGTCGGTGTGCCCGGACGCCCACTGCGGAATCCCGGCCGTCACATACTGTGCCTGGGCGAGGAAGTGGGTGTACACATTCCCGAGCACACCCCCGCCCTGCTCGAGACTGTGGATCCAGCAGTACGGCTGCAGGGGTGACATCCCGAAGTGCGAAACCACCTCGACCTCGCGCACCTCACCGATCGCCCCGTCGGCGACGAGGGACCGCGCCTGTGACAACCCGGGTGCATACCGCGTGGTCGCGCCGTACGCATGCTTGACTCCTGCCCTCTCGACGGCCGCCACCATGCGCCGGGCTTCGTCGGCGCTGCGCCCCAACGGCTTCTCACAGATCAGGTGGGCTCCCCGCGCCGCGGCGTACTCGACGATCTCGCAGTGCGGTCCGGCCGGGGTGGCCACCACCACGATGTCGGGGGCCAGCTGGTCGATGGCGACTCGCCAGTCCGTCCGTACGTCCTCGATCCCGAGTCGCGCCCCCAGTGCGTACGCGGGTTCCGGGCTCCGTCCACACAGCGCCACCACCCTCACCCCCGATGAGCGCAGCGCGGCGACATACCCCTCACCAGCCCAGCCGGTCCCGATCACCATCGCGCGCAGCATCCTGGCCTTCGCCTCCTCCGAGCCCTCGTGCGATGATCCCACCCGGGCCGTTTCTGAAATATGACCTACCGGACGATGGCTGTACAGCGCCGTGCGACATGCCCTCCGGCGGGGCTTCCGGGGTCGATCAGCGACGCGATGCTCGCCGCGCGCGGGACTGTCGGCCCCGCCTGCCAGGATCGATCCATGATCGACCACTTCGGGGTGCAGTGCACCGACCTGCCGGCCAGCTCGGCGTTCTACGACAGCGTGTTGGGCGCGCTCGGGTTCGGGCGGGTGATGGATTTCGGGGTGGCCATCGGCTATGGGGAGCCGAGCCACCCGCAGTTCTGGATCAGCGCGTTCGACTCGGGCGAGGGCTTCCGCGAGTCCCACATCGCCTTCGCCGCCGCGGACCGGGCCTCGGTCCGGGCCTTCTTCGAGGCGGCCACCGCGCTGGGGGCGGAGGTCCTGCACGAGCCGAGACTCTGGCCGGAATACCACGAGAACTACTACGGCGCCTTCGTCCGCGATCCCGACGGCAACAACGTGGAGGCGGTCTGCCACCGGCCGGAGGGCTGATCCGCGACCGGGCCGCTCAGCCGGCAGACTCCTCGATCGGGCGCCCGACGGTGAGCTCGCCGACCAGCGCGGGCGAGAGCGCCGACGCGTAGGCGGCGTCGGGCAGCGTCCCGGTCGCGTCCAGCACGGTGCTGAAGAAACAGCGAGCCGCGGCGGCCAGCACGACGTCGAGGATGCCCGCGTCGTCGACGCCGAGTCCCCGGAGCTCGGCGTAGTCGTCCGGGGTGATCGATGACGCGTCGGTGGCGACCTTGGCGGCCAGCCGGGCCACGGCCCGGTCGCGGGCGTCGAGCGCGCCGTCGTCGCCGGCGACCAGCTCGTGCACGCCGGTCTCGCCGACGATCCCGGCCAGCACCGAGCCGTGGGCCAGCAGGCAATAGCTCGACCGCAGCTCGCGCGCGGCGGCCACTGTCGCGACCTCGTAGGTCCGCAGGTCCGTGGCCGCCTTCACCGAACCGTTCAGCGCCTGCCAGGCCCGGTAGACCGCCGGCCTGGCCGAGAACGTACGGGTGTAGTTCGCCACGTGCCCGAGCCGGGCCCGGTCCTCCTCATACAGCCGGGCGACCTCATCGCTCGCCTGCAGTTCGTCCACCTCGTGCAGATAGCTCATCCCGCCACCCCTGACGCAAGCCTGGATCCATTGACAGACTTACCACTTCCGACCAGCCGGGACAAAGGAACCGCCATGTCCGACCACGGCTACGCCGCGATCGCCCGGTCCGCCGATGCCGAGATCGAGGCGAGACGTTCGCGCTTCCTCGCCCACGCCGAGCGGGTCGAGGACGAGGACGCGGCACGCGCCGTCATCGCGACGGCTCGCCGGGACCACTTGGACGCCCGGCACCACTGCTCGGCGTACGTGCTCGGACCGGATCGGGCGCTCCAGCGCAGCAGCGACGACGGCGAACCGGCCGGCACGGCCGGCGCGCCGATCCTGGCCGCGATCGACCAGGTGCGGGTCAGCGACGTGGTCGTGGTGGTCACCCGGTGGTTCGGCGGCACGCTGCTCGGCACCGGCGGTCTGGTCCGGGCGTACGGGGATGCCGCACGGGCCGCGCTCGCCGTGGCGGGCAGGATCGGCCGGACGCGAGCGGTCCGGGTCGAGGTCGTCGTCGGTCACCATCAGGCGGGCCGGGTGGAGACGGAATTGCGGGCCGCCGGGCGGCAGGTCGTCGATGCCCGGTACGACGCGTCCGGGGTCGTCCTCACCCTCCTCGTCGGCGCCGCTCGCGTGGACACTCTGACCGCCGAGATCGCCGCGCTGACCGGCGGCACCGCACGGGTCACCGCCGGCGAGTCGACCTGGATCGACGGCTGACGGAGCGCGCGGCGGCGGCGCGCCGGGTCTGCTGGGCGATTCCACAGGCCGGCGACCTACGGTGAAGCGCATGGACCCGGTACGCGGACACCTGACCCTGGCACTGTGGGTGCTGGTCGGGTCGGCGATCCCGTTCGTGCCGACCGGGGAGGTCGTGAGTGCGGCGGCGGCAGTGGGGTCGTACTCGAAGCTGAACGCCTGGCTGATCTTCCTGATCACCTGGGTCTGCTCGATCATCGGCGACTGCCTGCTGCTGCTCCAGGTGCGGTTCGGTGCCCGCTGGGTCGGGCCGTGGGTGGAGCGCAGCAAGTTCGCGCCGCGGGTCGCCCAGGCTCAGCAGGGGCTCACCCGCAACTCGTTCCACGCGATCGTGACCGGCCGGCTGATCCCGGGCGGGCGAACGCCGGTGATCGCCGCTCTCGGCCTCTCTCACTTCCCGATCCGCCGCTTCCTCCCCGCGACCGTGCTGGCCTGCGGGTTGTGGGCGGGGATCTATTCCTCGGTCGGCACGATCGGTGGCAGGATCGCCCACCACCCGGTCTGGGCGACGGTCATCGCCATCACCTTCGCGATCTCGATCGGGGTCGGGGTCCAGCAACTGCAGCGACTCTGGCAGGAGCGCCGGGCGCGCCGGGACAACTGAACAGGATCACAACGCAGTTCTGGCGCAGTCGCCGTGAGCGACTGCGCCAGATCTGGCATTCGGCGCCCTTCGACGAGCTCAGGGCACAGGGACTACTACTTCACGCCACCCGCGGTGAGGCCGGCGACGATGCGGCGCTGGAAGATCAGCACCGCGAGGAGCAGCGGCACGGTGACGATCACACCGGCCGCCATGATGGTGCCGTACGGGGTGTCGAACCCGGACGAACCGGTGAACTTGCTGATCGCCACGGTCGCGGTCTGCTTGGACGGATCCTGCAGGAACGTCAGAGCCAGCAGGAACTCGTTCCACGAGCCGATGAACACGATGATCGCCGTGGTGAACACACCGGGTGCCGCCAGCGGGAGGATGACCTTCCGGAACGCGACACCAGGGGTGCAGCCGTCGACCATCGCGGCCTGCTCGAGCTCGACCGGCAGCTGCTTGAAGAACGCGGTCAGGTTCCAGACCGCCAGCGGCAGACCGAAGCTCAGGCCCGGGATGATGACCGACTGGTAGGTGTTGATCCAGTACGGGAACCAGGTGAACGGCTCGGTCGAGGAGAACATCTTCAGCAACGGCGGCAGCAGCACCACGATCGGGAACATGGAGCAGGCCATGATCAGCCAGAGCACGCCGCCCTTGCCCCGGAAGTTCAGCCGCGCCAGGGCGTACGCCGCGACGATGCCGAACAGCAGGGTCACGATGGTCGTCGTCCCCGACACGATCAGGGAGTTGACCAGGGAGCGGCCGAAGTTGTTCTGCGGCCCGAACACGGCGGCATAGTTCGCCGTCGACGCCGGGTTGGGGATGAACGAGGTGTCCCGGCCCATCGTCGGGAGCCGGAGCGAGGACACGATCATCCAGTAGAACGGGATGATGCAGTACAGCACGATCGCCGCCATCCCGATGTAGGAGGCGATCTTGCCGATCCGCGCCTTCGGGCTCGGCTTCGGGTGGGCGAGAGCGGCGACCTCGTCGGACGTCAGGTGCGACTCGGTCGGAGCTGCGGGTGCGGTAGTCGACATCAGTGCGCCCCTCCTGCCATCTCCAGCGCCGTGGCGGGCACCGGGAGATCGTTGTCGCCCTTCTTGTTCTTCTTCTTCTTCGGCATCCCGCTGTCGCCGATCACGTCAGCACCGAGCAGCCGGACGAACAGGAAGGCCACCAGGAGCACGTAGATGAACAGCACGATCGCATAGGCCGCCGCAGGACCGTACCGGTTCTGGGTCGCCTCCAGGTAGGAGAAGATCGACAGGGTCTCCACGTGGTATTTGCCCGGCCCGATCATGCCGTACGGCAGGTCGAACATCCGCATGGTGTCGAGCGTGCGGAACAGCACCGCGACGATCAGGGTCGGCTTGACCATCGGCAGCGTGATCCGAACGAACTGCTGCCAGGTGGTGGCCCCGTCGACCTTCGCGGCCTCGTAGACCTCGGCCGGAATGGTCTGGAGCCCGGCCAGGGTGAGCAGCCCGATGAACGGCGCCGTCTTCCACACATCGGCGATGAACACCGCCCAGAAGGCCGGAGTGTTGTCGGCGAGCCAGAGGATCTGCGTGCCGAGGATCCGGTTCATCACGCCGGCCTCGTCGAAGATCAGCTTCCACATCAGCGCCGAGACGATGGTCGGGATGGCCCACGGCACCAGGATGCCGGCTCGGACCAGGCCCTTGCCGCGGAACGCCTTGGCCATGATGAGGGCCATCGCGACACCGATGATGGTCTCGGCGATGACACAGACGATGGTGATCGCGGTGGTGTTCCAGAACGCGTTCCAGAACCGGCCCATCTGGCCCCAGTTGCCTTGGACCAGGTCCTGGCCGGTGAAAACGTTAGTGAAGTTCTGAAGCCCGACGAACTGTTCCCCGGCCGCGATCAGGCCGGTGTTCGGGTCCACACCGCTGTTGGTCTGGAAGAACGACTCCCGGATCGACATCACCACGGGGATACCGGCGACGACGATGATGACGATCAGGGTCGGCGCCAGCAGGATCCAGGCGAGTTTGCCCTGACCGTCGCTGAGCGCGTTCTTCTTGTGCTTGTGACCGTCTCCTTGGACGGCCGGTGATGCCGCCGTGGCAGTCGCCATGCGGTCAACCCTCCTTACCTGGCTTGCAGCCGCAGTCCCCGGTGCCGCGCTTGCGCAGCACCGGGGACTCGACTGACCATCGGTCGGGACTGTTCGACTGTGCCTACTTGATCAGAGTCTCCAACTTGCTCTGCATCTGCTGCAAGGCCTGATCGGTAGGAATCTGGCCCTGGAGCGCCGAGTAGGACGAGTCCTGGATGGCGAGGGTGACGTCACCGTAGTTCACGACCTTCGGACGCGGCTTGGCGCTCTGGATCGACTTCAGCAACGTCGGGTACATCGGGAACGCCTTCACCAGGTCGGGGTCGTTGTACAGCGACTCCAGCACCGGTGCACTGGAGGTCGCCAGCGCCTGGGCCTTCTGATTCTCGGCAGTCGTCATGTACTTGACGAAGTCGAGCGCGGTGCCCTTGTTCTCGCCGGTCGAGGTGATGCCGAAGCTGTGACCACCGAGGCTCGAGACACCCGGGGTGACCGTGATGCCCGGCAGCGGCGCGACAGCGAACTTGCCGGCAACCTTGGACGAACCGTCGGTCTTGTTGGCCAGGTTGTAGACGTAGCCCCAGTTGCGGTGGAAGACGAGCTGTCCGGCCTGGAACGCGCGCCGGCCGTCCTCCTCCTGCCAGGTGATGGCACCCTTGGGGATCGTGCCGTCCTTGAACCAGTCGACCAGCGTGCCGAGGCCCTTCTGAGCCTCCGGCGTGTTCACGTTCGGCTTGCCGTCGTCGCCGACGATCACGCCACCGGCGCTGTTGATCGCCTCGGCGACGTTCACCGTCAGGCCCTCGTACTTGTTGTACTGACCGGCGAAGCAGTTGAGCTTGGAGTCCTTCTCACCGGCGATGATCTTGTCGCACTGCTGCTTCATCTCGTCGAAGGTGGTCGGCGGAGCCGAGAAGCCGTACTTCTTCAGCAGGTCGGTCCGGTAGTACAGCAGGCCGCCGTCGGACGTGCTCGGAATCGCGTACAGCTTGTTGAAGTAGGTCGCCGCGTCGACGGCCGCCTTCAGCCACTTGCTGGTGTCGATCGAGCCCTCCGGCGGAGCGACGATGTAGCTGTTGGCCGCGAACTCCGAGGTCCAGACCACGTCGACGCTCACCACGGCCATCTTCGGGTTCTTGATCTGGACGTTCTGGATCATCTGCTGACGCTGCTGGTCCGCGTTGTCCGGCAGCTCGTGCACGGTCACCTTGCCGTTCGGGTGCTGCGCGTTGAAGGCGTCGATCGTCTTCTGCAGCCAGCCGCTCTGCGAGGTGTCCTTGCCCTGCCAGTACTCGATGTCGCCCTGCTTAGTCCAGTCCGCGCCACCTGCGGAACCGGAGGCGCTGCCACCACCGCTCGGCGATCCGCCGCTGCCACCACACGCGGCCGCTACGAAGACCGCACTCAACGCCGCGGCTGCGATGAGTCCGCGCCGCGCCTTCCTCACGAATGCCATGAAGCCTCACTTCTTCGACGAGGCGCCCAGCGGACGCTGGACCCATCTCGACACCCTAGGACGCAAACCGTGAGTTGGACCACATTTTCTCACGTTGAGTTCAGATTCGTTATCTACATCTGACGCAAGATCATCTTCCGGGCTCGCGCGACCCGCGGCGGGATCGAAATCGGAGGCTGGATCGTTCAGAGATACAGGCCCGTGCGTCCGTCGGAGGTTCGTTCGGCCGAGACCGCATGCAGATCGCGCTCGCGCAACAGCACGTAGTCCTTGCCGCGGATCTCGACCTCGGCGCGGTCCTCGGGATCGAACAGCACCCGGTCGCCGACCTTCACCGACCGGACGTTGGCGCCGGCCGCGACGACCAGCGCCCAGGCGAGCCGGCGTCCGATCGCCACCGTGGCCGGGATGACGATGCCGCCTCCGCTGCGGCGCTCCCCCGACTCGCCCTCGGTCGAGACCAGCACCCGGTCGTGCAGCATCCGGATCGGCAGCGCCTCGGACGCGTCGCTGTCGCTCACGAGTGGCTCAGGCTCGCTGCCCGCGTTGCGCGATGCCGCGCAGGACCAGCACGAACGCGATCGCGCCGGCCACGGCGCCGGCGATCCGGATGACGCGCCCGGTGCGCAGGTCCCCGCGCGCGGTGAACACCAGCGACCTGGCCTCCTCCACCTGGTCGCGGGCGAACTGCTTGGCATCGGCCACTGTTCGCTGCTTGATCCGATTGGGGTGAGTGGTGTCGATCAGCGATTCCACCGAGTCGGTGAGCCGGGAACGCGTCGCTGCCAGGTCGGCCTCGATCTGCGACTTGGTGCGCGGCGGGCGCGACGGGTTGCTGGCTGACACGGCGTGGTCCTCTCCTTGTGGTGCGGTCTGCTCCACACGGCCTCGAGGCATGGCTCGCCTCGTCTGGAGTCTGGTGACGACTCGCTCACAGCGTATTGCAGCCCGCGCAGCCGGCTGCGAGGTGGAGCGGCCTGTCGCCCGTGGCAGGCGGTCTCGGGGGCCCGGCTAGGGTGGCGGCCATGACCGTCCGACTCGCCGCCGGCGACCCCGCTCCGGCCTTCACCCTGCCCGACGCCGACGGGAACGAGGTGTCGCTCGCCGACTTCGCCGGGCGCCGGGTGATCGTCTATTTCTACCCGGCCGCGATGACACCCGGCTGCACCACCCAGGCGGTCGATTTCACCGCGGCGATGGACGAGCTGGGCGACGCCGGCATCGCCGTGCTGGGGATCTCCCCCGACCCGCAGTCCAAGCTCGCCCAGTTCCGCAACCAGCAGTCGGTGTCCTTCCCGCTGCTGTCCGACGAGGACAAGACCGTGCTCGGTGCGTACGGCGCCTACGGCGAGAAGCTGCTCTACGGCAAGTTGATCGAGGGCGTGATCAGGTCGACCTTCATCGTCGACGTGGACGCGGATGGCACGGGCACGATCGCCATCGCGCAATACAACGTCAAGGCTGTCGGCCACGTCGACCGGCTCCGTCGCGAGCTGGCCGTCTGACCCGTACGATGTGAGGCCGCGACGAGCGGCGGCCCGCGCCGCGAGCTGCGCCGGAGTGGTGGAACTGGCAGACACGCAGGATTTAGGTTCCTGTGCCTTCGGGTGTGAGGGTTCGAGTCCCTCCTTCGGCACCGTGGTGAATACCCAGCTGTGGTCCATCGCGAGCTCCATCCCGGTGCGCCGGGTGGACGATCCAGGGCCGGAGAACGCACGTGCCCGCCCGGAAGATCCGGGCGGGCATCGACGGAGCGTGTGGTCAGGCGGTCGGCGCCGTCCCGACATCGGGGTTGTTCGCGATCCCGACGTCCACCGGATCCTTGGCCCCGGTGATCGCCGCGTACGTCGCACCGGCGATCACCGCACCGGCGATCGGCGCCACGATGAACAGCCAGACCTGCGCCAGCGGCGGGCCGCCGACGAAGAATGCCACCGCCAGCGACCGGGCCGGGTTCACCGAGGTGTTGGTCACCGGGATGGACACCAGGTGGATCAGTGTCAGGCAGAGCCCGATGGCGATCCCGGCGAAGCCCTTCGGCGCCCGGGCATCGGTCGCACCCAGGATGACGAAGACGAACACGGCCGTCAGCACGACCTCGGTGATCAGACAGGCCAGCAGCCCGTAGTCGCCGGGCGAGCCGAAGTTGCCGGGAAGCGCCCCGTAGCCGTTCGTGGCGAAGCCGCTCAGCCGCACCGCGGTCGCGCCGACCCCGGCCTTGCCGGAGGCGATCACGAACAGCACACCGGCAGCCACGGTCCCGGCCACGATCTGGGTGATCGCGTACGGCCCGACGAGCTTCCACTCGAACCGCTTCGCCACCGCCAGCCCGATGCTGACGGCCGGGTTGAAGTGGCCACCGGACACGTGACCGAACGCGTACACGCCGGTCAGCACGGTCAGACCGAACGCGATCGCGACACCGACGAAGCCGATGCCCAACTGCGTGTTGTTCGGGTCGACCAGGAACTTAGCTGCCAGCACCGCGCTTCCACAGCCCCCGAACACCAGCCAGAAAGTCCCCAAGGCCTCGGCGCCGAGTTTGGCGCTGAGCTTTGGCTCGGACATGTAATGCTCCTACTCGTGCTCCGATCCGCCCGTTGCGGACCGATCGCGACGAACCCTAGGCAGCGAGGCGGCGAGACGGCGGCACGACTCGCCCGGTGGAACCGATTCGTTCACCGATCGTCATGTCGGCGTGACGTGCGCCGCCGGTAGCTGACGAACGCGTAGCCGTCGTGTGGCTCCCGCGCCGTCTCGGTCCACTGCTCCGGCGCGATCGGCGGGAAGGTCGCGTCACCGTCGGGCGCCGCATCGACCTCGGTGATCTCGAGCCGGTCCAGCCGGTCCCACGCCGCGCGATACACCTCCCCGCCGCCGGCCACCCAGACGACCGCCGGCTCGGACCCGGAGGACCCGTCCACCTCGGCGCGGGCCGCGTCGACCGCCTCGCCGACCGTCGGAAAGGTCCGGACGCCGTCGCCGCGCCAGCGGCGGTCCCGGGTGACGACGTACGTCGTCCGGCCGGGCAGCGGCCGCCCGATCGAGTCGAACGTCTTCCGGCCCATCACCAGCGGCCGGCCCATGGTCAGCCGCTTGAACCTGGCCCAATCCTCGGGAACCCGCCACGGGATGTCGCCGTCCGCGCCGATCACCCCGTTCCGGGCGACGGCGGCGATGGCGACGATCTCGGTCATCCGGCTCGGCCTCAGACGGCGATCGGCGCCTTGATGCCCGGATGCGGGTCGTAGCCGACGAACGCGATGTCGCCGAGCTCGAAATCGTCGATCTCCGTACGATCCGGGTTGAGCTCCAGCGCCGGCAGCCGACGCGGCTCGCGGGTCAGCTGGAGCCGGGCCTGGTCGATGTGGTTGGTATAGAGGTGCGCATCGCCGAGCGTGTGCACGAAGTCGCCGACGCCGAGCCCGGTGACCTGCGCGACCAGGTGGGTCAGCAGCGCATACGAGGCGATATTGAACGGGACGCCGAGGAAGATGTCGGCCGAGCGCTGGTAGAGCTGGCAGGACAGCTTCCGGTCGGCGACATAGAACTGGAACATCGTGTGGCACGGCGGCAGCGCCATCTGGTCCAGGTCGGACACGTTCCAGGCGCTGACCAGGTGGCGTCGCGAGTCGGGGTTGGTGGTGATCGATTCGATCACCCGGGCGATCTGGTCGACGTGGCCGTCGTCGGGCGTCGGCCAGGAACGCCACTGATAGCCGTAGATCGGACCCAGCTCGCCGTCGTCGTCGGCCCACTCGTCCCAGATCGTCACGCCCTGCTCGTGCAGCCACTTGACGTTGGTCGAGCCCTGCAGGAACCAGAGCAGCTCCGCGACGATCGACTTGGTGTGCAGCTTCTTGGTGGTCAGCAGCGGGAAGCCCTGCCGCAGGTCGAACCGCATCTGGTGGCCGAAGACGCTCAGCGTGCCGGTGCCGGTCCGGTCGGACTTGTGCACTCCGCTGGTGAGCACGCGGTCGAGCAGGTCGAGGTAGGTCTGCATGGCGCGTCGTTCCTTCCGGCTAGCTGGTGGCGAGCTCGTCGATCAGGACCGGCGCGATCGCCCGCAGCGCCTGGGCGCGGTGGCTGATCGCGTCCTTCTCCTCCGACGTCAGCTCCCCGTTCGACCGCTCCTGGCCGAGCGCGACGAACATCGGGTCGTAGCCGAAGCCATTGTGCCCGCGCAGCTCGCTGATCAGCGCACCCGGCATCTCGCCACGCCGGACGTGCTCGGTCCCGTCCGGCAGCACCAGGGCGACGGCACAGACGAAGCGGGCCGCCCGCCGCTCGGCCGGCACGTCGGACAGCTGGCGGAGCAGGAGCTCGTTGTTGTCGTCGTCGCTCGCCTGCGGACCGGCCCAGCGGGCCGACCGGACACCGGGCATGCCGTTCAGCACCTCGACCGACAGGCCGGAGTCGTCCGCCAGCGCCGGCAGGCCGGTGCTGCGGGCACAGATCCTAGCCTTGAGCAGCGCGTTCCCCTCGAACGTCGACTCGGTCTCCGCCGGCTCCGGATAGCCGGGTACGTCGGCAAGCCCGAGGATCTCGATGGCGTTCGCGGCCCCGGCCCGATCCTCCGCCGCCGCCGCGGCGGCCAGGATGCGCCGCAGCTCGAGCAGCTTCTTGGCGTTGGTGGTGGCCAGCACGACCCTCGTCATGCCGTCACGTGCCCTGAACCTGTCGAAGGGCCTGGTCCTGGAGCCGGGTGAGCTCCGCGCAGCCGTCGGCCCCCAGCTCCAGCAGCCGGTCCAGGGTCGACCGGTCGAACGGCACCCCCTCGGCCGTGCCCTGGATCTCGATGTAGGACCCGGTCCCGCTCATCACCACGTTCATGTCGGTGTCGGCGGCGGAGTCCTCGACGTAGCAGAGGTCGAGCATCGGCTCGCCGCCGACCACGCCGACCGAGACCGCCGCGACCGAGCCGGTCAGCGGTTCCCCGTTCAGCGCGTTGCGGGCGCGGAGCCACTCGACGGCGTCGTGCAGCGCGACGTACGCCCCCGTGATGGAGGCCGTCCGGGTGCCGCCGTCGGCCTGCAGCACGTCGCAGTCGATGACGATGGTGTTCTCACCGAGCGCGGCGTAGTCGATCACCGCGCGCAGGCTGCGACCGATCAACCGGCTGATCTCGTGCGTGCGCCCGCCGATCCGGCCCTTCACCGACTCGCGGTCGGAGCGGGTGTTGGTGGCCCGCGGCAGCATCGCGTACTCACTCGTCACCCAGCCCAGTCCGCTCCCCTTGCGCCAGCGCGGGACCCCCTCGGTCACGCTCGCGGCGACCAGCACCCGGGTCGAACCGAACTCCACCAGGACCGACCCCTCGGCCTGCTCCAGCCAGCCCCTGGTGAACCGGACCGGACGAAGCTCGTCGGGGCGTCTCCCGTCACTGCGCGAAACCATGCCGGCCACCTTAGGTCGTTCAACCGACAATGCTGCGCAGGGCTCGAGAGGTTCGTGCTCCGATGGGATCAGAGCGGAGCGTCGCGGATCGTGCCGACCTCGGCGGCGCTCAGCGCACGGCTGTACACCCGCACCTCGTCGATCTGCCCCGTGAACCACTCACCCCAAACCGCATTGCCCCCGATTCGCAGTGGGCCCGTTCCGTTCGGCGCGCTCCCGGTCTGGGCTCGACTTGCGACCTGCGTGCCGTTGACGTACAGCCGCATCGTGGTTCCGTCGTAGGTCAACGCGACGTGGGTCCAAGTGTTCGCCGTGAGCCCCGTCGTGCCGTTGACCTCGCGATCCTGCGTACCGATCGCCAAGGTCCCGTTGGGTCGGTTGCCGGTCGCACCGTTGGCATAGAGGGCATAAGTGAGACCGCTGGTTCTCTCCTTGAGCACGGCGGTTCTCCAGGCCCCCTGCGCGGTGGGCCGCACCCAGGCCGCGACGGTGAGATTGTTGCTGAGGTCGAGACTGTTGGCGTCCGGGATGGCCACCATGTCGTTGACTCCGTCGAACGTGATCGCGCCGCCGTACTTCCCGGCCGAGGTCCAGGTCGGCCCGCCGCTGAGCGTTCCGTTGTTGCCTTGACCAGAGCTGTCGGCGGCCGTCGTGCCGGTGCCTTCGTTGAACGACCACGCCCCGACGAGACCGCTCGGGCCAGTGTTTGCAACCGATACGGAAACTATGGCCGAGACCGTGGTCTTTCCGGCGGTGTCGCGGGCGACGGCAGTGATCTGGTGAGTGCCGTTGGCGGCGGCTGCACTGCTCCAGGACACCGCGTACGGCGGGCTGGTGTCCTCGGCGCCTACCGACGTCCCGTCCACCCTGAACTGGACACCCGCGATCCCGACGTCATCGCCGGCAGTCGCCGTCAGACTCACCGCGCCAGAGACCGTCGCTCCGGAAATCGGGGATGTCACCGTGACCGTCGGGGGCGCCATGTCTATCACGACGGTAAGCGTTCTGCTAGGCGAGTAGGCCGACCAGTTCCCGGCTAGGTCCCTCGCCCGCACCGAGTAGTCATAGGTGCCAGCCGGAAGGTTGGTGTCGGTGAGGCTGGTGGTCGGCGACACAACGGCGAAGGTCGTGCTGCCATCAGGACCAGTCCGGAGGACCTGATACTCGGTCACTGCGACGTCGTCGGTGGACGCACTCCAGTTCAAGGTTGCCGTCGTCCCGGTCAGGGTCGCCACGAATGCTCCCGGGGCGCTGGGCGACGTTGTGTCGCCGGTGACTGTCGCAACCGCCTGAGACGACGGTGAACTGAGGTTGACGCCGTCCGAGGCGATCACCCGGTAGTAGTAGGTTCCGGCGGCGAGCGGAGCGTCGCTGTAGGTGGTGCCAGACACTCCGCTAGCGATGCGGGTGGCCGCGGCAGGGCTGAATCCGGATACCTGACTGCGGTGCACCTCGTACGTCGGAGTCGACCGGTTGTCGGTCGACGCCGTCCACGCCAGCGCGACCGACGACGTCGAACCGGTCGCGCTCAGTCCGCCCGGGGTCGTCGGAGGGACCGTGTCGGGGGCGCCGGCCGTCGTCGAATCCATGCCGACCTCGGTCGCGCTCAGCGCCCTGTTGTAGACGCGTACCTCATCGATCTGACCGCTGAACCACTCACCCCAGACCGCGTTGCCCCCAATGCGCAGCGGATTGGCGCTGACCGGGACCGCGCCGGACTGAGCACGGGAGGCGACTTGCGCGCCGTTGACGTAGAGACGCATCGTCGAGCCGTCGTAGGTCAGGGCGAGATGTGCCCAGGTGTTGGCACTCAGCCCTGCCGTGGCGTCGATGTAACGGTCGGCTCCGCCGATCGACAGCGACCCGTTTGGGCGATTGCCAGTTTCCCCGGTCGCATACAGCGCGTACGACAGACCGTTGCCGTTCTCCTTCAACACAGCCTGGCTCCAGCTTCGCAGCGTCGTCGGACGAACCCAGGCACTGAGAGTGAGGTTGGTGGTGAGGTCCAGACTCGCTCGATCAGGGATGTCGACCCGGTCGTTCACGCCGTCGAAGGTGAGGGCGCCGCCGTACTTCCCGGCGGCAGTCCAGGTGGGTCCGTTCACCGTCCCGCTGTTGCCCTGACCCGACCCGTCGAAAGCAGTCGAGCCGGTGCCCTCGTCGAAGGACCACGCCCCGACCAGTCCGGCTATGGGCCACGATCCCGTCCCCGACTGGTCGAATCGCGCCGTGTAGGTCGTAGAGCTGTTCGCAACGACATTGTGTGACACCGCGCCGTTGTCGGACCAGGAGGAGAAGGTGTATGTTGCGCCGGCTGTCTGCGGACTCGGGACGGCGATGGTGTTCTCGGATCCCTGCACGACCGGCACCGTGAACGGAGTGGTCCGCTGGTCCGAGCCCACGACCGCCTGCAGACCGCTGGGCTGGGAATCGATCGTCAGATTGACCACGGACGGATCGAGCCTGAGATTGGTCGTCGTCGTGATGCCGGAGGAGTCGGTGGCCGACGATTCAAGCTTCAACCAGCACGGATACTCGTGATCCGGTGCGATGAAGGAGCCGCTTGCCACACCGGGGAAGGTCTGCTGCACGTGTTCGTGACAGTTGGCGCCGCCCGGACAGTGCTCGATGATGAGCCTTGTGTTGATCGCGGACGGCTTGAGAACGCCGTCTTCGGCATCTGCGGCCTGCACGGTGAACCCGACGTCGTCACCGACCTTCCACGGGCTCGCGGTAGCCGTGGAGCTGATGGTCACGACCGGCGCCGAACTGCCCGCGGTCACCGTCACCGACGCCACGGAACGGGCGCCGTTCTCGTCGGTGACCTGCAATCGAGCGGTCACCGCCCCGGTCGCGGAGTATGTCCAGGTCGGACTCACAGCGGTCGAGTCGTCGAACGCGCCGTCTCCGTCCAGATCCCAGGCAAAGCTGATGCTGCTGCCGGCGTCCGGATCGCTGGAACCAGATCCGTCGAACTGGACGGTCAGCGGGATCGGGCCATTGGTCTTGTCGGCTCGGGCGATGGCGATCGGCGGGGTATTGCCGCCTGCGTTGTACCTGATCCGCTTGATGGCATTGGCGACGATGTCCACCACATATACGTCGCCGTTGGGCCCGGTCTCCAGTTCCGCCGGCCATGCCGTCGCATCGAACGTCGTGATCGAGCCGGTGTCTATCGTCGAACCGGTCAGATTGGCATACCAAATGCAGCGGCGGGAGTAGTCACCGAAGAAGACACCGCCGCGATACGCCGCCGGGTAGGCGGTCGCGTTGACCGGGAATTCGATCGCCGAGACGGCGGACCCTCCGGTCGGGCAGGCGCTTCCCCCGACCGTCGAGCCGTGGTTGTAGGTGAACAGCGGCGCGCTGACGGCGGCGGGGCCAGCCGTGTATAGCGACTCGCACAGTGGCGTATTGGCTGAGTCGTAGCCGCTCTGTCGAGCGTCGCCCTCATAACAGGGCCATCCGAAGTTCTTCGCAACGCCGTCGACGTCGATTCTGTTGATCTCCTCCCAGGCGTTCCACCCGACGTCCGCGACCCACATCTGATTCGTATTGGGTCGCGGCGCGATGCGGAAGGGGTTACGCATGCCGTAGGCGATGATTCGCTGCCGGATCGGGTCCGGATCGGAGGCAAACGGATTGCCTGGGGCGGGAGCGCCGGTGTCGGGCACCAGACGCAGAACTGCGCCGTTCAAAACAGCGGCTGTGCCGGCGGGTCGCCGGACTGACTGGGACCGCAGCGCACCGCCGTAGGGCGACGGATCGTCGCAGCGCTCGCTGCCGATCGTGCCAACATCAGTGTTGTTGTAGGAGGCGCCGTCACCCGCGCTCACATAGAGATAGCCGTCAGTGCCGAAGGTCACGGTACCGATGGAGTGGCTGCCGTATTGCTGGCACCACCCCGACAGGAGCACCGACTCTTGGTTGGTCCAGGTCCCGTCTGCGGGATTCAAGGTGAGCCTGCTCAGTTCACCCGAGACCCGACAGTCGTTGGCGCCACCGTCGGGGCAGGAGTCGTAGTCGCTGGTCGCATTGCCGTACTTCGGCACGGTGCCGCCGACCTCAGCGTCCTTCGCGTAGAGCACCCACAGGTACGGACGCGTGGGATATTGAGGATCCAAGGCCATCCCGAGCAGTCCGCGGTCGCCGCCGTTGAAGACCCGGAGACGCAGGTCTGCCACGGTACGGCTGGAGCTGTCGTCGAGGTTGTCGAAGACCTTGATCACGCCGCGCCGCTCGGCCACGAACACCTGTCCAGTGTCCGCGAACTCCACACCGACCGGCTCGATCAGACCCGTGAACGGAAGGTTCTCCAGGCTGAAGCCAGTGGGCGCCGCCTGGGCGGGCGCCGAACCGGCCGCGAGCCCGGCCAGGACCAGTCCGAAGGTCGCCACGCCAACGACGAGCCGATTGCGCCAACCATCCATGCCGTCCTCGCTCCCCGACGGCAGCCGTCTCCCAGTTCACGCGATCAGCAGGACAGGTCGCAGGGAATCGGCTGCGTGACACGACCACATCGCTCCGGTCACGACCAGCGCTCGATCCGGATCATGGCAGTCACAGGGCCTTCGCTGTGTGGAAACTGTGAGTTTAGGCTGTAAAGGTTGGGTAATCGGGCTGGCTTAGGTCCTGAGGGCAAACGAAGATCCGGGGGCGGCGAGATCGATCGGGCCGGCGAAGTGCGGTCTGGCCTCGGCGAGAACGAGCTCGCGATCGTTCCAGGCCGGGATGTGGGTGAGCACGAGCCGGCTCACGCCGGCGGCGGCGGCGACCTCGGCCGCGTCGCGGCCCGACAGGTGGATCCCGGGCGGGTTGTCCGGCGAGTCCATGAAGGCCGCCTCGGACAGCAGCAGGTCCGCACCACGGGCGAACCCGGCCAGGGCCGGGTTCGGACCGGTGTCGCCGGTGAAGACCAGGCTGCCTCCGTCGGAGTCGGTCACCCGCAGCGAGTACGCGTCCACCGAGTGCGCGGCAGCGATCGTGGTCAGGACGAACGGGCCGATCCGCTGGCTCGGCCGCCAGGTTCGGTAGTCGAACCGGTGGGCGATCCCCGGGCCGGGTTCCGGTCCGGCGCCCGGGACGTCGTACGCGGCGGCGATCCGGCCCGCGGTGCCGGCCGGGCCGAAGACCGGAATCGTCGGCCAGGGCGCGCTCGGCGCGTACGTCGCCGCGACGTAGAAGCCCGTCAGGTCCAGGCAGTGGTCGGGGTGCAGGTGGGAGAGCCCGATCGCGTCGACGTCGGCGGGGTCGAGATAGCGGTAGAGCCGGCCGAACGAGCCGGGGCCGAGGTCGAGGACCAGCGAGAACGTGCGGCCATCGTACGGCGCCTGGACGAGGTAGCAGGACGCGGTCGAGTCCGGCCCGGACGCGGATCCGCTGCACCCGACGACGATCAGCCGCATGTCAGGCGAACTGCTCGACGCCGGTGACCAGGCCGCCCATCAACCGGTGCCCGATGCCCTCGAACGTCTCGGGGCTGCCGGTGGTCAGGAAGCGGTATGTCGGTGTTCGCGGGGTGTCGTGGGTGAGGCCCAGCCGGGTGAGCACCGCGTACACCTCCTTGGCGCACTCGTCGGCGCTGGACACCAGGCCCACGCCGTCGCCCAGCACGTAGCTGATCACGCCGGTGAGCAGCGGATAGTGCGTGCAGCCGAGGATGAGGGTGTCGATCCGGGCGTCCTGGAGTGGCCGGAGATAGTGCTCCGCCGCGGAGAGCAGGTCCGGACCGCCGGTGATCCCCGCCTCGACGAAGGAGACGAACCGCGGGCAGGCCGAGGTGGTCAGCGTGACCTGCGGCGCGACGGCGAACGCGTCGTCGTAGGCCTGGGAGGTTGCCGTCGCCTCGGTACAGATCACCCCGACCCGGCCGGACCTGGTGGCCGAGACGGCCCGGCGGGCGGCCGGCAGGATCACCTCGACAACGGGCACGGCGTAGCGTTCGCGGGCGTCGCGGAGCACGGCGGCGCTGCCGGAGTTGCAGGCGATCACGAGCATCTTCACGCCCTGCTCGACGAGGTGGTCCAGGCACTCCAGCGCGAACTCACGGACACTGGCGATCGGTTGCTCGCCGTACGGCGCCCTGGCCGTGTCGCCCAGATAGACGATGTCCTCGTTGGGCAACTGGTCGATCACCGCGCGGGCGACCGTGAGGCCGCCGAAGCCGGAGTCGAAGATCCCGATCGGCGCCTCGGAGTCAGCTCTCACGGCTGGCAAGCGTACTTCTCCCTCGAGTCGGCACGGCCGGGTCAGTCGACCCGCTCGTCGATGACGAACAGCACCAGCGTCAGGGCGAGCACCCCGCCGGCGACCCAGGCCGCGCGGACGTCCAGCCACTGGGTGGCGACCGCGCCGACCACGGCACCGCCGGCGAACGCGAGCACGACCAGGGAATAGACCCGGACCGCATGGCCGGAGTCCGCGGTGGGCTCGACCAGCCGGGTATAGCCGGCTTCGACCCAGCGCATCAGATTGCCCGTGGTGGCGACCGCGACATAGTTCAGGCCACCGATGCTGCGGAACAACTCGATCTGCATCGCGGCCAGGAACGCAACCGGCACCGTGACGAAGGAGTGCGGCACGGATGCGGGCACGAAACCGATGATCGCGAGCACCAGCACCTGGAGTCCGACCGTCCACCGGATGGGGTACGGCAGCAGGGCGTCGAGCTTGCCCCGCTTCACATGGGTGGCGATGGCGACGCCGAGCACGAAGGCCAGGATCGGCCAGAGGTGCTGCGACGCCTGGCCCCACTGCCGCTCGGACAGATCCAGCGCCAGGAAGATCACGTTCCCGGTCTGGGCGTTGGCGAACACGCCGCCTCGGCACAGGTAGGTATAGGCGTCCAAGAACCCGCTGACCCCGGTGACCATCAGCGCGAAGCGCAACGACGACGCGGTTCCGGCCACGGCGCTATCCTTCCCGATTCCAGGCCGGCCATGGCGCGACACCTCTGCCCGATGTCGCCGATCGACCTCGCAATCGCGAAAACGGCCGAAGTAGACGCTTTCCGACCAGCGCGAGGTCGATTCGCGACACGCGATCTCCGCGACGCGTTCCCGGCGACCCGCCATCACGCGAGCGGAGCGAGCCCGTCCGAGCGGAGCGAGGACAGTCAAATATCAGCGTGACGCGCCGTCAGGAGTGATGAGGAGAGAGTGGAGGCGCCTTTTCCTCCACGAACGACGAAGAACGAGTGACGCTTAGCGCGTCACGCCCAGACTTGGGTGTCCAGGAAGTCCTCGGTGGCGTCGATGTCCTCGTTGTAGGCGCCGGTGGACAGATACTTCCAGCCCGCATCGGGGACGATCACGACGATGTCGGCGGCCTCGCCGGCCTTGACGGCCCGGGCGGCCATGCCGAGCGCGGCGTGCACGATCGCGCCGGTGGACAGGCCGGCGAAGATCCCCTCGCGCTCGAGCAGCTCGCGGACCCGCCGAATCGCATCGCGGGCGCCGACGGAGAACCGGGTGGTGACGTAGGCGGCGTCGTACAGCTCCGGCACGAAGCCCTCGTCGATGTTGCGGAGCCCGTAGACCAGCTCGCCGTAGCGCGGCTCGGCGGCGACGATCTTCACCGATGGCTTGTTCTCGGCGAAGAACCGGCCGATCCCCATCAGGGTGCCCGTGGTGCCGAGCCCGGCGACGACGTGCGTGACCTCGGGCAGGTCGGCCAGGATCTCCGGGCCGGTGCCGAGGTAGTGGGCTTCGGCGTTGGCCGGGTTGCCGTATTGATACAGCATCACCCAGTCGGGATGCTCGGCGGCGAGCTGCTTGGCGATCGCGACCGCCTGGTTGGATCCGCCGGCCGCCGGGGAGGAGACGATCTCGGCGCCCCACATCCGCAGCAGCTGGCGCCGCTCGGGCGAGGTGTTCTCCGGCATCACGCAGATCAGGTGGTAGCCGGCGAGCTTGGCCGCCATGGCCAGCGAGATGCCGGTGTTCCCGCTGGTGGGCTCCAGAATGGTGCAGGCCGGCCGGAGCGTGCCCTCGGCCTCGGCGGCGCGGATCATCTGCAGCGCGGCGCGATCCTTGATGGAGCCGGTGGGGTTGCGGTCCTCCAGCTTCGCCCACAGCCGTACGTCCCCGCCGGGGGACAGACTCGGCAGTCCGACTAGCGGTGTGTTGCCGACCGAGTCGGCCAAGTCCGCATAACGCGTCACGAGATCAACTCGGTCGCGACGTCGGTCGGCCGGCGTCGGTCACTGGCCGCCGGCGACCGCAGGCAGCACGACCACGACGTCACCGTCGGCGGTCGGGGCGCCCAGACCGCCGGTGAACCGGACGTCCTCGTCGTTGACGTAGACGTTCACGAACCGGCGCAGCGCGCTCGACTCGACCAGCCGGTCCTTCAGTCCGGGGTGGCGGCTCTCCACGTCGTCGATCACCTTCAGCAAGGTGTCGCCGTCGCCCTCGACGATCTTGGCGCCGCCCGTGAACGTACGCAGGATCGTCGGGATCCGTACCTCTACCGCCATAGCTCAACTCTCCTCGTACGCGAAGCTTGTTGTTGCTTCAACCGACCGGTCCCGGAGGCTATTCCGTGATCCGGATCTCCTCTTCGAAGACGTCGCCGTCGGTGATCCGATACGACCGCACCGGAACATCCGCATTCCCACTCGTGTCATCGGCCAGCGAAACGAGCACGTAGTGGGCCTGCGGCTCGACCGCGAGGCCGATGTCGGTGCGCGAGGGGTACGCCTCGGTGAAGGTGTGCGAGTGATAGACGACGACGATCTCCTCGTCGTTCGCGTCCATCTCCTTGTACAGCGCCAGCTGCTCGCCTGGGTCGAACTGGAAGAACGTCGGCGACCGCTCGGCGTTGGTCATCTTGACGTAGCGCACCGGATCGTCCGAGCCCTCCGGGCCGACGACCACCCCGCACGCCTCGTCGGGATAGTCCGCGCGAGCGTGAGCGATGATGGCGTCGACGTGCGCCCGCGCGATGGTCAGCACGCCGCCGAGCGTAGGTGGCGCCCTCGCCGCGGCTGTCCGGCGCCCGCACTCTGAGATGGCCGTCTCAGTGCTCGACCCTTCGCTACAGCGCGGAGATCAGCGTCTCCTCGGCGAAGCCGAGCCAGTCATAGACGCTGGCCATAAACGCGCGCGGATCGTCGTCGGGCAGATCGGACAGCTCGTCGGCGGTGTCGGCGTCGGTGATGCCGAGCCGGATGGCCACGGCCAGTCGCAGGCTGGTCAGCGTGCGCAGCCACAGGTCCGCGTCGTCGACCGGGATCCGGACCTCGTACGCACCGCCCTGGGTCTGCTCCAGTCCGGTGCGGACGACCAGCGCCTCGGTCACCTTCTTGTCGCTCAGCTCGCGCTGGGTGAAGCGCCGGAAGTCGGCCGAGGCCTCGGGGTCGCCCGGGTACGCGTCCGGGAAGAGCCGGCGCAGCACCGGATCCTCGGGCGGATCGGCCTTGTCCTCCAGATCGCGCGCCAAGGCCTCGAACGGGTCCTCGTCGGCCGCCGGAGCGGCCGGCTTCTCCTCCGCCACCATGCCGATCAGCTGGTCGACGAGATTCGTCAGCAACGACACCTCGTACTCACTCAGGTGACTGCTGATCACCCCGCCGCGCCGTTTGAACTTCTTCATCGACCCCGATCAACCCTCGGACTTGTCCATCGTCGCCCACAGACCGTACTCGTGCATCGCCTTGACGTCGCGCTCCATCTCCTCCCGGGTGCCGCTGGAGACGATCGCCTTGCCCTCCAGATGCACCTGGAGCATGAGCTTGTGAGCCTTCGCCTTGGCATACCCGAAATAGGACTGGAAAACGTGGGTGACGTACGACATCAGGTTCACCGGGTCGTCCCAGACGATCGTCACCCACGGCGTCTGCAGCAGCGCGTCCTCGACCGGACGCTCGGCGACAGCCGTGCCCCCGGCGGGGGTCACGGTCGGAGCGTCGGGATCAGGCACGCCGACCATTGTCGCAAAGCGCCACCTAGGGTGTGGATCGTGACCACCGCGCTGCTCACCGACCACTACGAGCTGACCATGCTCCGCGGTGCGCGGCAGGCCGGTACGGCCGACCGGCGCTGTGTCTTCGAGCTGTTCGCCCGCCGATTGCCGGACGGACGCCGGTACGGCGTGGTGGCCGGGGTCGACCGGGCGCTGGACGCGATCGAGCAATTCACGTTCGACCAGCCGGACATCGACTATCTCGCCGAGCATCAGGTGGTCGACGACGAGACGCTGGGGTGGCTGGCGGACTACCGCTTCACCGGCGACGTGTGGGGCTATCCCGAGGGCGAGATGTACTTCCCCGGGTCCCCGGTGCTGGTGGTGGAGGGCAGCTTCGCGGAGTGCGTGCTGCTGGAGACGGTGCTGCTGAGCATCTACAACCACGACTCCGCGATCGCCTCGGCGGCGTCGCGGATGACCGGGGCGGCCGGCGACCGCCCGTGCATCGAGATGGGCTCGCGGCGGACGCACGAGCAGTCGGCGGTGGCTGCCGCCCGGGCGGCGTACGTCGCGGGCTTCCAGGCCACCTCGAATCTGGAGGCGGGCCGCCGGCACGGGGTACCGACCACCGGCACCGCGGCGCACGCGTTCACCCTGCTGCACGACACCGAGCGGGACGCGTTCGCCGCCCAGCTGGCCGCGCTCGGCGAGGACACCACGCTGCTCGTCGACACCTACGACGTCGAGCAGGCCGTCCGGCTCGGGGTCGAGCTGACCGAGGGCCGGCTGGGCGCGGTCCGGCTGGACTCCGGCGATCTCGGCGCGCTGGCCGCCGAGGTGCGCGAGCAGCTGGACTCCCTGGGCGCCGAGCGCACCAGGATCATCGTCACCAGCGATCTGGACGAGTGGCAGATCGCGGCGCTGGCCAGTGCGCCGGTCGACGGCTACGGCGTGGGGACGTCCCTCGTCACCGGCAGCGGCCACCCCACCTGCGGCTTCGTCTACAAGCTGGTCAGCCGGGCGACCTCGACCGGGCCGGACGCTGCCCTGCTGCCGGTGGCGAAGAAGAGCAAGGACAAGACCAGCATCGGCGGTCGCAAGCTGGCGCTGCGCCGGCTCACCGGCGGGGTCGCCGAGGCCGAGATCATCGCCATCGACCGGCCGGTCGAGGGCGACCACGACGACCGGGACCTGCTGGTGCGGTTGGTGGTCGGCGGTGAGGTGGTCGGCCGGGAGCAGCTGGCCGCGGCCCGTGAGCGGCACGCCCGGTCCCGCGCGGAGCTGCCGATGGACGCGATGAAGCTCTCCCGCGGCGAACCGGTGATCAAGACCAGCTATCTGGAGGCGAGAGATGCCTGACCGGTCCCGCGCGCTGATCGTCGTCGACGTCCAACGCGACTTCTGCGAGGGCGGATCGTTGGCGGTGGCCGGGGGCGCCGACGTCGCGGCCCGGATCAGCGCGCTGCTGTCGGGGCCGCACCCCTACGCCGCCGTGGTCGCCACCCGCGACCACCACATCGATCCCGGTGACCACTTCGCCCACGATCCCGATTTCGTCGACTCCTGGCCGGCCCACTGCGTGGTCGGCACGGGCGGTGCGGAGTTCCACGACCGGCTGGTCTTCCGCGACTTCGACGCGGTCTTCGACAAGGGCGAGTACGCCGCCGCCTACTCCGGCTTCGAAGGCACCGACGCGGGCGGAAGCACGCTCGCCGAGTGGCTGCGTGCGCGCGCCATCGATCGGGTCGACGTCTGCGGCATCGCCACCGACTACTGCGTCCACGCCACCGCCCGGGACGCCGCTCTCGAGGGGTTCGCCACCACCGTTCTGCTCGACCTCTCCGCCGCGGTGGCACCCGACAACCTGCCCGAGATCCGCCGGGCCTGGCACGACGCCGGCATCGACGTAGGTTTGGCGAGTGACGTGGACGACGAACGAGATTCCTGAGCAGAGCGGCCGCACCTTCGTCATCACCGGGGGCAACAGCGGTATCGGGTTCGAGGCGGCCAAGGTGCTGGCCGGCAGGGGCGCGCGCGTAGTGCTCGCGGTCCGGAGCACCGAGAAGGGCGACCAGGCGGCGCGGGAGATCGGCGGCGCCACCGAGGTACGCCAACTGGACCTGGCCGATCTCGCGTCGGTCCGGGCCTTTGCGGACGGCTGGTCGGGCCCGATCGACGTCCTGATCAACAACGCCGGGGTGATGGCAGTGCCGCTGGGACACACCGCGGACGGCTTCGAGCTGCAGTTCGGCACCAACCACCTCGGTCACTTCGCCCTCACCAACCTGCTGCTGCCGCAGATCGTCGAGCGGGTCGTCAGCGTCGCCTCCGATGCGCACCGGGCCGGGAACGGGTTCGACCTGACCGATCTGGACTGGCGGCGCCGGAAATACCGCCGCTGGCCGGCGTACGGCCAGTCCAAGCTGGCCAACTTGCTGTTCGTGCTGGAGCTGCAGCGCCGGCTGACCGCCGCCGGGTCGCCGATCGGGGCGACCGCCGCCCATCCGGGTTTCGCTGCCACCAACCTGCAGAGCCACACCGGGAACGCCCGGGTGGACCGGGTGTTCATGGCCGTCAGCAAGGCGATCGCGCAGACCGCCGAGGGTGGCGCCCGACCGACCCTGTTCGCCGCGACCGCCGACATTCCGGGCGGAAGCTACGCCGGCCCCGACGGGCGGCGGCAGCGCGGCGCCCCGACCCTGGTGGGCCGGTCGGCCCTGGCGAGCGACGCCGGGCTGGCCGAACGGCTCTGGGCGGCGTCGGAGGACCTGACCGGCGTCACGTTCCCCGCCGAGGCGCTGGCCGAGGACTGACGTACGGTCCTGGCGCGCGGCGCAGCGCGTCTAGCGGTCGAGCAGCCGCAGCACGGTGGGCGGCGCCACCGCCTTGAAGGCGTCCAGGGCGATGGCGTCCAGCTCGGACTGGTCGACGGTGAGCAGGTGGACGCCGATCCAGCCGCGGTGCCCGACGTACGGCGGCCGGAAGAACCGGTCCGGCTCGGTCTCGATCAGGTGTTGCTGGACGCCGTCCGGCGCCGCGCACCAGATCGCCAGCCGACCGTCCTGGTGATGATCGTCGAGGAACATGACGAAGCACTTCTTATCCCGGACGAAGAACGCGGGACCACCGTGGCTCGGCCGCTCCGAGGTCTCGGGCAACTGCGTACAGGCGCTGCGCACCATCGCCAGGCAGCGCTGGACGTCCGCCTCGCCGTATCCGCTCATGTCACCCCATTCTGGGGCCGGTATGTCGCCCTGGTCGTAGGGTGCCGAGGGTGGGAGTGTTCGACCGCTTGATCGACGACGCCGGGCTGGCGGCAGCCGAGCCGGACGTCGACACCATCGATGTCCTGCGCGCACATCGCTCGCTGCGGGCGGGCCCGACGGCGGCGCCGCTCGGGCCGCTGATCGTGCCGGACCGGCGCCTGGCCGAGCTGGGACGCGCGGCCGGTGAGGAGGCGGTCGAGGTCGTCGTGGTCAACACCGGCGGTGCCGGCGGGCTGGTCGCGCTGGCCGGGCGTACGGTGCCCGGTGTCGAGGTAGTCGCCGTCCAGTCCGCACTCCGCGACCTGGACGACCTGGCCGGGAACGCCGCCCGGGTGGTGTCCGCCGCCGGTGCGCTGGACGACGGCGTCACGGTGTTCGTCGAGATCCCGTACGCCTCCGGCTGGGTCCGCGCGGTCGAGGAGGTCGAGGCGGCCGGCCTGTCCGGCGCGGTCCGGATCGGAGGCATCGATGCCGGACGCCTCGCCGAGCAGCTCTCCGTGCTGGTCGAGGCGGACCTCCCCTTCGCGATCGTCGACGGCCCGGACCGGGCGCTGTCGAGCGCGGAGGGTCCGGGTTTCGTGCCGCTGATGCTCGCGCTCGAGGCGCTGATCGACGGCGCCGCAGCGGGGGACGCGGCGGAGCTGCTCACCCTGGTCGACCCGGACCGCGTCCGCGCCGCGGTCGGCAGCTGGGACGACTCCGCGGGCGGCCGGATCCGTCGACGGCTGCGCAGCATCGCCAGCCGCGACGCGGCCGGCGCGGTCGAGGACCTGCGCGCGCTCGGGCTCGCCGGTCCGTCCTGACCCACCGGCCCGACGCGGACCGGTCAGAGCGGACGGATCACCTGGGTCTTGGCGGCGAGGTCGTGAATGGCCTGCCGCTTGGGCTGCCAGAGCGGGAACAGGCCGTCGATCAGGCGGAAGACCGCGAGCACGCCGGAGATCCCGGGCAGCACCCAGATCGCCGACCGGATCACCACGCTGCCCCACTCGAGCCGGCCGACGGAGCGGCCCTGATCGACCGGCACCACCCGGAGCCGGCAGATCAGCTTGCCGGGGGTCGCCGACTTCCAGCGCAGGAACGCGATGTTGTAGATCAACGCGACACTCAGCTGGATGGCGATCAGCAGGGTCTGGTCGCTGCTGCTGAGGAACGTCGTGACGTCCGGCTGCGGCGGCGCGGCCTGACCGGCCTGCGCGGCCTTCAGCACCTGGTCGAAGTAGCCGGTGAACGCGGCGATCATCCGCTGATAGATCGGGAAGGCCGGGATCAGCACCAGCAGGCCGACGAAGATGCTGTCCAGCCAGACCGCGAGCACCCGCCACCACCAGCCGCTGAGCGGAACTCCGTCGGCGGTGTACGCGGCCTGCGCCGAGCCGCCCACCGAGGCGGCACGGTACTGCGCCGGCGGATACTGCGCCGGAGGATGCTGAGGCTGGTTCGGCGGGTAGCCGTACGGCTTGCCCTGCTGATCCTGGCCCCGGTAGCCCTGACCCCCGTTCCCCTGCGCCCCGTAGCCGTGACCCCCATACCCCTGACTCCCGTACGCCTGGGGCGCCTGGCCGTAGTCCTGCTGCCCGCCGGCGGAACCGTACGCCGGCAGCTCGCGCGGTCGGGTGTTGCGGGACCATTGCCAGCCGTCCCAGTACCGCTCCTGGGCGGCGTCGATCGGATCCGGGTACCACCCGCCGGGAGCCGCATGGCGTCCTGGAGGGGAGGGCGGGGTGCCGATCGGGATGTCACTCACGGGACCAATCGTAGGGAGTCGTCCGAACACCCCGCGGCAACTCGGATCCCCTGGAACGCCTCGGATCCCTTGCACGGGATCCGACGGCGTACACGGGATCCGACGGCGTACAGGGGATCCGAAGTCCAGGACAGCGGCTCCCGCCACGACGTTACCGGCCCCCCACACCGAACTCGGATCCCCTGGAGCGCCTCGGATCCCTTGCACGGGATCCGAGGACGTACACGGGATCCGAAGTGCAGGGCAGCGGTGGGCGCCGGGGCGGGCTCAGTCGGTCAGCGAGTCCTCGTAGTCGATGATCTCGCAGACGTTCGCGTTGGAGTGGCTGGTCGGGTCGAAGGCATACCCCAGCCACTCCTTGGCCAGCCGGCGGGCCAGCTGGAGGCCGATCACGCGCTGCCCCATGGTGAGGATCTGGCAGTTGTTCGACAGGATCGAGCGCTCGACGCTGAACGAGTCATGGGCGACCGTGGCCCGGATACCCGGCACCTTGTTGGCCGCGATGGCGACGCCGATCCCCGTCCCGCAGATCAGGATGGCGCGGTCCGCCTCCCCGGCGGCGATCTTCTCGGCGGCCGCGATGGCCACCGAGGGATAGGACGACGCGTCCAGGTCGTCCGACATCACGCCGAGATTGTCCACGACCTCGACCCGGTCGTCGGACTGCATGTCGGCCAGGATCGCCTCCTTGTAGTCGAACCCGGCCTTGTCGCTGCCCATCAGCAGCCTGATCTTCTCCGCCATGATCAGACCTCCGATGTCTGCGCCGTCGCGGCCGCGGATCCCTCGACCGCCGCCTCGTCGAGCACCGTGCCGATCGCCGTCACGATCATCCCCATCGACACCGCCCCCGGGTCCGGCGTGCCGACGCTGCGCTCCGCCAACGGCCGGGCGCGACCGATCTTCGGAACCAGTGCCGCGGTCGCTTCGGCCGCGTCGACGCACGCCCGGGCCGCCGTGGACCACGCCGTCGCGAGCGATCGGCCCCGATCCGCCTCGGCCACCAGGCTGTCCACGAAGGGGAACAAGGCGTCGAGCATCGTCTTGTCGCCCAGCGATGCCTTGCTGAAGCCCTGCAGATCGGCGGCGGCCTGCCGTACGGCCTCCACCACTCGGGCGGTGGTCACCTTGTCGGTGTTGCCGAGGCTCTTGCCCACCCCGTCCAGCAGCAGACCCCAGAGGATCCCGCTGGTCCCGCCGGCCTTGTCGCCGAACGCGGCGCCGGCCGCACCCAGCACCGTCTGCACGCCGCCCTCGGTCTGGGCGGCCGCCTCGGCGGCGGCGCGCGCTCCGCGCGACATGCCGATGCCGTGGTCGCCGTCACCGGCGATGGCGTCGATCCGGCCGAGGTAGTCCTTGTTCTCCTCGATCGTCTCACTGATCGCGAGCACCGCACTCCGCGCGATGGCGGCCGCCGCGATCGAGTCCTCGGTCGCCTCCTCCGTCGCGGCGGCGGTCACGTCCTCGGTGACCTGGCGGTGCTTGGTGAAGGTGGTCGAGACCGCAGCGTTCCCCCGTTTGAAGGCGGCCGTGTCGGCCGGGGCCAGCCAGTAGCGCTCGAGCTCCTCGTCCAGCCAGGTCACCGACAGCGAGCAGCCGGCCATGTCTAGGCTCGTCACCAGCTCACCGACCTCCGGCGCGACGATCTCGACCCCCGCGTCGGTGAGCAGCGGAGCGATGCCGCCGAAGAGCGCGTACAACTCCTCGTACTTCGTCGCCCCGAGCCCGTTGACCACCACGGCCGCCCGGGCAGTACCGGCGGGCCGCTCGGCCAGCACCTTCTCCACCAGGGTGGCCGCCAGCTCGCTGGCGGACATCGAGTCGACCGAGCTGATCCCCGGCTCACCGTGGATGCCGAGGCCGAAGTCCATCTTGCCCTCGGCCACGTGGAACAGCGGCTCGTCGGCACCGGGCAGCGTGCAGCCGTCGAAGGCCACGCCGAAGGAGTACGTCGCCGCGTTGGCCGCGGCCATCACCCGCTCGACCTCGTCGAGGTCGGCGCCGGCCTCCGCCGCCGCCCCGGCGATCTTGTACACGGTGAAGGTGCCGGCGATGCCGCGCCGCTTGCCCTGCTCATCCGGTGCGGCCGAGGCGACGTCGTCGGTGACGTAGACGATCCGGGTGTCGATCCCCTCCGCGATCAGCCGGTCGGCCGCGACCTTGAAGTTCAGCCGGTCACCGGCGTAGTTGCCGAAGCCCAGCACGATCCCGGCGCCTCCGTTCGCGGCTCGGGCGATCCGATAGACCTGCTCGGCCGACGGCGAGGCGAAGATGTCGCCGAGCACGGCCCCGTCCGCGAAGCCGGTGCCGACGACGCCGTTGTAGGAGGGGTAGTGACCGGAGCCGCCGCCGATCACCAGCCCGACCTTGCCCTCGAGGGCGCCCCCGGCCCGGACGAAGCCGGACGCACCGGGGACCCGGTCGACGTAGTGCGGGTAGGCCAAGGCGAAACCGCGGAGTACGTCCTCCTTGAAGTCCGCCGGGTCGTTGAATACGTGCGTCATGGGGTCCTCCGTCGGATCAGATGGGTAGTCAGTCGAATGGTCGGTCGGGACGGCGACCGGGGCCGGCCGGGTGGCGGGCTAGGCCTGCGCTGCGGCGAGGGGAAGTCAGACCGCTCGTTGAGCGATCTCGTAGGCGATCCCGGCCTCGGACCACGCCGCCAGCACGTCGGGGTCCGCGCCGTCGTCGGTGATGATGAGGTCGAGCTCGCTCAGCGATGCGATCTTCAGCAACGCGCGACGGTTGAGCTTGGTGTGGTCGATGAGCAGGTAGCGCTTGCTCGCGGAGTTGAGCATCTCCCGCTTGAGCGCGGCCACCTGCTCCTCCTGGTGGTAGAGATCGGTGGTGGAGACGGCGGAGGTCGACAAGAACACGGCGTCGACGTGGATGCCCTGCACCTGCTGGTTGGTCTGGACGCCGACGAACGAGTCGTGCGCGACGTCGTAACGCCCGCCGATCCCGATCAGGGTGAGGTCGTGATCCCCGGCGAGCTCGCTGAGCCGTCTCATCCCGGCGACGAACGTCGTCGCCACGTGCAACGGCGCCCGCTCGGCCAGGCCGTCGACCATGGCGAGCACCGTGGTGCTGTCGTCCAGCAAGATGGACATCCCCGGCTGCACGTAGCGCAGCGCCGTCGCGGCGATGGCCTCCTTCTCCGCCGTCATCGACGCGAGCCGGTAGGGCATCTGCGACTCGAACACTCCGGACGGCTGTGCGGTGACCCCGCCGTGGAACTTGCGGACCACGCCACGGCGCTCGAGCTCGTCCAGGTCGCGGTGGATGGTGACCAGGCTGACGCCGAACCGCTGGGCCAGCTCTGCGGCGGTGGCCGAACCGGACGCCAGGACCGCCTCGGTGAGCAGCCGCTTGCGAGCCTCGGCCTTGCTCTCCCGGCGCGGAACCTCCGAATGCGCCAGGTGCGGTCGTGCGGGCAAGCTCGCCACGCCGCCTCCCGCCGATCCGAGCCATCCGGGGCCGGAACCCGGGGCTGACCCCGGGCCCACGGCCGCCAGAACCTGTCGCCTGATCATCCCACAGCCTCGTGTGCTCCGGCCCGTCCTAGCCCGAGTAGACGAAGTCGTTCACGTTGTCGGCGTTCTCCTTCGTGATCAGGACGCAGTCGATGGCCTGCTTCTCCTCGCTCACGCCGGTGTTCCCGGTCCGGATCACGCTGTCGAGCTGGCCGATGGCCTTCTTGGTCGCCTCCACGATGGGCTGCAGCACGGTGGCGACCATCGCGCCGCTCTTCACCGCGTCGACCGCGTCCTGGTTGCCGTCGAAGCCGAGCACCTTGACCTGGTCCAGCTTCTTGGCTTCCTTCAGCGCGTTGATCGCGCCGAGAGCCATCTCGTCGTTGCCGGCGATGACACCCTTGACGTCGGGATTCTTCGACAGCAGCGACTCCATCTTCTCCTGGCCCTGCTGGCGGTCCCAGTTGGCGATCTCCTTGCCGACCGACTTGAGGTCGGGATACTGCGAGATGACGGCCTTGTAGCCGTCGGAGCGGACCTGGGCGTTGTTGTCGCTCGGCTTGCCGAACAGCTCGACGTAGGTGCCCTTGTAGTTCATCGCCTTGGCCCACTCCTCGGCGCCGATGGTGGCACCCTGGGCGTTGTTGGACACGATCTGGGCCTTGGCCAGGCCGGTCTGGGAGATCTCGGCGTTGATCAGCACGACCGGGATCTTCGCGTCCACCGCCTTCTGGACGGCGGCCACGCTCTCGTCGGCGCCGGCCGGGTCGAGCAGGATGCCGGCGACCTTGTCGTTGATCGCGGTCTCGATCAGCTGGTTCTGGGTCTCCGGATCGTTGTTGTTGGCCGACACGGTGGTCTTGTAGCCGAGCTTCTCCGCCTCGGCCTTGGCGGTGTCCGCCTCGGCCTTCCAGTACGGGTTGGACGGGTCCACGGTGATGATGGCGATGGTGCCGCCGGCGGCGCCGCCTCCGCCGGACCCGGAGGCGGCCGGCTCGGCCGATCCGCCTCCCCCGCCACCACATGCGGCGAGGCTGAGCATCAGTGCGCCGGCGGCGAGACCGGCGAGGCGTGAGCGGGTGAACATACGGATTCCTCTCGCAGTGACCGGGAGCGCCCGGCGACTCAGGTTGTGCGGATGCCCTCCGCACGGGGGTGGTGGGTAGAAGTGCTCGTCTGGGGTCAGGCGGCGCTGCGGGCGGCCCGCTCCTTGCTGGCCTGCTTGGCGGCTGCCACCGCGCGACGGGCGCTGCGGCGACGCTGGACGATCTGCTGGATCTGGTCGACCGCCACCGCCAGGATGATCACGGCGCCGGTGATGACCTTCTGCCAGAAGGGCGAGACGCCGACGATGACCAGGCCGTTGGCCAGGAAGCCGATCACGAACGCACCGATGATCGTGCCGCGGACCGTGCCCCGGCCACCGGACAACGCCGCGCCGCCGATCACCACGGCCGCGATGGCGTTGAGCTCGTAGAACGTGCCCAGGTCGGCGGTCGAGGAGCTGATGTTGGCCATCTGCAGGATGCCGACGATGCCCGCGCACAGCCCGGCGAGGACGTACACCGTGGTCTGCACCTTCTTGACCGGGACGCCGGCGAGCTCGGCCGAGCGCTCGTTGCTGCCGGTGGCATACAGCCAGCGACCGAACGGGGTCCGGGTGAGCACGATCGAGAACACCACCGCGAGAACGATCATCACCCAGGCGGAGATCGGCAGACCCAGCGGTCGGCTGGCGAAGATCTGGAAGAACCCCGTGTTGCCGAGCGCCTCCTGGCCGCGGAGCTCGGAGGTGATGTTCTGGCCGTTCAGCATGACCTCGGTGAGCCCGCGGGCGACGTAGAGCATGCCCAGGGTGACGATGAAGGGGGCGAGGTTGAGCCGGGATATCAGCAACCCGTTGACCCATCCCACCAACATGCCGATCGCCACCGACACCAGCACGATCACCCACACGCTGGGGAACATGATCACGTCACTCAGCGGCAGGTTTACCCCGCGGAAGAGATTGCCGGCCACGGCGGCGGTCATCCCGACGACCGAGCCGACCGAGAGGTCGATTCCGCCGTTCAAGATCACCATCAGCATGCCGAGCGCGATGATGGCGTTGAACGCCACCTGCTTGGTGATCGTGGTGAGGTTGCCCGCGGTGAGGTAGTTGTCGCTGAGCGCGGCGAAGATGATGATGATGATGATCAGGGCGATCAGCGCCCTGCCCTCCATCAGCACCGCGTTCAGGTTGATCGAGCGGCCCTTGGGCTTCTCCTGCGTCGCCGGGCCGGTTCCCGAGGGCTTCGTTGCCGCTGCGGTGGTGCTCATTCGGAGTCTCCGTTCTCGTGCGCGTACTCGGTGTCGTGCTCGCCGGAGGCGGCCATCACTTCGTCGCGAGTGCAGGTGCGGGGATCGAACTCGGCGACGATGCGTCCCTTGCTCATCACCAGGACTCGATGGGATGCGGTGAGCGCCTCGCCCACCTCGGACGTCACGTAGAGGACCGCGAGACCGCGCCGCGCCTCACGGAACAGCAGCGAGAAGATCTCGCCCTTGGCGCCGACGTCGATTCCCCGGGTCGGCTCGTCCAGCAGCAGCACCTTCGGATCGGTCAGCAGCATCTTGCCGATCACGACCTTCTGCTGGTTGCCGCCGGACAGCGAGGTGATCAGCGCGCTCGGCCCGGCGGTCTTGACCTTGACGTCGGCGATCATGTCGCCGATCCGCCGCTGCTCCTGGCCGGTGTTGATGAAGCCGCGCTTCACCCAGGACTTCAGGCTGGCCAGCGACAGGTTCTTGCCGACGGTCATCAGCTGGACCAGGCCGTCGCGCTGCCGGTCCTCGGGCACCAGGCCCATGCCGGCCGAGATCCGCTCCTCGATGTCGAGCCCGGCGACGTCGTTGCCCGCCAGCAACACGGTGCCGCCCGAGATCGGGTCGCGGCCGGACAGCGCCTCCATCAGCTCGGTCCGGCCGGCACCCATCAGCCCGTACAAGCAGACGATCTCGCCCTCGCGGACGTCCAGGGACACGTTGTTCACGGTCACCCGGCCGCTCTCGAGATCGGCGACGGTCACCCCCTGGATCGACAGCGCCACCTCCCCGAAGTCCCGTGGCTCGTCGCGGAAGTCGTAGTCCGCCTCGCGGCCGACCATCTGCCGGACGACCCACGGCAGGTCGATGTTCGCGGCCTCTTCGGTCGCGACCAGATCGCCGTCGCGGAACACCACGGCGTGGTCGGCGATCTCGATCGCCTCCTCCAGGTGGTGGGAGATGTAGACGATCGCGACCCCGTTGGAGGTGAGGTCCCGGATCACCTTGAACAAGACCTCGACCTCGCTGGCGCTCAGCGCCGAGGTGGGCTCGTCCATGATCAGGATCCGGCAGTCGGTGGCCAGCGCGCGGGCGATCTCGATGATCTGCTGCTGGCCGACCCGGAGGTCCTGGACCAGCGTGCTGGCCGGGATGAGCTCCTCGAGTCGCTGCATCAGCTGCTGGGTGATCCTGCGTTCGGCGGTGTAGTCGATCGCGCCGGTGCGGGTGCGCAGCTCGCGGCCCAGGAAGATGTTGTCGCGAACGCTCAGGTTCGGCGCCAGGTTCAGCTCCTGGTGGATGATCGAGATGCCGAGGTCCACAGCCTCGTTGGTCGAGTTCAGCTCGATCCGACGCCCGTCCAGCTCCAGATGGCCGTCGGTCGGCGTGGTCACCCCGGACAAGATCTTCATCAGGGTGGACTTCCCGGCCCCGTTCTCACCGAAGAGAACCGTGACCTTGCCCCGCCGAACCTCGAAGTTGACGCCCTTGAGCGCCTTCGTGACACCGTAGGTCTTGCTGATGTCCACCGCCCGGAGCACGACCTCGCCGTCGTCGGCGGTGTCCCTGGCCCGCGCCTCGTCGATCACGCCCGCCGTCATCAGCCGACCTCGATCTTGATCGGCTGCACGTTCACCGGCTTGGCCTTCGGTTGCGGCGCTCCGTTGTTCTGCACCGAGATCATCCCGATCACCTGGATCTGCTTGCCCTTGGTGATCCCGGATGCCTGCTCCTGCACCGCGGCCTGCATCAGCTTCTTGATCTCGTCACCGACGTACTGATAGTCGGTCTGGCCTGGGGCGTCGGCGAACTTGAACCCCATCCCGTCCCGGACCACCGTGCCCTGGATCGCGACATCGGTCGGCACGATCACCGCGGTCTCGTTCGGCACACCGGGGATCTTCAGCCGGACGGACTGGTCCGTCACGTCGGTCACCACGCCACTGGCGCGGACCGCGAACACCCAGGTGGACTCGTTCGGGGCGACCGCACCGAACTTCTCCGCCGCCGCCTTCGGGTCGCTCTGCACGCCGGTGATCACGTCGCCCAGCGGGCTTGCCTTGGAGGCGACCTCGGACTCGGCCTTGGTGTACAGCCCCTTGGCCACGGCGGCCGGCTCGAACGGCTTCGGCAGCGCGGCCGCGAGTTCAGCGGGGGTGAGGAACTTGGTGCTCAGGATCATGGCCACCAGCAGGACCACGAGGAGACCGGCTCCGATCAGGCGATTACGAGTCTTCTTGCCCTGCGTTCTTGGCATCAACGCTCCCTCACGCTGCGACGGCGCACCACTGCGCAACGTCGACCGGTTATCCGGTGGCTGAAAACTTACAGTCCACCGGCTTAATTTTGCAAGTCATTCTGAAAACTTGTCGTTTCAGATGTTATTTTGACTCGCACAGTTAACTTCGACGTGGGCCGCTCCCACCCGCATAAGAGCGAGAAACCCCTCGATGTCCCAGGCCGCGCGGCCCACGAACAGCCCGTCGGTATGCGGACTCCGGAGCAGCTCAGCCGCGTTGCCCACGCTCACACTTCCGCCGTAGAGCAGCGCGCACGCACGGCCGCCGCCGGTCAGTTCCGCAACGGCGGTGGCGATCGCGCTCATCACGGGCGCGACCTCGACCTCGCTCGCCGGGCGTCCTCGCGCACCGATCGCCCAGATCGGTTCGTAGGCGATCAGGCAGGCGCCGACACTGCCCGGCGCCGCGCGGGCCAGCGCCGCCGTGACCTGATCGGCGACGAACGACTCGGCGTCGCCACGGTCGCGCACCTCTGTCGGTTCCCCGACGCAGACCAGCGGCACGAGATCGTGGTCCAGTGCAGCGGCGACCTTGCGGGCGATGGTCTGATCTGTCTCGTTGAAGTGCTCGCGCCGCTCCGAGTGGCCGAGCTCCACCATCGTCGCCCCGGCATCGGCAGCCATCCGCATCGAGATCTCGCCGGTCCAGGCACCCTCGGCCGCCCAGTGCGCGTTCTGGGCGCCCAACCGCACCGGCGAGTCCCGCGGCAACCGGGCGCGGGCGGCAGCGAGCGCCGTGTGCGCGGGCAGTACGAACGGCTGCACCGAGCGGGGTATCGGTGCAGCAGACAGCCGGTCGATGAAGGCGGCGGCCTCGGCCAACGTCTTGTTCATCTTCCAACTCGTGCCGATCCACACCGGCCGGGATCCGTCGACCATCAGCGCATCTCCTGGGGGCAGAGAGGGGTGGATCAGCGGTGTCGATCAGGGGATCAGCGATACCTTGACCGACTCCTTCCCGCTCGCGACCAAGTCCAAACCCTTCTGGAACTCCGCGAGCGGTAGTTGATGGGTGCAGATCTTGTCCATCGGGAGCAGTTGGGACTCGAGCATGCGGATCGCGGCCGGCCACGTGTGCGGACCGAGATGGGCACCGAGGACGTCGAGCTCCTTGTCGTCGGAGATGATCGACCAGTCCACGCTAACGTCGCTGCCGAACACGCTGTACTCGACGTAGGTGCCGAGTTTGCGCAGGATGTTCAGCCCCTGGGCGACCGCCGACGGGTGGCCCGTGCCCTCGAGATAGACGTCCGCGCCGTAGCCGCCCGTCATGTCCTTGACGGCTGCGACGGCATCTTCCTCTCCGATGTTGATCGCGACATCGGCGCCGCACTCCAGCGCCAGCTTCAGCTTGTCCGGGGCCATGTCGAGGGCAACGATCTTGGCCGGGTACTTCGCCCGCGAGCCGGCGATCATGCCGAGGCCGATCGGGCCGCAACCGGCGACCACGACCACGTCGTCGAAGGTCATGTTCGCCCGCTCCACCGCGTGCAGCGCGCACGACAGCGGCTCGACGAACGCGGCATGCGCGGGCGGCAGGTCCGGGCTGATCTTGTGGACCAGCGCGTCGCCGGAATAGATCATGTAGCTCGCCATCGCACCCGGCGTCCGGCGCTTGAAGCCGTACAGGTCGTGCGGGGCGCACATGTGGTATTGACCGCGCAAGCAATAGCGACACTTCCAGCAGGGCACGATCTGCTCGCTTGTCACCCGGTCACCGACGGCCACTCCCCAGCGCTCGGCGGCCTGGTCGTCCAGCTGAACAATCGTGCCGACGAACTCGTGACCGGGGATCACTTCGGTCTCGGCCCAAGCGGGCCGGTTGGCGTCGCCCCAGAACTTCGCCGCGCCGTGGTAGCACTTCAGGTCGCTGGCGCAGATACCGACGGCCTCGACCTTCACCAATGCCTCCCCGGCAGCGGGCTCGGGCACCGGAACCTCTTCGAGCACGTAGTTCTCGGGTCCGTGACAGATCACGGCCTGCATGGTGTCGGGAACCCCGGCGGGAGCAGTGGACATCTTTGCGCCTCCAAACAAAGGTAGTGTTCGCTCGTACCCTATCCGGGCCAGTGACATGCGTCCAGAACGTCTGTTCAGCTACGATCTCTGGTGAACAGACGTTCTGAGAGGGGCGGACAGGCATGGACGACACGTCGTCGCGCGCCATCAGCGACTCCAAGGCCACCGACGCCGGTGGACCGTGGACGCCGTCAGTGCTGTTCGCCGCCGCCAAGATGTACTACGAGGACGACGCTACCCAGGCCGAGATCGCCGCCCGGATCGGTGTCAGCCGCCCGACCGTGTCCAGGCTGCTGTCGGAGGCGCGGCGCCAGGGCATCGTCAAGATCACGGTGATCGAGCCGGCCCACGAGGCGGAGGACGAGCTCCGCCGCCGGGTGGAGGGCGTGCTGAACCTGCGCCGCGTGTATCTCACCGTGCCACTGCCGGTCGAGGTGCCCGGCGGCAACGAGGAGTATCTGGGCAAGGCGCTCGGCCCGGCGGTCGGACGGGCGCTGATCGACGCCGGCCTGGGCCACGGCGACGCCCTGCTGGTCTCCTCCGGCCGCACCCTGTACGAGGTGGCCAGGACGCGACTGCCTCAGTTCCCCGGCGTGGTGGTCGCGCCGGCCATCGGCGGTATCGACCAGCCGGAGGACTGGTACCAGACGAACGAGATCACCCGGCTGTTCGCGGCCGGCATCGCCGGCCGGGCGCAATACCTGTTCGCACCGGCCCTGCCCGGTCCCAGCCTGCACCGCACCCTGCGCCGGGACCCTACGATCCAGCGCGTGCTGCGACTGTGGCCGCAGGCCCGGGTGGTGCTGACCGGAGTCGGTGCCGCACCGATGCTGCGAGCCCAGGTGCCCCAGTACGCCCCGACCGGCGGGGACCTCCTGTGGGAGGCGGTGGGCGACGTCTGCGGACGGTTCTTCGATCGCGCCGGCAGCCCGGTGGACTTTCCGGGCAGCGATCGGCTGATCGCCCTCGAGCTGGCAGACCTCCGCGAGCTTCCGGTGGTGGTCGCCGTGGCCGCCGGGCTGGACAAGGTGACGCCGATCATCGTCGGCGCCCGGGCCGGATACTTCAACCAGCTCGTCACCGATCCGTTGACCGCGGAACAGATCCTGGCCCGCGCCGCAGAGGGGAGCTGACGACGCGGTAGGGGTCGTGACGCGCTCCGATCGCAGGTGGGAAGGTTGCTCTGTGGCGAAACACAAGCACAAGGGCGACAAGGCAGGCGCGGTCGAATCCACCGAACCGCAGCCGAAGCTGAAGACCAAGGCGTACGAGGCCGAGATGGAGCGGCTGCAGGGTGAGCTGGTCGCGATGCAGGAGTGGGTGAAAGCCACCGGCGCGAAGGTGCTCATCGTGTTCGAGGGTCGAGACACGGCCGGCAAGGGCGGCACGATCAAGCGGATCACCGAGCGGGTCAGCCCGCGGGTCTTCCGGATCGCGGCGTTGCCCGCGCCGACGCCCAAGGAACAGTCGCAGATGTACATCCAGCGCTACGTATCGCACTTCCCGTCGGCCGGCGAGGTGGTGATCTTCGACCGCAGCTGGTACAACCGGGCCGGTGTCGAGCCCGTGATGGGCTTCTGCACCCCCGAGGAGTCGGCCGCCTTCTTGGAGGTGGTGCCGCTGCTCGAACGGCAGATCGTGCAGTCCGGCATCATCTTGATCAAGTACTGGCTGGAGGTGAGCCAGGACGAGCAGACCCGGCGGCTGAAGGGGCGGATCGACGACCCGCGCAAGACCTGGAAGCTCTCCGACATGGACCTGAAGTCGTACAGCAAGTGGTATGAGTACTCGCGGGCCCGGGACGCCATGTTCGCCAAGACCGACACCGACGAGTCGCCCTGGCATGTCGCGGTCAGCAACGACAAGAAGCGCGCCCGGCTGAACATCATCAGCCACCTGCTGTCCCAGATCCCGTACGAACCGCTACCGGAACGCACGGTGAAGCTGCCGCGGCGGCAGGCGAAGGGCAACTACGTCGAGCCCGAGCATCCGAAGCGCTACATCCCCACCCCCTACTGAGAGACCCCGTCCCCTACTGAGAGACCAGCGATGACCGCGCTCAGCGACGAGAACCTGCCCGAGATCGAGATCCCGACCCCGACTTACGATCGGTCCCGGCTGAGCCCGGGCATCGTGCACGTCGGCGTCGGCGGTTTCCACCGTGCACACCAGGCGATGTACGTCGACGCGTGGCTGAACTCCGGCGATCCCGACGCCTACGGCTGGGGCATCTGTGGCGTCGGGGTGCTTCCCCACGACGCCCGGATGCGGGACGTGCTGAAGGAGCAGGACGGGCTGTACACGCTGGTGCTGAAGGACGCCGACGGAAGCTGGGAGCCGCGGGTGATCGGCTCGATCACCGACTACCTGCTCGCGCCGGACGACCCCGAGGCCGTGATCGAGCAGATGGCGGCCGAGACGACCAGGATCGTCTCGCTGACCGTCACCGAGGGCGGCTACAACGTGCACCCGGTGACCGGCGAGTTCGACGCCGGCAACCCGGCGGTGCAGGCCGACCTGGAACCCGGAGCGACGCCGACGACGACGTTCGGCCTGGTGGTAGAGGCGCTGGCCCGGCGTCGGGACCGCGGGCTGGCGCCGTTCACCGTCATGTCCTGCGACAACATCCAGGGCAACGGGCACGTCGCGGCCAAGATGTTCACCGCGTTCGCCCGGCTGCGCGATCCGGAGCTGGGCGACTGGCTGGCGGGAGCCGTGCGCTTCCCGAACTCGATGGTCGACCGGATCACCCCGGGCACCACCGACGAGGACCGGGACGCAGTGGCCGAGCGGTTCGGGATCGCCGACGGCTGGCCGGTGGTCTGCGAGCCGTTCACCCAGTGGGTGCTGGAGGACGACTTCAGCCTGGGCCGGCCGGCGCTGGAGACGGTTGGCGTCCAGGTGGTGGACGACGTCACACCGTACGAGTTGATGAAGCTGCGGTTGCTGAACGCCAGCCACCAGGCGCTGTGCTATTTCGGCTACCTCGCGGGCTACCGGCTGGTGCACGACGTCGCCCAGGACCCGCTGTTCGCCCGGTTCCTGCTGGCCTACATGGAGCGCGAGGGTTCGCCCACCCTCGCTCCGGTGCCGGGCATCGACCTGGACGCGTACCGGCGTCAGCTGATCGAGCGGTTCTCCAACGCCCACGTCCGCGACACGGTCGCGCGGCTGTGCGCGGAGAGCTCCGACCGGATCCCGAAGTGGCTGCTGCCGGTGATCCGGGAGAATCTGGCGGCCGGCCGGGACGTCACGCTGGCCAGCGCGGTGGTGGCCAGCTGGGCGCGTTATGCCGACGCCGTGGACGAGGACGGCGAGCCGATCACCGTGGTCGACCGGCTGTCCGCGACCCTCACCGAACGGGCCCGGCGCCAACGCGAAGACCCGCTGGCCTTCGTCCGTGACCGGGAGCTGTTCGGCGACCTGATCGACCACGAGCCGTTCGTCAGCGCCTATCTCGGCACCCTCGGCTCCCTGTACGAGCGCGGTTCGCGGGCGACGCTGGAGCGCCTGATGGGCGCCGATGCCCGCTGAGCCGGGCGCGCCCGCCGTGCCGGTCGACCCGCCCGCCCCGGACGGGGGCTGAATGCGGCTGGCGACGTACAACATCCTGCACGGTCGCTGCCCGGCCGACGGGGTCGTCGATCCCGACCGGTTCGCCACGGCGGTGGCCGCGCTGGACGCCGACGTGCTCGGCCTGCAGGAGGTGGATGGCGCCCAGCCGCGCACCCGTGGCATCGACTTCACCGCCGTGGCGGCGGAGGCGATGGGATCGGTCGCCCAGCTGTATGCACCGGCGCTGGTCGGCACCCCGGGCGGGCTGTGGGTGCCGGCGCTGGAGTCCGGCGCCGGCCGGCCGACGTTCGGAATCGCGCTGCTGTCGCGGTATCCGGTGACCCGGTGGGAGGTACGTCGGCTGCCCTGGATCGGCGCCGGCTTCCCACTCCGGTTGCCCGGCCCCCGGCCGGCCGGCGCCGACAGCGGACGGGAAACCCGGCGCGGCATCATGATCCGCGAGGAGCCGCGGCTGGCGATCGTCGCCCACCTGGAGACACCCCGCGGTCCACGGGTGGTGGTGAACACGCACCTGACCTACCTGCCCGGCTGGGGCCGGCGCCAGCTCCGCCGGCTGCGTGCCGACCTGGCCGAGATCGACGCCCCGCTGGCCCTGATGGGCGACCTCAACATGTTCGGCAACCAGCCCGCGGCCATCACCGGCTACCGCAGCCTGGCCGCCCACAAGACGTTCCCGGCGGGCACCCCCCGGGTCCAGCTGGACCACATCCTGGTCCGCGGCGAGTGGGGCGACGTCACCGCGAGCCGGGCCGTCCGGCTGGACGTGTCCGATCACCGCGCGCTGGTCGTCGACGTGGCTGACACGTGACCGGTGACCTGGGCGAGAATGGCGCTCACCCCATGGAGACCATCGGCCGCTATCGCCTCGTCCGCCGCCTCGGCGCGGGATCGTTCGCGACCGTCTGGCTCGGGCACGACGACGATCTGGACGTCCCGGTCGCGGTCAAGGTGCTGGCCGAGAACTGGGCGGACAACGCCGACGTCAGGAACCGCTTTCTGGGCGAGGCCCGGATCCTGCGCCGGATTCGGGACCCGCGGCTGGTCGCGGTGTACGACATCGGCGCGCTGCCGGACGGCCGGCCGTACTTCGTCATGGACTTCGTCAACAGCGGGTCGCTGGACGACCTGCGACGCAGCGGCGTGCCGCCGGTGGTGGCGCTGCGGCTGTGCGCGCAGGGCTGCCGGGCGATCGACGTGCTGCACGCCAACCAGGTGCTGCACCGCGACGTGACGCCGGGCAACCTGCTGATCCAGCGTTCCGCCGGCGCTCCCCCGCTGGTCGTGCTGGCCGACCTCGGCGTGGCCAAGGCGATGGCGGAGGCGGGCGAGGTGACCATGACCGCCGGCACCCCCGCGTACATGGCGCCGGAGCAGGCGGCCGGCGGCGCACTCGATCGGCGGGTGGACGTCTATTCGCTGACCGCGGTCACCTACGCGATGCTCAGCGGCAAGCCGCCGTTCCCGGTCCGCACCGTGGCCGACATCATCGGCCGGGATCCCGCCCTCGACCCGCCGGCCCTGGCGGCCCGGGTCGGCGCGCCGGCGAGCCTGGACACGGTGCTCGCGGCCGGGCTGGCCTTCCGGGTGGACCGGCGACCGCCGACAGCACTCATCCTCGCCGACGCCCTGGACGTGGTGGCCGCCGAGATGGAACGGACGCAGGGTGCAGCGGACTGGTCGCCGCCGCCGTCCGCGACGTCGACCATGCTGAGCCCGGCGGCCACCTCGATCCGTCAGCCGCCTCCGCCGGTGCCGACCCCGCCGGTGAGGCAGGCGCCGGCGGAACCCGGGTTCGCTCCCGGTCCGGCTGTTGACGCGCCCGTCGGAAGCCGCCCGCCGCTGACGTCACCCGCATCAGCGACACCGGCATCATCGGCGACGGCAGCACCGGCGACGGCAGCACCGGCACCGAAAGGACGGTCCCGAGCGGCCTTCGCGGCCCTCGTCGCGATCGCCTGCGCGGCGCTGTTCGCCCTGTCGCTGTTCGTGACGATCCTGATCCTGGAGCGCTGACCAGCACCCGGGCGCCGGCCGCGGCGGGTATCGCCCGGGCCGCTCAGGACGTACCGGACCGGATCTCGCCGATCCGGAGCGACGCCAGCACGGACAGGCACGCCACCGCGGACATGCCGCCCAGCAGGACGCCGAAGGTGAGTGGCAGGTTGCCGGTCGGGTGCAGCGCGGCGAAGACCGTGCCGGCAAGACCGACGAAGATGCCGGAGCCGAGCGCGTCGAACAGGTTCAGGGAGGACGCGTTGCGGCCCTGCTCCCCCTCGGCGGACAGCGACATCACCGCGACCGACGTACTGGAGATGGCGAGACCCATGCCGAGCCCGCTGAAGATCCAGCCCAGGCCGACGACCCCGAACCACAGGTCGGGCAGGGCGGCGGTGGCCGCGACAACGGCCAGCCCGAGGGCGACTGATGCGCAGCCGAGCGTGATCAACCGGTCGCGGCGCACCCGGAGCCAGGTCTGGGACTGCAGCCAGGAGCCCGTGGTCCAGCCCACCGCGCCGACCGTCAGCGCGGCGCCGGCGATCACCAGCGCGATGCCGCGTTCCTCGACCAGCATCAGCGGGATGAACGCCTCGCCGCCGAAGAAGGCTCCGGGGAGAAGCCCGCGGACGAGAATGACCGCGGACAGCCCCCGGCGCATCCGCATGAAGCCGGGGGGCATCAGCCGGGGCAGCCCGACCAGCAGCAACGCGATGCCGACCGCCACCAGGACGAGCGCGATCCAGTCGAGCCGCTGCCCGGCGGCTTGCAGCGCCGCGGCGCCGATCGCCACCAGTCCGGCGGCCAGCATCGACTGCGGCTTGCCCGATGTCGCCGGCGGCTCGTGACCGCGCATCATCGGGATCAGCGACGGCGTGATCATCGCCGCGCCGACGACGACCAGCGGGAGGACGGCGAAGAAGACCCAGTGCCAGCTGAGGTTGTGCGTCAGCCAGGCCGCGATGGGCGGCCCGACGAAGGACGGCACCACCCACGCCGTGGAGATGTAGGTGAACACACGCGGCCGCAGCCTCGGCTCGAACACCTTCGCCACCGCGACGAAGATCGCCACGTTGATGACACCGCTGCCCAGTCCCTGGACGAGCCGACCGCCGATCAGCTGGACCATGTGCAGCGAGGTTCCGGACAGCACCAGGCCGGCACTGAAGACGACCAGGCCCACCAGCAGTGGCTTGGCCGGCCCGATCCGGTCGCTGACCCGGCCGGCGACGACCGTGGCGACCAGCATGCCGATCAGGAACAGGGAGAACGACCAGGCGTAGTACGGCAACCCGTTCAGGTCCTGGGCCGCGATCGGCATCGCCGTCGCGACCGCAATCGCCTCGAAGGCGATCGCCACCACGGTGACGCAGATGCCGACGATCAGCCGACGCTGGGAGACCCCGGTGGCGGGCGCGGCGGGGCGGTCGGTGGCGGCAGGCGAGGTCATCGGGGACCAGTCCACCACCTCCAGCCCGGTTGAGGTCAACCGGGAAACGGTCCGCGTGCCCGCCGCCACCGGCGTACGTGAACGGATTGCCGGAGCGGCCGGCGTGTCTAGACTGAGCCTCGTGAGCCAGCAGACAGCGCCGGGAGCCAAGACGATCGTCGATGAGCGCACCGAGACCCGCCCTGATTATCGGGTCGAGGAGGGTGACCACGAGCGGTTCTCCCACTACGTGCCGCGGGACAAGCTCACCGAGGCGATGGTGATGGGTACGCCGGTGGTGGCGCTGTGCGGAAAGGTATGGGTGCCGAGCCGCGATCCGGAGCGGTTCCCCGTCTGCCCCGAGTGCAAGGAGATCTGGGAGAGCCTGCCGCAGGGCGGCGACGACTGACCCCGGCCCGGGCTCAGGCCGCTTCCTGGGGCACTGTCGCCTCCAGCTCGTCGGCCTCGAGATCGCCGGTGACGCCGGCCCGGGCCGCGCGGCGGCCGAGCGTGAAGACGTAGGTCAAGAAGGCGAGCCAGACGACGGCGCCGATCGCCAGCCGATCCTGGGCGGGCAGCCGTGAGGGGGTGACGAACCCCTCGACCAGGCCCGAGACCAGCAACCAGACGCCGAGGCCGAGTGCGATCGCCCCGGCCGCCCGGCCCTCCGCAGCCAGCGCACTCGCCCGGGTGCGCGGACCGGGGGCGATCCAGCTCCAGCCGAGCCGCAAACCCGCTCCCGCCGCGACGAACACGATCGTCAGCTCCAGCATCCCGTGCGGCAGCAGCAGGCCGTAGAAGACGTCCGCCCGGCCCGCGCCGATCATGAATCCCGCGATCGCGCCGACATTGGCCATGTTGATCCAGAGCACGACGACCACCGGCACGATCAGCACCCCGAGGACGAGACAGGTCGCGGTCACCCGCGCGTTGTTCAACCAGACCTGGAGGGCGAAGTCCGCGGCCGGGTTGTTGCTGTAGTACGCGGCGAAGTCGTGCTCCACCAGTTGCTGAGCCTGGTCCGCCGGCAGCAGGGACTCCGCCAGCCCCGGCACGGTGATCACCCGCCAGGCGACCAGGGCCGCGAGCGCGACCGACACGATCCCCACCGTGATCCACCACCAGCGCGCTCGATAGACCGCAGCCGGGAACGTGGTGGTGAAGAACCGTCCGACGGTCTGCCAGACGGGCACGTTCACGCCGGTGATGGCGGAGCGCGCCGCGGCGACCAGCGCCGACAGCCGCGCCTCGAGCACCGGGTCCGCGGCGGTGCTGCGGACCACCGACAGCTGGGTCGACACCCGGGGATACAGCTCGACCAGCTCGTCCACCTCGGCGCCGGTCATCGCCCGCCGCTTCGAGGTCAGCTCGGCCAACCGGTCCCACTGACCGGCGTGCCGGAGGACGTACGCGTCGAGGTCCACCCGCGACAGCCTAGATCCCGCGGCGTCCGGTGGCCTGGGCAGCGCACCCGGGCGCCGGTAGTCTGCGCGGGGTGAGCCAGCTGGTGACGGGCGACGCCGTCCTGCTCGACCTCCGCCCGGCGCGGGTGCCGACCCGGATGCTCAGCGCCATGATCGACGTCGCGCTGATCGCCGGTGCGAGCTATCTGTGGAACTACGTGGTGACCAGGGTCGGCGGTTCGCCGGCCCGCCAGCAGGCGGTCAGCCTGATCGGCGTCCTGGTGATCATGTTCGGCTACCTGATCGCGATGGAGACGCTCACCCGCGGACGTACGGTCGGGGCGTACGCCCTGGGCCTGCGTGCCGTCCGCGACGACGGTGGCGCGGTTCGGTTCCGGCAGGCGCTGATGCGTGGTCTCACCTTCTGGGCGGTCGACTTCGCGATCTGGACCGGATTCTGCGGCGGGTTGATCTGCGCCGCGGTCAACGCCCAGGGCAAGCGGTTCGGCGATCTGCTGGCGGGCACCATCGTGATCCGGACCCGGGCGCCGCGGGGGCCGGCGGCGCTGCCACCGATGCCCGCCGACCTGGTGCCGTGGGCGGCGTCCCTGGAGCTCAGCCGGCTCTCCGACGAGCTGGTCACCGCCAGCCGCCATCTCGTCCAGCGCTTCAGCCGGCTCTCCGCCTATCCACGTGCGCAGCTCAGCGGCGACCTCGCGCGCCAGGTGGCGGCCAGGACTGCCCCGCTGCCGCCACGGCCGCTGGACCCGGAGGTGTTCCTCGCCGCCGTGATCGTCGAACGCCGGCGCCGCGAGACGGAGCGCCTGCGGGCCCGGCAGTGGGTGCCCACGGCCGCCGAACTGCCGAAGGGATGGCGATAGCCGATGGCGCCGACCGGTGAGCGACGCACCCTGGTCCTGCTCCGGCACGCCAAGTCGTCCTGGGACGATCCGGACCTGGACGACCACGAGCGGCCGTTGGCCGAACGCGGCCGGCGGGACGCGACCCAGGTCGGCACCCTGATGGCCGAGCGGCGGATCCGTCCCGACCTGGTCCTCTGCTCCACCGCCGAGCGCACCCGGCAGACCTGGAAGCGCGCAGAACGGGCCGGCGCCCGCGCGGTCGAGGTCCGCTTCGACGATCGGGTCTACGAGGCGTCGTCCTATGGGCTGTTGCGCCTCGTGCAGAGCGTGCCGGACGAGGTGCGGAGCCTGCTGGTGCTCGGGCATGGCCCCGGTCTCCCCGATCTCGCCGACCGGCTGAGCATCGAGTCCACCTCGGAGGCGGCTCGGCGAATGCGCATGAAGTTCCCGACCAGCGGCCTGGCGCTGTTCGCGGTGACCGTGCCGTGGGCCCAGCTCCGCGAGGCGTCCCTGCTCGACTTCGTGGTCCCCCGCGGCTGACGCGAAACCGCCGCTCGAACCGCATTTCGGGCCGGTCCGGCGCCGATTCCGGGTTCGAGCGGTGGAAACGCGTCATCCACAGCTCCGAGCCCCTCGGAAGCGTCATCCACAGAATTCTGCGCGAGCGGCACGACGGGGCAGTCGCTCCGCAACGTACAGACATGAGACCCGATGCGAGGATCGCCGAGCTCTTGTCGCAGCAGGGGGTGATCCTGCGGCGTGAGCATCCGGACCTGGCCAGTTCGTTGCAGCGTCGGGTGCACGCGGGAGAACTGGTGAGCATCCTCCCCGGGGTCTACACGATCCCCCAGCTGGCCCGGGACCAGCGCACCCTGGTGGCGGGATTGGCGCGGGCCCACCCCGAGACGATCGTGACGGGTGCGACAGCCGCCCGGTTGAGCTACTGGCCCGAGGCACCGATGCGGGCGGTGTCGGCCACGATCGGCCGCGACCGGGCGCCCAGGCAGGGGTTCTGCTGGGAGCGCCGGACCATCCCGCCCGAGCTGGTCATGGTTCGCGGTGAAATCAGGATGACGACGCCGTCGCTCACCGCACTCGACCTGTCCGACCTGGAACGCACCGAGGCCCTGGACGTAGCGCTGCGCAAGCGGGTCGTCACGGTGGAAAGCCTGCGCCATGCGCTGGAGCTGACCGCGTATCGGCGCGGGAACGTGGGCCGGTGGGCCGTGGTCATCGACTCGCGCACTGGCGGGTGGTCCTATCCCGAGAGAGTCGGCCACCGCCTGCTGCGCCGAGCAGGAATCGGCGGCTGGGACGCGAACCTGCCGTTCCAGGTCGCCGGTGGAGAGCTGTACTACATCGACATCGCCTTCCGGCGGCGGATGCTGGCGATCGAGATCGACGGTCGCATCCATGCGACCGACCTCCAGGTGTTCGAGTCCGACCGGTGGCGGCAGAACGATCTCGTCGCGGCGGGCTGGACGGTCTACCGCTTCACCTATGCCATGGTGATGAACCACCCGGAGATGTTCGTCCGCACGATCCGTCAGGCGCTCCGGTGACGCGATTCTGCCGCTCGAACGGCATGTCGGGCGATTCTCGGGCCGAATCCAGGTTCGAGCGGCAGAAACGCATCACGCGCCGCGGACGGCGCGGGAGACGAAGTCGAGCTTGTCGATCACGGGTTGCGTCAGCAGGAACGGATAGAGCTCCCCCTTGCCGAGGCTCTTGTTGATCTGGTTGAGCGCGGCGCTCACCGGCAGCCACTGCTGGGCGATCACCTCGGCGAACGGGCGGCCCGGATCCACCGCGCCCGCGCCGAGTCCGAACTCGGCGGCCGTCTGCAGCGTGTCGGTGATGTGCAGGAAGTGGGCAAAGGTCTCCGCGAAGTCCTCCAAGGGGTGCATCGCGGCGTAGCCACTGATCATGTCGGCCGGCCAGCTGCTGCCCGGGCCGTCGCTGTAGTGCTCGTCCAGGGCCTCCGCATACGATCTGGTCTCGTCGCCGAACAGCGCGCGGAACTCCTCGCCGCGGCCGGCGGTGAGCACCAGCAGCTCGCAGTAGTAGTGCCCGATCTCGTGCCGGAAGTGGCCGAGCACCGTCCGGTAGGGCTCGGCCATGCTCACCCGGAGCTGCTCGCGATGCGCATCCTGGGTCTCGGCGAGATCGAAGGTGATGACCCCGTTCAGGTAGCCGGTGGTGACCGGGGTACGCGCGCTGGACAGCAGGTCGAACGCCAGCCCGGTGAAGCCGTCGGTGACCACCACCGGCAGCCCGAGCTCGTCGAGTGAGAAGACCAGCCAGCGCTTGGCCTCCTCGGCCACGTAGTAGTCGGCCAGCCCGGCCAGGTCGGCGTCGGCCGGACGGGTCCGGGTGAGCCGGCAGCTGAGGCAAAAGCCGCTGTCGGAAGCCGGGTCGGCGAGCCAGTTGCACCCGTTCAGGTCGAGGTTGGCGCACATGTCGCGGCCCTCAGCGAGCGCGATGGTCCCCGCGTCGCGGTCGTAGGCCACCGCCGAACCGCAGCTGACGCAGACGGAGTTCTCGAAGTAGAGCCGAGCATGGCACTGGGGACAGCTGAAGGCGCGCATCGGACCAGCCTGTCAGGTGGCGGCGCCGACGCACAGCCGCCCTTCGACAGGCTCAGGGCACGAGCGGACGGCACGCACTGAAGTAGCGCCGAAGCTGCGCCGTCTCGGAGTGCAGGAGCGTTCGGTGAAACACGCTCTTTTCGTTTCACCGAACGCGACGAACGACGAGACCAAAGGCGCAGCGAGCGCGGAGCGAGGGCTTGCCCGAGCGAAGCAATCAGATCCGCGCCATGTCGACGCCGACCTTCATCTTCGACTTCTTCGACTCGGTGAAGATGACGCCCTTCACCGGCGGCACGTCGCTGTAGTCGCGGCCCCACGCCACGGTCGCATGGGACACGTCGGTGAGCCGGTTGTTGGTCGGGTCGAGATAGAGCCAGCCGGCACCGGGGACCCAGACCCCGACCCAGGCGTGGCTGGCGTCAGCGCCGACCACCCGCTCCTTGCCCGGCGGCGGCACCGTGGCGAGATAGCCGCTGACGTAGCGACCGGCCAGCCCGAGGCTGCGCAGGCAGGCCACCGTGAAGTGCGCATAGTCCTGGCAGACCCCCATCATCCGCTCCAACAGGTCGCTGACCCGGGTCGAGATGGTGGTCGAGCCGGACTTGTAGGTGAAGTCGGCGTACACCCGGTGCATCAGCTCGATCGCCGCGTCGCCGATCGGTCGGCCCGGCGTGAAGCTCTCCAGTGCGTACTGCCGCGCGCCGTCCGGGACGTCCACCATGGGCGAACCGAAGGTGAAGTCGGTGGCCTTCCACGAGTCCGGGGCGTCGACCGCGAGCGACGGGCGGGCCGACTCCCACGGCAGCGCCAGCCGATCCGGATCGAGGACCCGGTCGGAGATGTCGACCGTCGAGATGCCGGTGATCACCAGCTGGGTGTGAGGGGTGAGCACGTGGAAATAGGTCTTGGTGTTGCCGTATACGTCGGTATGCCGGAACAGATCCGACGGCTCCGGCGTGATCACCACCTCGTGGTCCAGGCACTTCTGCCAGTCCAGGTCGCGCGGCCGGAGGTGGAACTCGCCGTAGCTGCCGGTGACCTCCGACGAATAGCTGTACGTCGTCGTGTGCTCGATCCGGTATCTCACGGGCACTCCAGCTGGCCCGCTCACGCCGAGGCCTCGTTCGTCCAGGACTGCCACATCGTCTGCTGCGGCGGCGGCGGCTGTTGGTAGGTCTGCCGGATCGTGTCGGACAGCTCGCGCAGCCGAGCCTGCAGGTCGGCCAGGAACTCCTCCAGCGCCACCCGCCTGCCGCCGGTCCCCATGGCGAGCTCGGACAGGTCGGCCTCGGCCAGCCGGTGCCCGATCTCGGCCACCAGGTCCATCGCCCGATGCGCGCCGGTGCCGGGCATGGCCTCCAGGTCGGCCAGCACCCGCTTCAGCTGGTAGGCCACCGACCGCGGATTGAACTGGTCGAGCACGAGCAGTTCGGTCAGCGGCTCGATCCCGGTCAGCCCGCGGTAGCGGCGACGGAACGTGACGATCGACTCGGTCGCGGTCAGCACGGCCTCCATCACCAGACGCTCGGTGTCGGCGTCCCGCTCGGCGCAGACCGTCACCCGGAGCAGCGCGAGCACCTGCTGCGCTCGCTCCAGCCCCCGGCCGGAGTCGAGCATGTACCAGCCCGGATCGCGGACCATGTTCTCGCTGACGATCCCGGCCAGCGCGAGCAGGCCCGACAGCACCCGCTCGGCCGCGTCGGTCAGCTGCAGGCCCTGGTCGTACGGGTTGGCCGACAGCGCAGCCAGCGCGCGGTCGATGTCGGCCAGCACCATCCAGACGTCCTCCGACAGCTGGTCGCGTACGCCCTGCGCCGCCCGGGACAGCGAGCCGATCGCCTGTGCCGCGGTGCCGGTGCGGTGCCGCTCCAGCAGCATCGCGCGGAGCTCGGGCATCATCGTCACGGTCTGGTCCAGGAAGCCCGGGTAGGCGGTGCTGACGTGGGTGATCGCCTGCAGCAGCACGCTCAGCGCGCGGCCCTGGGTGATGTCGAGATCGGTCTCCAGCGACACGCTCCGGGTGGCCAGGATGAGCCGGAGCAGGTCCTCGGCGCGCTCGGCATAACGGCCGAACCAGAACAGGTCGGACAGCACCCGCGGCACCATCGCCGCCGACGGCGGGGCGGCGTGGGCGAGGATCGGCTCCCCGATCTGGCGCAGCCGCATGCTGGCCCGGCGCTGCTCGATCGGCGTCGGGCTGACGATCCAGACGTCCTTGGACAGCCCGCCGTCCGGTGCGGTGACCAGCACCCCGATCGCCTTGTCGTGATCGGTCGAAACCCGTCCCAGTCCACCGAACATCGCCGTATACGAGTCGCCGTTGCGAACCGTGAACGACCGCAGCACGACGCTGCGCCGGACCAGCCTGTCGTGCTCCGACGTCGGTGCCGCGGACAGGGGCAGCACCTCCTGGCCGACGTAGGAGTGGGGTCGGGCGCGGAGCCGGGCCACCAGGCGCTCCTTCTGCGCCGCCGTCAGCGCGCCGCCGCGGACGCTGCGGCCGTGGCCGCGGCTGACCGGCCGCACCACCAGCTCGTCGAGGTGGGCGACGACGTGGTCCAGGCTCAACGGGTCGCCGCACCACCAGGTGTCGACCGAGGCCAGCTTCAGATCCTCACCGAGCAGCCGCCGGCACAACTCCGGCAGCAACGGCATCAGCGCCGGGTTCTCCAGCAGCCCCGAGCCGAGCGGGTTGACCACGCTGACCGTGCCCTGCCGGACGCACTCGGTCAGCCCGGCGACGCCGAGCCGCGAGCCGGCCCGCAGCTCCAGCGGGTCGCACCAGAACGAGTCGACCCGACGCAGGATCACGTCGACCTGCTCCAGCTTGCCGAGCACGCGCATCCAGACCCGGCCCTCGCGCACCGTCAGGTCGCTGCCCTCGATCAGCGGGAAGCCGAGCAGCGAGGCGAGAAACGCCTGGTCGAACGCGGTCTCGGAGTGCGTACCGGGGCTGAGCACGACCACCCGAGGGTTCTCGGCCTGGCGTGGGGCCGCGTTCAGCGCGGCCATCCGCATCGTCTGGAAGAACGGGGTCAGCCGGTGCAGATGGGCCGACTGGTAGATGTCCGGCATCACCCGGGAGACGACCCGGCGGTTGGCCATCGCGTAGCCGGCGCCGGAGGGCGCCTGGGTCCGGTCCGAGATCGCCTTCCAGCGCCCGTCGGCGTCCCGGCCGAGGTCGACCGCGACCATGAACAGCGGCTGCCGGACCGCGGCGTCCATGCCGACCAGCGGACGCAGGTACTCGGGGTGGTCGAAGATCGCCGACGCCGGGATGTGCCGGCCGGACAGCAGCCGCTGGACGCCGTACAGGTCGGTGAGGACGGCGTCGAGCAGCTCGGTGCGCTGCACCAGGGCCGGTTCGAGCGCGGCCCACTCGCGGTCGTCGAAGACCAGCGGAAGCGGGTCGAGCTGCCAGTTGCGGGCGCTGGCCAGCGGCTGGGTCGGCGCGGTCTCGATCAGCGCGGCATCGTCGGCGATCGAGACCGACGACATCGGGCTCGGGATGTAGGTCACCCCGTCGTCCTCGAGCAGCCGGGCCACCTCGCGCTGGGCGCCGATCAGGTTGGTCTCGGTGAACTCGTCGAGCCGGCCCATCAGCGGAACCCAGCCTCGGCGGACCGAACCGTCGGGGGCGGCGAACTCGTCGAACACCGGCCCGTCGGTGTCCCGGCGCGCCGGACCGTCCGGCGGCAGCTCCAGCTCGTCGAGCTGGCTGGCGCCGGCGAGGTAGCGACCCAGGACGGTCAACGCGTGTCCGCCCCCGCCGCGCCCGGCCCGCGCCCGCGCCCGCGCCCGGAAAACTGTGCCGTTGTTGCGGCGACACGCCGTACGGAACTGCGACAGCTGCACAGTTTCGGGGAGGACGACGAGTGCAGCACCGACGGTCTCCGGCAGCAGAGGATCGGCGAAGGCGTCACGAGCGACCCCAGCCCCTCGGCAGCCGGCGGCGCAGGTCGAGCGTCAGCGGGTAGTCGTCGCCGCCGTAGCGGCGCCAGGCTGCCTGCGAGCCGAGCGCGTCGATGTCGATCACCCCGGTAGTGTGCCCCATCGCCTCGAACCGGCGTGCCCGCCGGGCCTCGGCCTCCTTGGCATTGACCGGCGGATGATCGTACGAACGCCCGCCCGGGTGCACCACGTGGTACGTCGCACCGCCCAGCGAGACCGCGGCCCCGACGTCGATCAGCTCGAACGTCAGCGGGCTGTCGATCTCCAGCGTCGGGTGCAGCGCGGACCACGGTTTCCAGGCCCGGAACCGGACCCCGGCGACGTACTCCCCGGGGGTGCCGGTCGGCTGCAGCGGCACCGCGACGCCGTTGCAGGTGACCAGGTGCCGGCCGGGCACCAGCCCGACCACGCGGATCTGGACCCGCTCGGTGGAGGAGTCGACGTAGCGGGCGGTGCCGCCGGCCGACGCCTCCTCGCCGAGCACGTGCCAGGGCTCGATCGCAGTGCGCAGCTCCAGCAGCACGTTGTCGACGTGCACCGCTCCGATCCGCGGGAACCGGAACTCCAGGTACGGATCGAGCCAGCTCAGGTCGAAGCCGATGTCGTGGGCGCGAAGGTCGGCCACCATAGCGGCGGCATCGGCGGCGCAGTAGTACGGCAGCAGGAACCGCTCGTGCAGCGCGGTCCCCCAGCGCACCAGCGGTGCGGAGAACGGGTCCTCGGCGAAGCGCAGCAGCAGCGCGCGCACCAGCAGGGCCTGGACCAGCGCCATCTCCGGGTGCGGCGGCATCTCGAACCCGCGCAGCTCCACCAGACCGAGCCTGCCGCGCATCGAGTCCGGGCTGTACAGCTTGTCGATGCAGAACTCGGCCCGGTGGGTGTTGCCGGTGATGTCGGTCAGCAGGTGCCGCAGCGCCCGGTCCACGATCCAGGGCCGGTGGTCGGTGTCGGGCAGCTTCGCGATCTCGGCGAACGCGATCTCGAGCTCGTACAGGGTCTCGGGCCGGCCCTCGTCTACCCGCGGCGCCTGGCTGGTCGGGCCGATGAAGCGGCCCGAGAACAGGTACGACAGCGACGGGTGGTGCTGCCAGTAGCCGACCATGCTGGTGAGCAGCTCCGGGCGGCGCAGCATCGGCGAGGTCTTGGGCTCGGCCCCGCCGAGGGTGATGTGGTTGCCGCCGCCGGTGCCGCTGTGCCGGCCGTCCACGGCGAACGTCTCGGTGCCGAGCCGGTTCCGGCGGGCGCGGTCGTAGAGCTCGGTGGTGACCTCGGCCAGCTCGTCCCAGCTCGACGTCGGCTGCAGGTTCACCTCGATCACGCCCGGGTCGGGCGTGACCATCAGCGTCCGCAGTCGCGGGTCGTTCGGCGGCGCGTAGCCCTCCAGGATGACCGGGGTCGCGGTGTTCGCGGCGGCGCGCTCGAGCAGCCGGGCCAGCTGGCAGAACTGCTCCAGCTTCTCCAGCGGCGGCAGGAAGACGTGCACGAACCCGTCCCGGGCCTGGACCACCAGCGCGGTCCGGCCGGGTGACTCGTCCGGGTCGACCACGACCGCGGACAGCACCGCGTCGGGCAGCCCGTCGGCGAGCCGCGCGTGCACGCTCTCCTCACCGGCGTACTCCGGGTCCTTCCAGCCCACCGCAGACAGCGGAAGCCGCTGGCCCGCCGGCGAGTCGCCCGGGATCAGCACCAGCCGGCCGCGACGCGTTCGCCATGCGGGGCTGGCCCAGCCGTCGCCCCACCAGGCCGGGATCAGCGGCAGCGCCCATGCCACCGGTTGCTCGGTGGCGTCCAGCGCCGCCACCAGCTCCGTGCCGGGGTCGGGCTCGTCGGCCCTCGGCCCCTCCGGCCGGGACAGCTCGCCGGCCAGCACCGATAGCGGGTCCTCGTAACACGGGATGCACTGCGACGCCGGCAGGCCGAACGCGGCAACCACCGCCTCCGCGTACGCCTTCGCCTGGGCCTCGGCGTCCGGCAGTGCCTGGCCGCGGTCGAACGGGTCGGCGCAAAGCGCCGGGTCGCGCCACAGCGGCTCGCGGTCGGTGCGCCAGTGCAGCCCGATCTGCCAGCGCGGCAGCGGCTCGCCCGGATACCACTTGCCCTGGCTGCGCTGGACCAGCCCGCCGCTGGCGAAGCGCTCGGCGAGCGCGCCCGACAGCCGGTTGGCGAGCTCGCGCTTGTGCGGACCATCGGCTGCCACCGTCCACTCGGCCGAGGTCATGTCGTCGACCGAGACGAAGGTGGGCTCGCCGCCCATGGTGAGCTGGATGCCCTGGGCGACCAGCCGGCGATCGACCTCTCGGCCGAGCTCGTGCAGGTGGCCGACCTGCTGCGGGGTGTACGGCTTGGTGACCCGCGGGTCCTCGTGCACCCGAGTCACGGTGTTGGCGAAGTCGAACGTCACCTCGCACGGGTCGGTTTGACCGGCGATCGGCGCCGCGTGCGCCGGGTGCGGCGTGGCGGCCAGCGGGATGTGGCCCTCGCCCGCGAACAGGGCCGAGGTCGGGTCGAGGCCGACCCAGCCGGCACCGGGAATGAAGACCTCGGCCCAGGCGTGCAGGTCGGTGAAGTCCTCGGTCGGGCCGGACGGCCCGTCCAGCGACTCGGTGTCGGACGCGAGCTGGACCAGGTAGCCGGAGACGAACCGGGCGGCCAGCCCGAAGTCCCGCAGCGCCGCCACCAGCAGCCAGGCCGAGTCGCGACAGGAGCCGATGGCCCGGGTCAGGGTCTGGTCGGGCGTCTGCACGCCCGGCTCCATCCGGACCGAGTAGGCCACGTCGGAATAGATCTTGGTGTTCAGCTGGACCAGGAAGTCGATGGTGGAGATCTCGTCGGCGACGGTGATGCCGGCCAGCCAATCGGTCAGAGCCGGCCCCAGCCCGGCCCCGGGAGTGTCCTCGACCGGTGCGAGATACGGCTCCAGGTCGGCCCCCAGCGCCGGCGGATAGCGGAACGGGAAGCTCTCGGCGTACTCCTCGATGAAGAAGTCGAACGGGTTGATCACGCCCATGTCGGCGACCAGGCCGACGGTGACCTCGAGCTCCCTGGCCTTGGTCGGGAACACCAGCCGGGCCAGGTAGTTGCCGAACGGGTCCTGCTGCCAGTTGACGAAGTGGTCGGCCGGGCTGACCGTCAGCGAGTACGACTCGATCGGCGTCCGGGTGTGCGGCGCCGGCCGGAGCCGGACGATGTGCGGCCCGATACCGACCGAGCGATCGAAGCGGTACGTCGTGCGGTGCTCCAGCGAGACCTTGATACCCACGCGCAGAGCCTGTCAGATCGACGTTACGGAGGCGAGACGTGTGTCGCCCTCAGTGGTGGTCACCCGCCGCGCGGTCCATCGCTCATGTTCCTGATCGGCTCGAGCGGAGGCGCGGCGTTGGCGCGCAAAATCCACCCGCGGCGGGAAAGTCGGGGCCGATTCGGGCCGAAATGCCCCCACAATCCCCGCCGCGGCCGGAATCTGCGCGACCGAGTGGCGGGGTGGCAACACGCGGGCGCGGCCGGGGCGGCCGCGACCGGGGGTAGTGGTCCTGCCCGGAGCTCCGGTCGCAAAACCCGTCCGCGGCGGGAATATCGGCGCCGAATCCGGCCGGAGCGCCCCCAAATTCCGACCGCGGCCGGAATCTGCCCGAGCGAGCGGGGCGGCGGCGACATCCGGGCGAGACTGGCTCCCGGCCGGGTCTCGAGTCTCAAAACCCGTCCGCGGCGGGAAATTCGGGGCCGAATAGGGCCGGAGCGCCCCCAGATTCCGACCGCGGCCGGAATCTGTCCGAGCGAGTGGCGCGGTGGCGACGCGCGGGCGCGGCCGGGGCGGGCGCGACGAGCTGGCCCGGCCCGGAGCTCCGGTCCCAAAACCCGTCCGCGGCGGGAAAATCGGGGTCGAATAGGGCCGGAGCGCCCCAAGAATCCGGCCACGGCGGGAATTTGCACAACCGAGCGGCGCGGTGACCGCGACCGAGCCGCGACCGCGCGGATTCCCGGTGCGGGGCGCCAGGCGTCCGGCGCCCCGGTGGAGCGGTCTAGTAGCGGTAGTGGTCCGGCTTGTAGGGGCCCTCGGTGGGGACGCCGAGGTAGTCGGCCTGCTCGGGGGTCAGCTCGGTCAGCTTCACACCGAGGGAGGCGAGGTGCAGCCGGGCGACGGACTCGTCGAGGTGCTTCGGCAGCGTGTAGACCCCGGTCGGGTAATTATCCGGCTTGGTGAAGAGCTCGATCTGGGCCAGCACCTGGTTGGTGAACGAGTTGCTCATCACGAAACTCGGGTGCCCGGTGGCGTTGCCGAGATTCATCAGCCGGCCCTCGCTCAGTACGATGACAGAGCGCTGCTCGTCGGTGCCCTCGTCGAACACCCACTCATCGACCTGCGGCTTGATGATGATCCGGCTCGCGTTCGGCCGCCGCTCCAGGCCGGCCATGTCGATCTCGTTGTCGAAGTGGCCGATGTTGGACACGATCGCCTGGTGCTTCATCCGGGCCATCTGGTCGACGGTGATGACGTCCTTGTTGCCGGTGGCGGTGACGTAGATGTCGGCGATCGGCAGGGCCTCCTCCAGGGTCGTGACCTGGAAGCCGTCCATCGCCGCCTGCAGCGCACAGATCGGGTCGATCTCGGTGACGATCACCCGGGCGCCCTGGCCGCGCAGCGACTCCGCACAGCCCTTGCCGACGTCGCCGTAGCCGCAGACGACCGCTACCTTGCCGCCGATGAGTACGTCGGTGGCGCGGTTCAGGCCGTCGATCAGGGAGTGCCGGACGCCGTACTTGTTGTCGAACTTCGACTTGGTGACGGAGTCGTTGACGTTGATCGCCGGGAAGAGCAGGGAACCGCGCCGGAATGCCTCGTAGAGCCGGTGCACCCCGGTCGTGGTCTCTTCGGTCACGCCCTTGATCTCGTTGGCGATCGCGATCCAGGAGACGCCGTCGGCGATCGACTGCTTGATGGCGCGCAGCAGCACCTGCAGCTCGTGCGGGTCGTCCTCGGTCGGTTCGCGGACCTCGCCGGCCTTCTCGGCGTCGACACCCAGGTGCACCAGGAGGGTGGCGTCGCCGCCGTCGTCCAGGATCATGTTGGCGAACTCACCGTCCGGCCAGACCAGGATCTCCCGGGTGCACTCCCAGTACTCCTCCAGGCTCTCGCCCTTCCAGGCGAACACCGGCACCCCGTCGGGCGCGTCGGTGCTGCCGTCCGGCCCGACCACCACCGCGGCGGCCGCATGGTCCTGGGTGGAGAAGATATTGCAGCTGGCCCAGCGGACCTCCGCGCCCAGGGCGACCAGGGTCTCGATCAGGACTGCGGTCTGTACGGTCATGTGCAACGACCCGGCGATCCGGGCGCCGGCGAGTGGTTTGGCCTCGCCGTACTGCTCCCGCATGGCCATCAGGCCGGGCATCTCGTGCTCGGCCAGCCGGATCTCCTTGCGACCGAACTCAGCCAACCCCAGGTCGGCAATGCGAAACTCCATGCGGGCCACCCTAATAGGCACCGGCACCCGTTCCGGCCGCCCGAGCCGGGAAAGTGTGCGGGTCTTGCAGTCGCGCGCGGCGTGTCGCTGCAAGACCCGCACAGTTTCCGGGAGCGGGAGTCCGAGGACGCCGGGTGGCCGGGTCGGCGGGACGCCGGGTGGCCGGGACGCCGGGACATACCCCGGTGGCCGGGTGGCCGGGTGGCCGGGTCGGCGGTCGCCGGGTCGTCGGGTCGTCGGGGACGCCGGGTCAGGGTGGGACGGTCAGTGGGCGGGGGCCGAGGGGCGCTCGGGGCGGGGCGCCGGCGCGTAGTCGGCGCGGTAGATGTCCGGCTCGAGATAGAGCGCGGTGACCATCGGCTCGGCCGCACGAACGGCGACCTCGGCCCGGTCGATCGCGGCGGCCACCTCGCCGGCCGACTCCGACTCGGTGACGGCGATCTTCGCCGCGACCAGGATCTCCTCCGGACCCAGGTGCAGCGTCTTCATGTGGATCACCTTCTCCACGCCGTCGACCCCGGCCAGCGCGTCGGCGATCTTGGTACGGACCTCCGGTGCCGCGGACTCGCCGATCAGCAGGCTCTGGGTCTCGATCGCCAGGGTCACCGCCACCGCGACCAGCAGCAGGCCGATCAGCGCCGTACCGATCACATCGAAGATGCCGTTGTGGGTGACCAGCGTCATGCCGACGCCGAACAAGGCGAATACCAGACCGATCAGGGCGGCGAAGTCCTCCAGCAGCACCACCGGCAGCTCCGGGGCCTTGGCCGACCGGATGAACCTCGACCAACGCTGCCGCCCGCGGGTCTTGTTCGACTCCCGGATCGCGGTCCGAAACGACAGCCCCTCGGCGACGATGGCCGCGACCAGGATGACGAGCGGCACCCACCACCAGGTGCTTTCCAGCAGCCCGTTCGGGTGACCCTCGGCGATCTCGTGCCACTTGTGGTACGCCTCGTACAGCGCAAACAAGCCACCGACGCTGAACAGCACGATCGACACCACGAAGGCGAACACGTAGCGCTCGCGGCCGTACCCGAACGGATGCTCCTCGTCCGCCGCCCGCTGGGCGCGCCGGCCGCCGATCAGCAGCAACAGCTGGTTGCCCGAGTCGGCGACCGAGTGGATCGCCTCGGCCAGCATCGACGACGCGCCGGTCAGCGCCCAGGCGCCGAACTTGGTGGCGGCGATGAACAGGTTGGCGGTCAGCGCGGCGACGACCGCCTTGGTGCCACCCTCGGTGCTCATGCGCGCTGCCGTTCGCTCGCGCCCGGCGCCAGGAATCCGGTCATCCGCGGCCACGTCCCGGAAGGCCCGCTCCCCCACCGAACACCGCCGAACACCTCGAGTTCGCCTTCCGCTCCGCGACCACGGAAGACCGGAGCGCCTACCCGACACCCGCTCACAGAATCCCGTTCGCTCAGGCCTTCAGTTCTCAAGATCGGCGTACCTTCCCAGTCCGACGGCCAGATAGACGGCGGCGAACATGCCGGTCTGCAGCAGCGTCGCATAGCGCTCGACGTCGGAGCCGTGGGCGTGCTCGATCACGCACACGCGGACGTCGTTGCGCTCGGCCGCCGACGTCAACCGGGTCCGGGCCGCGCGGATCAGCTCGGCGCCGTTGCCGTCCTCCAGCACCAGCAGGCCGGGCCGGCGATCCGCACCGCCGCCGTCCTCGAACGGGTCCGCGAACGGGTCCCGCGGCGCCGTCAGCTCCAGCACCGGGCTCAGCGCGTCGGCGTCGGCGGCCAGGGCGGGGCGGCCGGTGGCCGCGCGCAGCGCCTCGGCGACCCGCCGGCTGGCGCGGGCAGCGAGCACCGAGCCGCCCCAGACCAGCGGCTGGGCGTCGGCCAGGCCGAGCGCGATGTCCTTGGCGGGATTCAGCGAGACGTCCGCGTACGGCGAGCAGTCCTCGGCGACCAGGTCCATCGCGTCCGCGACCAGGTCGGGACGTACCTCCGGACCGAGCTGCATCTCGTGCAGCGCGGACAGCATCACGATCGCTGCCGCGAGCGGGTCCGCGGTCGCGGTCGGCAGCAGCACGGTCGAGGAGGACATCGCATGCTCGGCGATCAACGATGGTCGGGGGGCGGCGATGACCAGCTGGGCGCCCCGACGTACGGCCTCGTGCACGCTCGCGATCAGCGACGCCGGGGCGGCGTCGCTCGCCATCACCACGACCAGGTCGAGGGCCCCGACCCAGCCGGGCAGGCCGTGCGCTGGCCAGGCCACGAACGGCACCGGGCAGACCGGTTCGAGGATCGCCCGGATGAAGCGGGCCTCCGACCCGGCCGCGATCACCGCCCGCGGCCGCGGCAGGTCGCCGAGCCCGCGGATCGGGTCGAGCGCGTCCTCGGTCTCCCGGCGGAGCCGGGCGCCGGCCTCAGCCAGCCGGCGCAGCACCGGCTCGGCACCGCGCCAGCCCTGCCGGTCGTCCAGCCAGGAGTCGTCGAACATGGTGCCCGGCCGGCTGCTCACGACTCGTCGGCGGCCGCTTCGGCGGAGCCCTCGGACGCCGTCCCGCTCGGGGCTTGATCGGGCGCCGCGCCGGGCGTGCCCGGGCGCCGCGCCTCGTCCACCAGCATCACCGGGATGCCGCCCACCACCGGGTAGGCCAGGCCGCAGTCCGACGCGACGCAGACCAGTTCGTCCCGGTCGTCGTCCACGGCCAGCGCGCTGTGGCAGTTCGGACAGGCCAGGATCTCCAGCAGCTCGGGGGCCAGATCGACGGGCATACGGGGTTCCTCCAGGTACGGACGTACGGACGGTGCTTCGAGTCGGACGGTGCAGATTCTTCTCGGAACCGGCGCCGGACACCAGACCGGGGGTGCTCAACGCCCGATCTCGGATCCTTGGTGGCTGTTCGGATCCCCTGTCACGGATCCGAACAGCCACAGGGGATCCGAGATCGCGGACGGGGGGCCGGGGTCAGCCGCGGATCACCCCGAGCGCCTCGTCCCGAAGCGTCGCGACCTGAGCCTTGTCGCGGGCCTCCACGTTGAGCCGGAGCAGCGGTTCGGTGTTGCTCGGCCGGACGTTCACCCACCAGTCCGCGCCGGTGACGGTCAGGCCGTCCATCCGGTCCTGCTCGCCACGACCGTCGAACTCGGCCGCCACCGCATCCATCACCGCCTGCTGGTCGTCGACCAGGGTGTTGATCTCGCCGGAGGAGACGTAGCGGCTGAACTCCGCGGTGAGCGCCGACAGCGGCTGGTCGGAGGCGCCGGCGAGAGCGAGCACGTGCAGCGCCGCGAGCATGCCGGTGTCGGCGCCCCAGAAGTCGCGGAAGTAGTAGTGCGCCGAATGCTCGCCGCCGAAGATCGCGCGATGCTCGGCCATCGCCGCCTTGACGAAGGTGTGGCCGACCTTCGTCATCACGATCGTGCCGCCGGCCTCCGCGACGATCTCGCCGACGGCCCGCGACGTGATCTTGTTGATCACCACCGTCGCGCCCGGCTCCCGGCGCAGCTCGTTGAAGGCGATCATCGCCGTCACCGTGGACGGGTTCACCACCTCGCCGCGCTCGTCGATGATGAAGCAACGGTCGGCGTCGCCGTCGAAGACCAGCGCCAGGTCCGCCCCGTGCTCGACCACCGCCGCCTGCGCGTCGACCAGGTTCTCCGGCTCCAGCGGGTTCGGGGCGTGGTTGGGGAACGTGCCGTCCGGATCGGTGTAGAGCCCGATCAGCTCCAGGTTCTGCCCGCCGAGCACCGCGGGCAGGGTGTGTCCGGCCATCCCGTTGCCAGCGTCGGCGACGACCGTCAGCCGGCGGATGCCGGACAGATCGACCAGCGAGTGCAGATGGTCCGCGTACGCCGGCAGCAGGTCTTGCTCGGTCCGGCTGCCGCGCTGCGCGACCGGTTCCGGCGCGGGCCGGGTGGCCCGCTCGGCCAGCTCGCGGAGCAGCTGGGGCGACACCGGTCGAGCCTCGGACAGGCAGAACTTGATCCCGTTGTAGTGCCCGGGGTTGTGGCTCGCGGTGAACATCACCCCGGGCAGCCGGAGGTGGCCGGAGGCGAACCACAGCTCGTCGGTGCTGGCGAGGCCGATGTCGATCACGTCGGCGCCGCGGTCCAGCACTCCCGCGGTGAATGCGCGAGACAGCTCGGGGCTGGTGGTGCGCATGTCCCGGCCGAGCACCAAGGCTCCCTCGGCGGCGGTCAGGTCCAGGGCGTCGACGAGGGCTGCACCGAGGACGTAAGCGCCGTCGGTGTCCCACTGCGGCGCGTCGCCGGTGGCGACGCCGCGGATGTCGTTGGCTTTGAAGATTCCGGGTTCGATCATGTCCTCGGTCCAGCGGGTCGTCGAGCAGGCGGTCGGGCGCCGGGACGTGCCCGGTTCACGCGTCCGGGTCGGCCAGCACCGTCAGATGTCCCCGACGACCCAGCTCGACGATGCCTGTCCGCCCGTACCCGACAGCGCCGTCGGCGCCGCGCCGCGGGGTGACGCCACTGTCGGGATCGGGCTGATCATAGGACAACCCGACCTCGCGGACCGCATCGGCAAGGGCCAGCAGATCGTCGCTGCTGGGCTGCGGCTCGGCCTCGATCGCCAGCCGGATCACCTCCCAGCCCCTCGGCACCGACAGGGCACCGGCGTGACGGCCGCACAGGTCGTAGCCGTGCGGCTCGACCTGGCCGGCCAACGGCCCGAGTACCGCGGTGGAGTCGACGTAGACGTAGGTCAAGGTGGCCACCGCCTCGCCGCCGCAGCCCGCCCGAGAACAGCGCCGAGATCTCACCTGGGTGACGCTACCTGCGGGCGGGCGGTGTCGGGTCGCAGCCGGGCGCGTGTCCGGCCGGATTTGTCCCGCGTACGTCGGTCGTCGGTCGACCACGCGGGGCGGCACTACAGTGAGCGCCATGTCCAGCCGGCGTCGAGACCGCCACCAGCGCGGGATCCGGGGCCCGCTGGCCCTGCCGAACCCGCTGACCAAGACGCCGGCGCGCCCGGCGCGGCCCGCGGACCGGGCCGGGTTCTTCCTGGACGCGGTGCAGAGCTCGGTCGATCAGATCGCCGGCCAGGCACCGGACGTGCTCGCGGGCGTGACATTCGGGGTCGAGGACGTGCCCTATCTGGAGACCGCCTGGACCGGACGCCAGGTGCCGCTGGCGGCCGCCGTCGAGGCCGCTCCCGGCCGGCCGGCCCAGGTCGTGATCTATCGGCGCCCGCTGGAGCATCGGGCCGCCACCCGCCGCGGGCTGCGGATCCTGGTCTATCGCACCATCGTCGAGCAGCTGGCCGCACTCACCGGCCGCAGCGTCGACGAGATCGATCCGAGCGGCAGCCGGGACGACTTCTAGGCATCGGCCGCGGCGGGTCGGGACCGGCGCGCGTCAGCGGCCGACCGCGGGGTCCGGCACGGCGTCACGGGACCGCGAGGCCAGGTCGGGCGAGGTGATCGGCAGCGAGGTGAGCCCGGCGACCGGGCCCTCGGACTGGGCGAAGTCGGCCGCGCCGTAGATCAGCGCACCGTCGGGGACGTCCACCTGGACGTACGACGCACCGGCGGCGGGGTCCAGCCGTCGGGTCGACGTGCCGTGCGCGGGGACGAGCATCGTGTCGGAGCGGAGGGTGACCCCGCTCAGGTTGGCGATCGTGAACCCGACCCTGGTGTCGGTGTCCCCGCCGTTGCTGAGCATCAACGTGCCGTCGGTGCCGGTGACGGCCGCGATCGCGCCGACCCCGTGCCGGCCCACCGCAGGGGTCGCCGGCTGGACCGCGATGTCGGGCAGGGCGGCCGAGCCGGTGTCGGCATCGGTGCCCGAGGACGTGGACACCACCGCGGCACTGACCGGGCGGTCGGCCGCGAGGCCGATCCCCGCGCCCTGGCCGGCCAGCCCCGGATCGAGCGACGCCGATACCGTGCTCTCCGGCGGGACCTCCACCTGCTCGGCACCGACCGGGCTGAAGGCTCCGGTGGCGCCCAACACGCTGACGGTCACCAGCGCCCGGGTCATGCTCGGATTGACCAGCTGCAGCTGCCGGGCGCCGGCGCCGGCGGGCACGCCCGGCACGACCAGCGCGCGCCGCGGCCCGATCGAGGCCGGGTGCCAGTCCGCGCCGGCAGGGGTCAGGCCGACGCTGCGCAGGTCGCGGGCCATCGCCGAGACGCGGCCCGAGGTGGCCCGGACCCAGACGCTGAGCGGGCCGGTCTGGGCCACCAACGACTCCAGCGAGACCGTTCGCGAGGCGTGCGCGGGCACGACCAGTCCCGGACTGCCCGGCACCACCACCCGGCCGGACTGGCCGAAGAAGCGCAGGTCGACCTCAGCCTGGGCGTCGTCGGGGTTGCTCAGCACCAGCTCGGTGCGGTTGGTCGTCTCCGCGCCGACCCCGACGAACCACTGGCTCGTCGACGGGGACGTGCAGGGAGCCGCGGACAGCCCGGTCAGCTCGCCGGTGTCGGCGCTGGCCAGGATCGCGCCGCTGCTCGCGGTCGACATGGCCCCGGTCGCCTGCAGCAGCAGCGGCGCGTCAGGCGCCTTGACCTGCGCGCCGAAGCCCTGCTGCTTCACCGTCAGCAGCGGCTCGCCGCCGGCCAGCAGGGTGCCGGTCAGCACGCCCTGGCGGTCGGGTGCGGAGCGAATGGTGACCGCGCTCACGGTCGCGGCTGGACGGTCCGCGGCGTCCGCGCTGTCCTGGAACGCCGCCGGGCAGACCGAGGTGGTGCGCCCGACCAGCGGCGCCGCGCTGACCACCGTCCGGGCCCGCTGGGTCGGCAGCAGCGAGCCGCCGACGACGATCGCTACCGCCACCACCAGCACCACGGCCACCGCGAGGACGTGCCGGCCCGACACCGGGAACCGGCGCCGCGCCCGGCGGGTGGTCCCCCAGTCGTCGACACCGTCGGCGTCGTCGTCAGCCGGGGAGCGGGTACGCCCGCGCCCGCTCCGACCGGAGCCGCGGGAGCCGCGCGAGCCGCGCCCCGTGCCGTCGCCGATCTCGTCGAGGTCGGCATCGTCGTCGGCTCCCGGGTCGAAGGCCATCTCGTCGTCGGGGTCGAGCGGGTCGCGGTCGCGCCGGTCCGGGCTCATCGTCGGCCGCCCAGCACGTTGGAGGCTCGCCGCGCCGACCGGGTCGGATCGCGGACCTCGGGACGACGTACGGCCGGGGCGGCCAGCACGATCACCACCAGCCAGACGATCCCCTGCACGATCAGCAGCCAGCCGGCCGGTGTGCTCAGCTGGAAGCGCAGGGTGCCCGCGGCCGCCGGCACGGTGAAGGCCTGCTGCCAGCCGCCGGGGGCCGGCGCCAGCGCTGCCCCGTCGAGGTCGGCCCGCCAGCGCGGATCGGCGGCCTCGCCCACCAGCAGGTTTCGATCTCCGGTGCCGGCCGGCACGGTCGTCGGGGACGGGCCGAGCGCGATCGCCGGCGAGCCGGGTGTCGCCAGCGCGACCCGGGAGACACCCTGGTCGACCTGCCAGATGGTGTCGTCGCCGGTTCCGCTGGCCGTGCCCAGACCCGGCGTGTTGTCGATCCGCGCCTTGTCCTCCTCGCTCGCGTCGCGGACCCAGACGAAGCCGATGCCCAGCTCACGGAGCTGCGGCACGATGTCCTCGTCGGCCGTACCCGCGACCAGCCGCAGGACCAGGTCACGGGCCTGCTCGTCGGCGGTCTCGGACCCGCCGAAGGTGAAACCGCGATCGGCCGAGCCGAGTCGCTGGCCCTCTCCGGCCAGCACGGTGTAGCGAGCCGCCCGGCTCGACAGGTCGATCGCCAGCACCCGCACCTGGGCGCTGGACAGCATGGCGTTGCGGACGTACGGCGGGATGGCGTTCAGCGGCTGCCGGTCGATCGGTCCGGTGGCCCCGGCTAGCACCCACCAGGTCGCGGCGCCGAGGCTGACCGCCGCCATCGCCGCCGCGAGCAGCACCGTCGCGGGCTGGAGCCAGCTGAAGCTCTGCGCCCGGACCTGCCCCGCCAGCCCGTCCAGCCCGATCGCCCCGCCCAGGACAAGCGCGGCGAAGGCGATCAACAACAGCGAGCCGACCGCGGGCCGCACCTGCAGCCCGATCGGCGGGACGTCGACCACCAGCCGGGACACCACGATCGCGACCGCGAGCGCGGCCAGCGCCGTCGTCCAGCTGGCCAGCACCATCCGCTCCCGGGCGCGGCGCACCAGTCCGCCGAGCGCCAGCAGCCAGATTGCGCCGAAGAAGACCAGCCCGATCCAGAGCGCGGGTAGGCCGGCGCCGCGGTCCCGCCCGATCAGCAGCTGCCAGACCTCCGGCGCGGCCGGCACCCCGCGGAGGGCGGAGTCGGGCCCGACCAGCAGCCGGCCCCAGTCGGCGACGATGCTCGGCCACCACGGCGCGAGCACCACCAGCGGGACGGCGAGCGCGATCCCGATCCGGCCGATCTTGCGCGGGGTCCGTCGCAGTGCCACCGCGCCGGCGATGCCGAGGAGCACCGCGAGCACGAACAGCACGGGTTCGTACGCGACGAGCACCACCAGCACCACGCCGGCGCCCCAGCCGCCGCGCCAAGCCTCCGGCGCCCGCACCCGGCGCAGCGCGATGGCCCGCACGGCCAGCACCAGCAGCGGCAGCAGCACGGCGACGACGCTGATCGAGAGCCGGCCCTGGTTCGTGCCGCCGAGCAGCACCGGCAGCAGCGCATAAGTCACCGCCGCCCACAGCCGCAGCCGCCAGTCGTCCAGCACCTGCCGGACGACGGGGTAGGAGGTCAGGATCGACAGCGGGACGACCAGGCACAGCGCGATCGTCACGAACCACTCCGGCCGGCCGGCGGTGATGGTCGATCCGAGCGCCGTCAGCGCCAGCCACGGCGGGCTGATCTGTTCGGGGGCACCCGGGATCGCACTGGTGGCCGAGTCCCAGAGCTGGCCGAGGTCAGGCGCCGGCAGCAGCGCCGGCCCGGCGAGCGATCCGGTACCGAACAGCTGGCGGGCCGCGACCAGGCTGGCGACGACGCTGAGCGCCGTGGCGACGACCGCAGGCCGCAGCCACGGGGTGACCTGCTTCTCCTCGCCGACCGCGGCGAAGTCGTCGCCGGTCAGCTCGTCCAGAGTGGCCGCGTCCAGCTCCCCGGCGACCGAGCGGTAGCGCTCGGTGACCGCGCCGGTGATCGTCTCGCCGGCGACTCTGAGGCTGGACCACCACGGCGGGCGCAGGGCGCGGATGACATCGGCGGAGCCGTCGACCGGCCGCTGCCCGCGCACCCGCTTGCGGTACGCGTGCAGCCGGCCGGGGTGCGCCAGAAACGATCCGAGTGCCTCGAGCTCGTCCAGACTTCGGCTGGGCACCTTGCCCAGCAGGTAGCCCACCGAGCGGATCAGACAGCTGACCACCAGCCGGAGCCAGACGAACGGCAGCGCCGCCGGCCGGGCGTGCCCGACCACCACCAAGATCCCGAGCTGCCGGTCGAGCTTGCCGGGCCGTTTGCCGATCACGCTCTCCTGGCGCAGCCCGGCCCGGCCGACCTGGCGGTGGGTGAACTGGGCCTGCGGGCAGGTGACCACGCGGTGGCCGGCAGCGTGCGCCCGCCAGCCGAACTCCACTCCGTCGCGGAACACCGGCAGCGCCGGATCGAGGCCGCCGAGCTGGTCCCATACCGCCGTCCGGACCAGCATCCCGCAGGTGGACACGCCGAGGCGTTCCTGCGGCACGTCGCGTTGGCCCTGGTCGATCTCCCCGGGGTCGATCAGCAGCTCGCGCCGGCCGGTGCCCGAGATCGAGACCCCGATCTCGGCGATCGGCTGGCCCGCCCGCCGTCGGCGGGGCAACAACAGCTTGGGCCCGGTGACGTCGATGCTCGGTTCGGCGCTGACCTGAGCGAGCAGCCGGATCAAAGCATCCGGGGCGGGTACGGCGTCGTCGTGCAGCAGCCAGAGCCAGTGGTTCGGCGCAGCCACGGCCCCGCCGGGATCCTCGGGCTCTGTCCCTTGCTCCTCGGAGTCCCGCTCCTCGAGGTCCCGCTCCTCGAGGTCCCGCGCGTCGGGCTCCGGCTCGCCGGGCTCCGGTTCGTCGGGCTCGGCTTCGTCCGGCGCGGTCCGACCCGGCACATCCTCGGATCCGCTCGGCTCGATGCCCTGGCCGGGCTCGTACAGGTGCTCGGGGTCGTACAACTGCTCGGTGTCGTACAACTGCTCGGGGTCGTACGGGTCGTCGAGCTCGTCCGGCAGTTCACGCGGCCCGGCCGACACCACCGGGACACCGGAGGTGGGGTGCGACCGGTCCTGGCGCAGCGCGGAGGCGACGGCCTGACCGAAGCCGAATCCCCGCTCCCCGTCGTACAGCGCGTCGATGATCTCCTGCTCCAACGCGCGACGTAGCAGCCGGCGGGTGGCGTCGGCGCTCTCGTTGTCGATCGCGATGATCCGGGCGGGCCTGTGCTCGAGGGCGGCGAGACCGGCGAGCGTCTCCGGCAGCCAGCGTTCGGCATCGAGGGTGACCAGCACGGCCGTCACGTGGTGCCGGCCGATATCGACCAGTTGGGTCTCGTCGGAGTCGGTGTCGATCCAGGCCCACGGGTTGGGCTGGACCTCGGGTGGAACCTCGATCGCGCGGAGCGACTGCGTCCACTCGTCGGGATTCTCGTCCACGTGGCCGCGAACCCTGATCTCGGTGGGTCGATCGTCCTCGCTGCCGCGACCGAGGCCGTGGCCGATCGGGGCGCCGTCGGAGACTTCGTTGACCATGAGTGTGGGGCGCAACCTCGTGCAGTGAGTCGGCTCGGCGCGTCGAGTGGCGCCGCTCGAGCGTCGGAAGGGCAGCCGGTGCCGGCGCCCCATCGGGCTGGGCCAGTGTAATCGCTGACCCCGACAGCCGATCCGGCACGACCTCGGCCGCCCGGGCCGCGCCGCGACCGGACGGGGCGAGACGCCCTAGACGGCGCGCTTCTTCAGCCGGCGCCGCTCGCGCTCGCTGAGACCACCCCAGATGCCGAACCGCTCGTCGTTGGCGAGGGCGTACTCCAAGCACTCGGACCGGACCTCGCAGGAGAGGCAGACCTTCTTGGCCTCCCGGGTGGAACCGCCCTTCTCGGGGAAGAAGGCCTCGGGGTCGGTCTGTGCGCAGAGCGCTCGCTCCTGCCAGCCGAGGATTCCCTCATCCTCCAGCGGTGCCTCGATCATTCCGTGTGCCTCCTCGACCCCGAACTTGTGGTCGATCCATCGCTGGACCGATCTCGGTCGGGCCTGCTCGGCGCAAGCCCCGCATGCTGCCCGACGGCAGCCACCTCCGGGAATTCGCGGTTCCCGGAGCCGATGCCACCCCGCGTCGACCGGAGGCCTCTGCTCCGAAGCGCCAGATCGTCGCGGTGAATGACATCAGTGAAATTACATGCCTGCAAATACTACGAAGTCAAGGGTTGGTTTGGTAATGGGGGCGCTGGATTGGCATCTGTTTTCGCCTTATCACACCCGCGTGTCACTGCTGTTTCGGATGGGACGAATGTGACTGGTGGTAATCTGCGCCGGCACTTCAGGTCCGGGTCGTCGTTGCGCCCCCCGACACGCCCGACCCCGTGGTCGTGACCGAATCGTGTCCCTCGGCTCCCCTGCGTCCTCGGATCCCCTGTACGTCCTCGGATCCCCTGCAACGGATCCGACGCGTCCCAGCGGATCCGAGTTCCTGGGACACGCTCGAGTGGCGACCGCGACCCTCCGCGCCGATCCCCCTCGGTCAGTCCGATTGCGGGCGCGAGTCCGGAGCCGGGGGCTCGCCCTCGAGACCGCCCCAGTCCGTGCCCGCGGACGCCGAGCTCCCCCACCCCGATGCCGCGGCGCCCTTGGCAGCTTCGCCCGCGCTGGTCCAGACCGCTCCCGCCGCCTCGTCCGGGGCCCACCCGGCCGCCTCCCGATAGGGCTGCACGACCTCCGGCGCCTCGATCTCCGCCCGAGCCTGACCGGCCGGGGCCTGATCTCCCGGGCCGACCTCTGGAACGGGTTCCTTCTCGCCGGCGGAGCGCGCCACCCGCAGCAGCACGATCGCCGTCACGACGGGCACCACCAGCCAGGTGAGCTGAGCCAGCAGCGACGCCAGCCGCATCCCGAGCGCACCGCCACCCAGCGCGAATGTCGCCACCGCGGCGGCGCCGGTCAGCAGCACTTGGACGGCGACGAGCGCCGCGCCGATGCCGGCGACCACCCGAATCCCGGGTACGTCGTCCGCCGCAGCCCACCAGCACATCGCGGCCAGCCCGATGGCCACCACCACCTCGCCCGGCCCGACCCCGGCACTCGCCAGGTACAGCAGCGGGTCGAGTCCGGCCACGGCACCGTCCATCAGCGCGATCAAAGCCGCGCCGACCCGAACCGTCAGCGCGACGAGCAGGACGATCGCCACCGGCAAGCGCCAGGAGCGCAGATCGGGCACGCTCCTCACCCTAATGGTGCCGCCGCCGGCCGGTGTGGTGCTCGGCGGCGCATGGGTGCGCGTTCGCGAGGCCGGCGAGATCGGCGCTCGAGCCCGTGTTGAGCGGACCAAACCAGAGAAACACCTGTCGCCGACCCGGAAACCGGGCACACATAGGCTCTTCCGGTGCGCATCGTGGTTCTGGCCGGAGGCGTCGGCGGGTCGCGGTTCACCACCGGCGTGCGCGCGGCGTATCCCGATGCCGAGATCACCGCGATCGTCAACACCGCCGACGACATCACCTTGCACGGGCTGCGGATCTGTCCCGACCTCGACACGATGATGTACGCCCTCGGCGGCGGCAACGACGTCGAGCGCGGCTGGGGCCGGTCCGGGGAGACGTGGCAGGTGCTGGACGAGCTGCGGACGTACGGCGTCGAGCCGCTCTGGTTCGCCCTGGGCGACCGCGACATCGCGACCCACCTCGTCCGGACCCAGCTGATGAACGCCGGCTATCCGCTGTCGGAGGTCACCGCGGCGCTGTGCAGTCGCTGGCTCGCCCACGATCCCCGGCTGCGGCTGCTGCCGATGAGCGACGACCGGGTGGAGACCCACGTGCTGATCCCCGCGCCGGACGAGCCGTCGGGCCGGCGCGCGGTGCACTTCCAGGAGTACTGGGTCCGGCTGCACGCCGAACCGCCCGCCCTGGCCGTGATCCAGGTCGGGATCGAGGACAGCACTCCGGCAGCCGGGGTCCTCGACGCGCTCGCCGCCGCAGACCTCGTGCTGCTCGCCCCCAGCAACCCGGTGGTGTCGATCGGCCCGATCCTGGCCGTCCCCGGGCTGCGGTCCGCCCTGCTGGCCGGCCCGGCCCCGGTGATCGGCTTCAGCGGCATCCTGGCGGGCGCCCCGGTGCTCGGCATGGCGCACCGGCTGCTGCCGGCGATCGGCGTCGAGGTGCAGGCGGGCGCGGTCGGCCGGCACTACGGCCACCGGGCCGCGGGCGGCCTGCTCGACCTGTGGGTGGTCGACAGCGCGGACGCTCCCGGCGCGGTCTCCGCAACCGCCGGGGCTCGCGAAGGGGACGATCTGCAGACGCTGGCCACGCCGCTGCTGATGAGCTCGCCCGAGGCGACGGCGCGCTTCGTCCGGGCCGCGGTCGGCGCGCTGCCGTGATCGCGATCTTCGCCCCGGACGGCATCGGCGAGATCGGCCCGGACAGCGATCTGGTCCGGGTCGTGCTCGATGCGGTCGCGGCCGACCCCAGCGGGCCGCTGGCGGCCGGAGACATCGCGGTGGTCACGTCCAAGATCGTCAGCAAGGCCGAGGGCCGCCGGCTGGCCGCCGCCGACCGGACGTCAGCGGTCGCCGCCGAGACGGTGGACACGGTCGCCTGGCGTGGGCCGATGCGGATCGTCCGGAACGGCCTCGGCCTCGTCCAGGCCGCGGCCGGGGTCGATGCGTCGAACGTCGAACCGGGTCAGGTGCTGTTGCTGCCCGTCGACCCCGACGACAGCGCGGAACGGCTGCGCGCCGGGTTGTCCGCCGCGGTCGGGGGCCCGGTCGGCGTGATCGTGTCCGACACGGCGGGACGCGCCTGGCGGATCGGCCAGACCGACCACGCGATCGGGGCGGCCGGCGTGCAGGTCAAGCGGTCGTACGCCGGCGAGTCCGACGGCTACGGCAACCCGCTGCTGGTGACCGTGACGGCCGTCGCCGACGAGCTCGCGGCCGCGGCCGACCTGGCCAAGGGCAAGCTCGCCCGGCGTCCGGTCGCGATCGTCCGCGGGCTGTCACACCTGGTCGTGGCCGAGTCCGGCATTCCGGACGAGCCGGCCGAGCCGCCGCCTCGGGCGGCCGAGCTGATCCGGCCGGCCGCCGACGACCTGTTCGCCCACGGCTCGCGGGAGGCGGTCGTGGCCGCCGTGCTGGCCGCTGCCGGCCGGCCGGGAGCGTACGAACAGCTCGCCGGCCTGGAGGGCGACGAACTGGTTGCGGCCGTTCAGGAACTCTGCCCGCCCGCCGAGCGTGACCTGCTGGGGCGCGTCGTGCGCACCACCCTCGCCGCGCCTCCGCGGTGAGCCCGACGACCGTCGGTCCGGCGCGACCGAGGACCCGACACAGCCCGGCAGACTAGACTGCGCGCGCTCGGTTTGCGTCCGGGCGCGACGTACGCCCGCAGAACCCGACACCTCCGGAGGACCTCCACCGTGGCCAGTGCCAAGCCGAAGAAGAGCGCGGCGACCTCCGACACCGGCGGTTCCGGCACGTCCCGCCGGGCGCGGATGGCCTCGTTCGAGGCTGCCCGGAAGAAGGAGCAGCGCCGCCGGTCCCTGCTGCTGCTCGGGATCTGCGTGCTGCTGGCCGCCGCCCTGCTCGCCTACCCGGTCTACTTATTCGTCGAGGACTATCGGGCGCGCAGCGCGACCATCGCCGACATCGGCGTCAGCGCCTCGGCCGCCGGCTGCGACGCCGTCTCCGAGCACGCCGCGACCGGCAACCAGGAGCACGTGGCCGAGGGCACCAAGGTGAAGTACGACCAGACCCCGCCCGACTCCGGCAAGCACTACCCGAGCCCGGCGCCGTTCACCAAGCGCTTCTACAGCACCGCCGACCGGCCCGCGGTCGAGACGCTGGTGCACAACCTCGAACACGGGTACACCGTCGTCTGGTATCGAGACACCATGCCGGCCGACCAGATCGACCAGCTGGAGAAGATCTCGAAGACCTTCACCGCGGAGGACTACAACCCGGCCGACAAGTTCATCGCCGCACCCTGGTCCGACTCCGACGGCGCCGGCTTCCCGGACGGCAAGAACGTGGTCTTGACCAGGTGGTACGCCGACCCGTCCAACCCGGGCGAGCAGTCGTTGCAGAAGGGCACCCGGCAGGCCTGCGCGTCGGTCAGCGGGCAGGCGATCCAGGAGTTCATGGCCAAGTACCCCGCCACGAGCGCACCGGAGCCGAACGGCGCCTGAGCCCTGCCGCGGAGTCAGGCGTACGCGCGGCCCAGCTGGCTGGTCACCTGGGCGACCAGCTCCTTGACCCGCTCGGCATCGCTCATCGGGCAGACCAGGGTGATCTGCGGCGTCTGCACGATGACGGTCTCGGACAGCCCGACCACCGCCACCAGACGGCCCTCCTCGGCGTTGTTGATCACCAGGTTGTCGCGGGCGTCGACCAGCACGCTGGATCCGGACGTGGCGTTGCCCTGCGGGTCGCGCGGCAACTGCTCCGACAGCGCGGCGAAGCCGCCGACGTCGTGCCAGGTGATCGGCAGCCGGACCGCCACCACATGCGCGCTCCCGCGACCGAGCGACACCGGCTCCATCACGGCGTAGTCGACGCTGATCTTGACCAGGCTCGGATAGATCTCGGCCAGCCGGTCGCCGTGCTGGGCGAGTTCGAGCACCGACGCATACGTCTCCGGCAGCAGCTGCCGGAGCTGGTCCAGCAGGGTGGTCGCGCGCCAGACGAACATCCCCGAGTTCCACCAGTACTGACCCGTGGCGAGATAGGCCTCCGCGGTCGCCCGGTCCGGCTTCTCCTTGAACGCGAGCACCCGGCTGACACTCGGGTGACCGGGCAGGTCCTCCCCCCGCTGCAGATAGCCGTAGCCGGTGTGCGGGGAGGTCGGCACGACGCCGAAGGTGACCAGCGCCCGCGGGTCCTCCTCGGCCACCGCGAAGCCCTCCTCCAGCGCGACCCCGAACGCCGCGACCGGGTGCATGATCTGATCGGCGGTGACCACCGCGACCACGGCCTCCGGATCGCGTGCGGCGAGGATCGCGGCCGGCCAGGCGACGGCGTTCAGCGAGTCCCGGCCCTCCGGCTCGCCGAGGATGTTCGCGGCCGGCACCTCGGGCAGTTCCTCGGCCACCACGTCGGCGTAGTCCGCGCCGGTACAGACGAACACCCGGTCCGCCGGCACGATCCCGTCCAACCGGTCGAACGCGATCCGGAGCAGGCTCCGGCCGCCGACCACCTTGAGCAGCTGCTTGGGCATGTCCTGCCGAGACAGCGGCCAGAGCCGCTTGCCCGAGCCGCCGGCCATGATGAGTACGTATCGACCATCCACCATGGCGGTCAGCCTAACGGGGCCTCTGATTAGGCTCGTCCGTCGTGAACCTGCTCGTCGCCGACCTGTTACGGAGCCGCATCACGGCGGCCGGAGCCGGCCCGCTGATCACCTACTACGACGTCGCCGCCGGTGAGCGGACCGAGCTGTCCGCGATCACCGTCGGCAACTGGGTGGCCAAGACGGCCAACCTGCTGACCTGGGACCTGGCGGTCGCACCGGGTGACGCGGTCCGGTTGCCGCTGGCCCGGACACACCCCGGCCACTGGATGACGGCGGTCTGGCAGCTCGCGGTCTGGCAGGTCGGGGCGTACGTCGACCTGACGTCCACCCCGGCAGCTGCGGACGTACTGGTCAGCGGGCCGGACTGGCAGCCGTACGTCGGCGATGCCGCCGACGTCCTGGCCTGCTCACTGCACCCGTTCGCCACCGGGCTCGGGACCGGCCTGCCGGCGTCGGTCACAGACGTGGACCTAGCGGTCCGGGCCCAGCCGGACAGCTACTCCCCCAGCCCGGTCAGCGGGTCGGCGCCGGCCTGGGTCGATGACGAGCGCCGGCTGACCCAGGCCGAGCTCGCCGAGCTGGACGGCTCCGACCAGCGCCGCCTGCTCGTGCCCGGCGAACCCTGGGCGACCGCCCGCGACGGGATCGTGGCCGCGCTGATCGGTGGCGGATCACTGGTCGTCGTCCGGGGAGGCGATGCCGACGAGATCGCCCACATCGCTACCGGCGAGCGAGTCAGCCCGCCGGACGGCGGCTCCTCAGCGACCACCCCTGCCGACGGTCACGGCTGAGGACTCCTCCGACGCGGCGTAGGTCGCGTCGGACTGGTCGGCGGCCTCGCTCGGTCGCGAATCACCGGCGCTGTCCGTTGCGCGATCACTCGCGGACGCTCGGTAGTAGCCGCCGTGGTACGCGTACGGCTGGGTATCGCGCTTGGCGACCTTGTTCAGCGCCAGCCCGTGGACCTCGGCCCCGGCCGTCGCCAACGCCTCGAGGGCGTCCTCCAGCTGGCGCCGATGGATCCGGTCCGCGCCGACGACGACGAGCGCACCGCCCGCGAGCTTGGTCAGGATCGCCGCGTCGGTGACCGGCAGCAATGGGGCGCTGTCGAGCAGCACCACGTCGTAGCTCTCGCCCAGCTGGTCCAACAGCACCGCCATGGCCGGTGATCCCAACAGCTCGCTCGGGTTCGGTGGGACCTGTCCCGACGGCAGGATGTCCAGGCCGCTGGATCGCCAGGGCTGGATGACATCGGCCAGCTCGACCTTTCCGATCAGCACCGTGGTCAGACCGGCCGCGCCTTCGAGACCCATGTACTCGGCCACAGCTGGGCGCCGAAGATCGGCGTCGACCAGGATGACCTTGGCGCCCGCATCGGCCAGCGAGACCGCCAGGTTGATCGAGGTGGTCGTCTTGCCCTCGCCGGGAACCGACGAGGTGATCACCACCTTCTTCGACTGGCCGGGTGCCCCGACGAACTGAAGGTTCGTCCGCAGCCTGCGTACGGCCTCCGAGGGGGCGCTGAGCGGCTCTTCGGCAACCACCACGGGGTGAGTCGGCACCGACTCATCGAAGGCGATCGAGCCGAGCAGTGGCGCATCGGTCACCGAGCGGAGATCGGCGTCACTCCGGATCTTGGTGTCCAGCACGTTGCGGAGGAACGCGGCGAAGACACCCAGCAGCAGCGCGAGGACGAGCCCTAGCGCAAGATTGCGGGCGATGTCGGGAGAAGACGGCGCAACCGGCACGACGGCCGGCTGCAAGATCGTCGCCTTGACGGCCTGGCCGCCACCCTGCTGTTCCGGCGACAACTGGCTCACGACGCGCGCGAGTTCCGTACCGATCGCATTGGCGATCGCCGTGGCCTGTGCGGGGTCCTCGTCGACGACGGACACCTCCAAGATCACCGTGTCGGTCGGTACGACGGCGCTCACCGACTTGGCGAGATCGGCCGGCGACAGGTCGAGGTGCAAACCGTCGATCACCGGGTCGAGCACCAACGGCGACGTCGCGACCTGAGCGTAGGAGGTGATCTGCTTCTCGGCGAAGGTCGAACCCTGGGCCAGGTCCGTCACGCTCTCGGTGCCCTGCACGGCAAAGAACAACCGGGTTGTGGCCGTGTACTTCTCGGGCATCAACAAGGTGATGCCGGCTGTCGCCGCCAGCACGGTCAGCGCCACCGCGAGTCCGGCGAGCCAGCGCCGCCGGAGTATGTCGATATAGTCTCGCAGCGCCACCGGGGTCCTTCCGTCGTCGAGTTCCTGCAACTCCCCCGAGGTGCTGGGTCCACATCATGGCAAAGCGCGTCGGCCCACGTCCATCACCGATCATCGCCCACAGCTCGGCAAATGGCTAACCGGCGAACCGATACGGTAGCCTCGCACTCGTTCGCCGTACGGCGGTCCTCGGGGTATGCCGCAAGATCAGAACGCAGACAGCGATGTTGATCAGAGAGGACGTACGGCGTGTTCCCCGAGATCCAGCTGTCGACCGATCGCGCCGCTGACGCCGCCGGCATCACCGACACCCTGGTTCGCTCGGCCCCCGGCGATGATCGATCACCCATCTATCTCTCCGCTCCTGACGTCGGCCTCGCCGAGGAGCAGGCGCTCGTCCGCGCGCTGCGATCGGGCTGGGTCGCACCCCGCGGGCCGGAGCTGGATGCGTTCGAGCACGAGCTCGCCGCGAGCGCAGAGCGCGAGCATGCCGTGGCGCTGTCCAGCGGAACGGCAGCACTCCATCTCGGCCTGCTGGCTCTCGGCGTCGGGCCGGGCGACACCGTCCTGACCTCGACCTTGACCTTCGCGGCGACGATCAACGCGATCATCTACACCGGCGCTCGGCCCGTCTTGGTCGACTGTGATCAGAGCGGCTGCACGACGCCGGCGCAGTTCGAGGCCGCGATGATCGACCTGAGTGCCAAAGGTGTCGACGTAGCGGCGATCGTGCCCGTCGACCTGCTCGGCCGGATGGCTGATCATGCGGCGATCTCGGCCCTGGCCGCGCGCTGGAACGCGTCGGTGCTGGTCGACGCGGCCGAGGCCTTCGGGGCACGACGCGACGGCCGGCCGGCCGGGTCGTCGGGGCACGCGTCGGCGATTTCGTTCAACGGCAACAAGGTGATGACCACGTCCGGTGGCGGTGCCCTGCTGACCGACGACGCTCGCATCGCGGACCACGCCCGCTACCTGTCCACCCAGGCTCGCCAACCGTGTACCCACTACGAGCACACCGAGGTCGGCTACAACTACCGGATGTCCAATCTGCTGGCCGCCCTCGGCCGCGCCCAGCTGTCGAGGCTCCCGCAGATGATCGAGCGACGACGCCGGATCCGCTGCAGGTACGTCGAGTTCTTGGACCCGGTCGACGGCGTCGACGTGATCGGATCTGACGGCGGTGAGTGCGACGGCCCCGATCGGGAGAATTACTGGCTGACCTCGATCATCGTCGAACCGGACCGTGCCGGGTGGACGGCGGAGGACCTCCGCCGATGGCTGGCGGACGACAGGATCGAGGCCCGCCCACTATGGAAGCCGATGCACGCCCAACCGGTCTTCAGCGGCCTGACCAGCTATCTGGACGGGACAGCGGATCGCCTGTACCGCAACGGGCTCTCGCTGCCGAGCGGGTCGAGTCTCGACGATCTTGCGATCGATCGGATCCTGGCCTCGATCGGGCAGTTCCTGCGCGCGCGGGACGACCATGCGGGCTGATGCGCTGAAGCGCACCTTCGACGTCGCCACGGCCGCTGTGGCGCTGACGCTGAGCCTTCCGATCCAGATCGTCGTGGCTGCGACGATCGCGGCGCGCCTGGGCCGTCCCGTTCTGTTCCGGCAGGTCCGGCCGGGACTGGCCGGCCAGCCGTTCACGCTGATCAAGTTCCGCACCATGAGCGCGCCCGACCCAGAGCGCGGGATCGTCACCGACGCCGAGCGGCTGACCCCACTGGGTCGGTTCCTCCGAGCGAGCAGCCTGGACGAGCTGCCGACGTTGATCAACGTCCTGCGTGGTGAGATGAGCGTCGTCGGACCGCGCCCGTTGCTGATGGAGTACCTGCCGCTCTACACACCGGAACAGTCCCGTCGACACGACGTGAGGCCGGGACTGACCGGTCTGGCGCAGGTCAGCGGCCGCAACTCGCTGAGCTGGGCGGATCGTCTGGCCCTCGACGTCGACTACGTTCAGCACCGATCGTTCGCGCTGGACCTCACCATCATCCTGAGGACGTTCGCTCAGCTCGCGAGGGTCGGTCAGGTGTCCCAGGCCGGTCACGTGACGATGAGTCCCTTCACCGGAAGCTCTTCCCGGTGAGTACGCAGGTGGTCAGCGTCGGCGCCAGCGGCTTCGGGAGGGAGCTGTTGGACGTGATCGACGCGGTCAACCAGGCGGCACCCGAACCCGTCTGGGATCTCGTCGGCGTGTTGGACGACGCGCCGACGGAGGCCGATCTCAATCGGTTGAGCCATCGCGGCGCTCGCTACCGGGGCACCGTCGACCGCTGGTTGGGCGGTGCGGAACCCGGGTGCTTCGTGATCGGGATCGGGAGTCCACAGATCAGGCGGCGCCTCGCCTGGGAGTTCGAGCGCCACGGGCACACGGCGGCCGTCCTCCGCCACCCGGCGGCGACCGTCGGCTTCGGGACCGAGATCGCACCCGGATCGGTGATCTGCGCCGGTGCACAGATCTCCACCATGGTCACGCTCGGGTCGCACGCCCACGTCAACCCCAACGCGACGATCGGTCACGACACGGTGCTCGGTTCCTTCGTTTCGGTCAATCCTGCAGCTGTCGTCTCCGGCGCCTGCGAACTCGCCGACGGATGCCTGGTCGGCGCCGGCGCCGTGGTGCTGCAAGGATTGCGGATCGGGGCCGGGGCCACCGTCGGAGCCGCAGCCTGCGTCACCAAGGACGTCCCGCCCGGTGCGGTGGTCAAGGGAGTGCCGGCGCGATGAGGCCGTCCCGCGCCGACGCGGCCCCGGCGGCTGCCGTCGCAGACGGCTCCGCGCCGATCAGGATCTTCACCGAGGCACGGCTGTACCGGGAGCCCGCGGGTGGGTTCGTCACACTGGATCGCAGCAGTGCCGACGGTGCGTGGCGGCCCTATCGCGATCGATGGGCAGATGCGCAGCTGGTGGCGAGGGTCGGTGACGTGCGGCCGGGCGACGACGACGCCTTGTCGGTCGGTCCGATCGAGGTGCGGCCACTGCCGTACTACACGGGTCCTCGCCAGCTGCTCGCCCAACTCCCCCGGCTGGTGACCGCGGTGATCCGCACCACGTCCGACATCTCGCTGTGCATGTTCCGCCTGCCGGGGCCGATCGGCTTCATCGGTTCGCTGTGGTGCCGGCTGCGGGGCCGTCGCTATGCAGTGGAGGTAGTCGGGGACCCAGTGGATGTCCTCCGGTCCGGCGTCGCCGGTTCGGCCGGTGTCCGGCTCGCCGCAGCCTGTGGCGTCGTGATGCGCTGGGCGGTCGGGGGCGCCGCGACCGCTCACTACGTCACCGAGCAGACCTTGCAACGGCACTATCCCGCCAGCCGGGCGACCTCGACCCATGTCTTCTCCAACGTCGATCTGCACGAGGACGACTTCACCGCTGCCCCCCGGTCCGAGCGGCCCGCGATCCGCCGGCTGATCGCGGTCGGGACCCATGACCAGCTGTACAAGGGTCACGACGATCTGATCCGTGCCGTGGGCCTGTTGCGGGCCGACTACCCAGAGCTGCGGCTGCGACTGGTCGGCGACGGGCGTCACTCTGCCCTGCTGCGGAGTCTTGCTGCGCGGACCGGCGTCGAGGACAGGGTCGAGTTCGTCGGACGGGTGGACTCGAGGACGAGGCTGCGGGAGCTGCTGGACACCTCCGACCTCTTCTGCATGCCCTCCCGCACCGAAGGACTGCCCCGGGCGCTGATCGAGGCGATGGCGCGGGGTGTGCCGTCGATCGGCACCACCGTGGGCGGCATTCCCGAGCTCCTGCCGGCCGAGCTTCTCGTCCCTCCCGACGATCCGGTCCGGCTCGCGACGTTGATCACCCGCCTCGCCGACGACCCCCGGCTCGCGGCTGCCGCGTCACAGATCGCCTGGCAGACCGCGCAGCGTTTCCGACCGGAGGAGATGGCCCGTCGCCGATCGGCCTGGTATGCGGCGCTCGCCGAGCTGACGTCACGGGGGAAGGTCCCCGTCGAGGCCAATCGGGGCGACTCGTGAGCCACGTGATGACGAGCACCCGCGGTCGGATCGGGCAGCGGCGACGACGGTTGCCGCCAGGATCCACCGCAGAGCAGACGAGTACGGTCTCGGCCTCGGACGCTCGCCTGGTCAGCTGGTTGATCAGCGCCGGCCTGGTGATCACGACGAGCACGCTCTTCTGCGCCTTCGTCCCGGCGTTGTGGCACTGGCTGATCGTGCCCACGAGTGTCGCCGGAGTCCTGCTCGGCGTCGACGCCGTCGACTGGGTCCGCGGCCGGCTCGAGACCTTCCAGCCCCGGGCCGTCGTGGCGTTGTTCGGGCTGCACCTGTGCTATCTCGGTCCGCTGCTGCACGTCGCGTTGGACTACTGGCCGCGCTACGTTTCACCGGCCCAGGACTGGCGCCAGTCGCTCGCTCTGCTCGGTGTGGTCAACGCCTCCGGCCTGCTGATCTACCGCTTCGTCCTGTCGCTTCGACCGGCGCCACGTGGACCGCGAGTCGCACATCGACTGGACGAGCACCGACTGATAACCGCGAGCTCAGCCGTCGTCGCCGTCGGGTTCGGCGCTCTCGTCGTGCTGCTCCTGGCCTTCGGTGGCCCGGCACAGTACCTACGGGTCGTCGCCGGACATCGAGAACTGCTGGCGGGCCGGGGCTGGCTGTTGCTGCTCGCCGAGTCGTGGCCGATGGTGCTCTTCATGACGGTTCTCGTCACCGGACGCCGCTGGCTCCGTGCGAGTACACCGCTCACCCTTGCCGCCCTCGCCGCGTTCGTCGTGGCGCAACTCGTCGTCGGTGGCCTGCGCGGCAGTCGAGCCGAGACGGTCTGGCCCGCGATCACCGCCGCAGTG
>NZ_BAABAB010000005.1:0-197623 GCF_039537205.1 Microlunatus ginsengisoli | reverse complement strand
GTCTACGGGTTCTACAAGACGGTGGGCGCCGAGGTTCTCCGGCTCGCAGACGATCGCACGACAATCGCGGCAATGTCGGCGGAGACAGGCCGCACCTTCGAGCTCCTGCTGCTGGAGGACTTCGGTCGCGCCGGCACGCAGAGCCTGGTGATCGACCGGCTCGGCAGCGGTGGTGAGCTGAGCTGGGGCGCGACGTACATCGGCGACGTGATCCGGCTGGCGCCGGACGCCATCGCTCCCACTCCGGACGACGACAAGGTCGCCGCGGGCACCGAGCTGCTCAACGGTGCCGGCTCCTACGCCGTCGGCGAGCGGTCGAGCCGGATCTACGGTCTGGCCGGGGAAGGAATGATCAACTTCGGCTTGGTCGGTGGCATCGTCGCCTTCCTGCCCTTCGCGGTGCTGGTCCGCTGGGCCGATCGCTACTGGTCGGACTCGTTGGCTCCGGACGATCCGTCGGCAAAGCTGCTCGCGGCCTGGCTGCCCGCGACGGTGATCGTCGCACTGGCCAGCGACCTGGACAACGTCTTGTGGATGTTGATCAAGCAGGCGATGGTGATGATCCTTGTCGTGTTCTTCGCCCGTACCAGGGCCACCGAGCGCGATGGCTGACGACACGGCGACGCTGAGCCGGCGGTCGCTGCGGCTGCGGACCCGACCGGTCCTGATCGGAAACTGCGGGTACGCGCTGGCCCAGTTCGCGATCCTCGTCGTGCTGGCTCGGATCCTCGGACCGACCGAGGTCGGCCTGTACGCCCTCGCCCTGGCCGTCACCGCGCCGGTCCAGCTCGGGCTCGGACTACGTCTTCGGACCACCCTGAGCGTCGATCACTCCGCCACCTCGTTCTCGACCTACACCCGGCTCTCGACGGCCCTGGCCGTGCTGGCCCTGCTGGTCGGCAGCCTGATCGGCTGCCTCGTCCGGCCCGAGCCGGCGTTCGTGGTCGTGGTCGTCCTGGTCGCCGCCTCGAAGGCGGTGGAGAGCGTGCTCGACGTCTGCTACGGCGAGTACCAGCGCCGCGAGATCCTGGCTGCCATCGCCTTCTCCCAGCTCCTCCGCGGAGCGGTCACGCTGGTCCTCGTCAGCGCAGCTGCCTGGCTCTGGGGGCTCCAGGCCGCACTGATCGCGCTCGCCGTCACTTGGACGCTGCAACTCCTGCTGCTGGATTATCCGCGAGCCAGCGCGGCGGATTCCCGCTCCACCGCCGCCGGACCGGCCCTTCGTGCGCGTGACCTGGTGCGACGAAGCTGGCCGCTGGGTCTGGCGGCCGCCCTCTCCTCGCTGTCGTTCGCCGTTCCCCGGCTGACGGTCGCAGGACTCCTCGACGCCGACGCGCTCGGTGTGTTCGCGATTCTCGCCTATCCGATGACGGTCGTGACGATCTTGGCCAACTCGCTCGGGCAGGCGAACGTACGATCGCTGTCCGTCGCGGTCCGGCATCACGGCTCCAAGGAGCTGGTGATCTCGATGCTGAGGATGTCGGTGGTCATCTGGGGACTGGGTTTCCTGGGCGCCGTCGGCGCGGTCGTCTGCGGACCGCAGGTCGCCCACTGGCTGCTGGGAGACGCCGTTCCCGTCTCGGTCGGACTGCTGCTGCTGTTGGTGGCCGGAGCGACGGCCGCCGGGCTGGCGACCATCGCGTCCTATGCCGTGGTGAGCACCACCCGCTTCGGCTGGCAGCCCGTCGTGGTGTGCGCGAGCATCGCTGTGACGCTGCCCGTGATGTATCTCGCGACCAAGGCGTTCGGCCTGACCGGAACCGCCCTCGGCATCGTCGTGATGTACGTCCTGCAGACGGTCTTCGGCACGGTCGCTGCGCTGTGGTCGCTACGCAGCGCCCGATCCGTCGACGAAGGAGCCGCGGTCTGAGGCGCGCTGATCGGCCGCCGGACGGACAACCGACCGGTAGAAGTCGAGCAGGCTCTCCCAGAAGAGGCGCTGGTCGTATCGCTCGCGCACCCGCCGCCGGGCCGCGCACCCCAGCCGGGCCCGAAGATCGACATCGAGCAGCCGCTCCAGGGCGGACGCGAGTGCGGCACTGTCCCGCACCGGGATCAGGAGGCCTGTCTCCGCGTCAGCGACGACCTCGTTGCACCCGTTGATGTCGGTCGCCACGCAGGCGAGCCCGCACGCCGACGCCTCCAGCAGCGCGTTCGGCAGACCTTCGCGATAGCTCGGCAGGGCGAAGATGTCGGCAGCGGAGTAGTACGGCCGCACGTCGTCGCACCAGCCCACGTTGACGATCCCGTCCGAGGACCGCAGCAGCTGCGCCGCCTGCTCGGACAGCGGGTCCCGCTCGGGCTCGGCCGACCCGACCAGCAGCAGCACCACGTCGTCGTGCTCGGACCGGAGCTGCTCGAAGGCGAGCAACAGCTCCCCGATCCCCTTGTCGCCGACTAGCCTGCCCGCGTACAAGATCACCGTCGCGTCCTCGTCGATGCCGAAGAGTCGGCGTGCCGAGGCACGAGCGTTCGCGTCCGCCGGCCGGTACCGGGCGGGATCCACACCGTTGATCGAGCCCTCGCCGATCACGTCGATCCGCCGGGCGCTGCTGACGTGGTCCAGTACCCAGGACCGCAGTCCCGTGCTGTTGCAGGTCAGCCGGGTGGACAGGGCGTACGTTGCACGTTCCGCGGCCAGCAGAAGTTGCCGACGAAGTCCGGACGCCTCCATCAGTGGCATCCCCACGATCCCGTGGACCCGGACAGGGACCCGGGCCAGCGCCGCGGCGGCCATCACCAACAGCCCCGCCTTCGGCGTGTAGCTCTGCACCAGTTGCGGCCGGGTCCGGCGAAACCACCGGCACAGCTGCCAAAGCGCAGCCACGTCCGCGAGCGGCGTCACTGCTCGTTTCATCTCCACGCCGAACGCGGCCACCCCCTCGCGGTCGGCCACGGCGTCCAAGCGATCGCCGGGTGAGGAGATCACCGTGACGTCGAACTGCCTGCTCAGGTACGCGGGCTGGCCGACGAGCAGGCTGTCGAGCGACTGGGGCACGGTCGTCGCCAGGTGGAGCCTGGGTCTCATCGGCGGATCGACTCCAGCACGTGCTCGACGACCCGACCGAACCGGCCGACGTCGACGAGTCCCGACAGCACGGTCACGTCCGCGATCGAGACGTCGATCTCGCGTCGCCGGACGGACTCGATCTCGAGCTCGTACCCCTCCCGCCGGACCGCGTCGAGGATCGACCGGACGGATGTGCCGAAACCGGTCGCGACGTTGACGACGGGAATGTCGCGACGATCGAGCAGCACCTCGTACACGTCGACGACGTCGTCGACATGAATGAAGTCGCGGACCGCGTTGCCCCGGTTGGCGACCCGCAGCGGAGTGCCGAGCCGGGCCGCGTCGATGATCTTGGCGATCAGCGAGAAGTTGTCGTCTCCGCCGTACATGTTGAACAACCGCACGATCGTCGTATCGATACCGTGCCGTCGCCCGGCACTGCGCACCAGCGACTCGTTGGCGACCTTGAGACTCGAGTGCAACGAGTCGGCCATCAGCCGGTCGTCCTCACGACACGAGGTGTTGTCGCCGTACACCGACGCGCTGCTGGTGTAGATGATCTTGCGAACGTCGTAGTCGGCCAGCGATCCGAGAATGCTCGCGGTCACCCCGAGCGAGACCTGGACGAAGGACTCCGGATTGCGCACGTCGTCGAGCCTGGTCGCGGCCTGGAAGTTGTTCAGGACCAGGCTGAACGGCCCGGCCGGCAGCTGTCTCCGGAAGCCTTCAGAGCTGAACTCGCGCGCTGAGATCAACGTCGGCGCCGGCGCCCGCTTCGCCAGCCGGGCAGACAGGTTGCTGTCCCGCCCGACGATGACGGTTGCGGGGCGCGGGTCCTCCCCGGGCAGCGGCTCGGCTGGAGTCACGTCAGAGCCGCACGACGCCGGACGCGGTGACGACCCCCCGCGTGTCGAGCAGCAGCCGCGACGATGCGGCCAGTCGGGCCAGGTCGTAACTCCCGTGCGGCTGGAGAAGGATGGTGAGGTCGGCCTGCTCAGCTGCCTCGTACGGGTCGGCAGCTCGATTGAGCGATCGGCCGGGCGAGACCCGCCAGCCCGGAACATAAGGGTCGTGGTACGAGACCACCGCTCCCCAGTCGATGAGCTTGCGGGCCAGCGGCATCGCCGGTGTCTCGCGGCAGTCGGCGACGTCCGGCTTGTAGGTCACACCGAGGAGCAGGATCCGAGCCCCGTTCGCCGCCATCCTTCGATCGTTGAGCAGCTCCAGGGCTCGGGTCGCGGTGTACAGCGGTGCGGCTCGGTTGATCTCCTCGGCCAGCTCGACCATCCGGAAGGCGTACCCCAGCTCGGCCTTCACCCGATGACTCAGGTAGGCAGGATCGACCGGGATACAGTGCCCGCCGACCCCGGGACCGGGGCGGAACGCCATGTAGCCGAACGGCTTGGTGGCAGCGCAGTCGATCGCGTCCCAGAGGTCGATGCCGAGCTCGTTGGAGAACCGCACCATTTCGTTCACCAGGGCGATGTTGACGTGCCGGAAGGTGTTCTCCAAGAGCTTGGCCATCTCGGCCTCCTTGGCTCCCTTGGCCGCGACGACCGTGTCCACCAGGATGCCGTAGAACTCCACCGCGGCCTCGGTGCACCTGCTTGTCAGGCCGCCCACCACCTTGGGTGTGTTGCGGACCCCGTACACCTGGTTGCCGGGATCGATCCGCTCGGGCGAGAAGGCGATCATGACCTCGCCCTGTGCCCACTGGTCACCGAGCACGAGCGGCGCGAAGACCTCCTCGGTCGTGCCGGGGTAGGTGGTCGACTCCAGCACCACCAGCGTTCCCTTGCGGACATGGCGACCGATGACCCCGGCCGCGTCGAGGATCGCTGTGAGGTCCGGGCCGCCGTCTCGGTGCAGCGGCGTCGGCACGCAGACCAGCACCACGTCGGCATCGGCGATGCAAGTGGGATCGGCGGACGCCGAGTACCCGAAGTCGAGACCTTGTCGCAGCTCGTCGACCGAGACGTCGGTGATGTGCGACCGGCCGGCATTGAGCCGCTCGACCAGGGCGGCGTCGGAGTCCAGGCCGACGACGTCCATCCCGACCGCGGCCGCACGAAGCGCCATCGGCAGCCCGACGTAGCCCTGGCCCATCACGACGAGCTTCTTCATGACTGCTCCCTCAACCAGGTGTAGGTGCGGTCGATGCCGTCGCGGAGGGGGACCGGTGCGACGTCGGGAAAGAGACCGCGGAGGACCGCGTTGTCCGCCTGCGAGTGCGGTACGTCGCCGGGTCGAGGCCCGCGGTGCTCGAGCGGCGACTGGCAGCCGGTGACGTCCTCGATCACCTCGACCAGGTCCAGCAGGCTCGTGTTGGTGCCGAACGCGAGATTGACCGGCTCCGGATGCGACACCCCGCGGGCGAGTGCGCGCAGCAGCACGTCGCAGACCGTGCCGACGTAGGTGAAGTCACGAGAGTTGCTGCCGTCGCCGTTGATCGGTATCGCCGAGCCGCGGCGAACCGCATCCAGGAACACCGGGATGACCGCGGCGTACGCGTGGCCGGGACGCTGCCGGGGTCCGTAGACGTTGAAGAACCTGAAGGCGAGCGTGCTCAGGCCGAACGACTGCTGGTAGGCCAGCACGTACTGCTCCGCCGCCAACTTCGACACCGCGTACGGACTCATCGGCCGCACCCACTCCCGCTCGCCCTTGGGCAGCGCAGGATTGCTTCCGTACACCGAGCTCGACGAGGAGTAGACGACATGCCGGATGTCGGTCCGGCGGGCACACTCCAGCACCGTCAGGGTGCCGGTGGCATTCGCTTCGTGAGTTGCCATCGGGTTGGCGATACTGCGCGGAACACTGCCGAGCGCGGCGAGGTGGACGACCGCGTCGACGTCCCGCATGGCGCGCATGACGTCGTCGGCGCAGGTGACGGAACCCTTGACGAAGTCCACGTCGAGCCCGAGCAGGTTGTCGACATGGCCGGTCGCGAGATTGTCGAGAACGGTGACACTCCAGCCGCTCGCGATCGCGGCCTCGGCCAGGTTGGAGCCGACGAAGCCCGCACCTCCGGTGATCAGGACATGCATCTGCTAGCCCACCCGATCGGAGCCGGTTGCGACGGCCACAGGCCTGAGCTCCGGTCGCTGCGAGAACGACCCGACGTCGGCCCGATGCAGCGGCGGAACCGGGACATGGGTGATCAGTGGATGCTGGCGCCGGGTTCCCTGCTCCCCCGTGCTGAACAGCGCCTCGTGCAGCTTCTCGCCCCGGCGGAGACCGGTGAAGACGATCTCGATCTCCTTTCCCGACCGCGCCACCAGCCGCTGTGCGACGTCGAGGATCCGGACCGGCTCTCCCATGTCGAAGATCAGCACCTCACCGGCCTCCCCGATGGCGCCGGCCTGGATGACGAGCTGACATGCTTCCGGAACGGTCATGAAGTACCGCGTGATGTCCGGGTGCGTGACGGTCACCGGACCGCCGCGATGGATCTGCTCCATGAACGAGTGCAGGACCGACCCCCGGCTGCCGAGCACGTTGCCGAACCGGACCGAGATGTAGGTACCGGGGGCATTCGCGCTGTACCAGGCGGTGACGCGCTCGGCGATGCGTTTGGTCCGTCCGAGGGTGCAGCTGGGATCGGCGGCCTTGTCGGTGGAGACGTTGACGAACTGGGCACAGCCGACCTTGCGAGCCGCCTCCAACACGTTCAGCGTTCCTTGGACGTTCGTCTTCCAGCCCTCGTCGGGATACTGCTCGAGCATCGGCAGGTGCTTGAGCGCTGCGGCGTGGAAGACGACCTCGGGACGATGCAGAGCGAAGATCTCCTCCACGACCCGAGCGTCCCTGATGTCGGCCAGCACCATGTCGGGCGTGTCCAGCAGGCCTTGGCCATAGATCGACAGCTGGACCGCATGCAGCGCGGACTCGTCCCGGTCGAGCAGCACGAGCTCCGTCGGTCCGAAGGCGTGCACCTGACGCGCGAGCTCGGAGCCGATCGAGCCGCCGGCGCCCGTGATCAAGACCACGCGTCCGGTGAGATAGCCGGCGATCCCGCCGAGGTCGGTGTGGATCTGCCGACGCCCGAGCAGATCCTCCATGTCGACCTCACGAATGTCGCTGAGCTTGACCCGACCGCCGACCACCTCGTTGACCGGCGGCAGCACCAGGAATCTCAGCCCGGCTTCCTCGACGAGCGCCGATGTCTCGCGCACCAGCTCGGGGCCGGCATCGCTGATCGCCAGGATCACCGTCGTCGCGTCGACCATTGCTGCGGCCTGGAGCAGTCCGCTCCGATCGCCGAGCACCGGAACTCCCATCAAGCGCAGGTGTCGCTTGCTCCGGTCGTCATCGATCAAACCGACGGGACGAAAGGGCGCCGCATCCTCCATGGTCAGCAGCCGCACCAGCTGGTGCCCGGCATTGCCGGCACCGTAGATCAGCGCGCGCTCCCGGTCGGCGCCGGCACGCGCGCCGGCACGAGTGACGATCGCGCGGTAGCCCCACCGTCCCGCGGCCATCAACAGCAGGGCGACCGGCGGGGCGAGGGCGGCGACGGCCCGCGGAAACGCGCTGGTGCCGACGAGACCGATGAAGATCACCGCCAGCACGAGCGAGACGACGACCGTCGACATCGCCAGGCCGAAGCTCTCCTCGAAGCTCGCGGTCTTGTACCGGCCGCGGTACAGCATCAGCAAAGTCCCGACGATCACCTGAATGACGCAGGCAGCGACCGCGTACGCGACGACCGCGACGTCCTGGGAATCAGCGAGCGTGAAGTCGTACCGAGAGCCGACCACCACGCAGGTGGCCAGCACCCAGCTCGCGCAGTCCCACAACACACGGACGGCCTGGCGCGACAGTGCGCTCTTGCACAACACGTCTCGGGGGGCTCCCTCCATGGGCACTGCCCCCGCAGTGCTGGCGTCGTCGCGACTCGTGATCACGAGTCGCGCTCATGCTAACTACATCGTGCAGACAAATGCCAGGCGGGATACCAACGTGTGATCAAACGGCTCCGGCCCCGATCGATCGTGATACCTGATCTGCGGACGATCATGATCGCGCCGTCCTCAGAGTCGTCCACCGGCAATCCTGGCGATCGTCGTCACTGCGTCGTCGATCTCGCCGAACGCTCGGACGTAGTCGGCTTCGGAACCCCCGTACGGATCGTCGATCTCGTCCGCCGCGCTCGGGCTCCGCCGCGTCGCCGCCGATCTCACGGCTACCCGCAGCCGTTCCGCCGAGGTTCTGCCGGGCAGCTCGTCCGGCTCCAGCCCGTCCAGCAGGCGAGCAAACTCACGCAAGGTGAAGGTCCGGCGAACGACGGAGGGCGCCAGGTCGACGACGTCGCGTCGCTGCTCCTTGGTCATCGTGAGCACGAGGTCTGCCGCGCGCAGCTCCTCGGGCGTGACCCGGCGTGCCGAAAAGTCTGCGGACGCGATCTCGGCCTGCCCGAGCAGCCGAGCCATCGGTGGTGAGATCGGGGCACCGAGCACACCGTAGGTACCGCCTGAGCTCACGGCCACGCCCGGTCCGAGCCTGACGGCCAGCAGTCGCTCCGCCACCGGCGATCGACAGATGTTGCCGGTGCACACACAGAAGATCCGGAACTGCTCGAGGTTCGACAGGGCGGGACACTCCTCGGACGACTCGACCGCGGATTGGACCGGGGCACCGAATATTGTGGTTAGGCTACGCGCCATGCTCGGCGCGCTGCGAAGCAACGCGCGATGGATCGCGATCGGCTGCTTGATCATCCTCAACGCCGCTCTGATCGCCGCGCTCATCGTGCGACACTCGGCCACCGCGACGTCCGCGGTCCCGGCCGGCGTCCCTGCGGTGAGCCCCGCCATGAGCCCGAGCGACACATCGCGGACTGTCTCGACGCCGACTCCCGCACCGACCGCCTCCCCATCCGCACCCGAGTCCCCGGGTCCGGCATCCACCCCGAGCCGGCTTCTCACCGCCAACTCGGCCACCATCGCCTGGCGTGCCGAAGGTGGCGGCTGCGGCGAGCGAGCGGTGGTCGAGGTCACCACGAACGGCGGAAAGACCTGGCGACGTGTCGATCCCCAGCTGCGCGCGCTCGTCCGCCTGCAGGCGTACGGCGATCACTCGGTGTTCGCCGTCGGCGCGGATGCCGCCTGTCGACCTGCCTACACCAGCACGGAGTCCCCGGATCGGAGGTGGCACAGCGCACCGGTCGTCTGGGACACCTGGTTCAGCGATCCGAAAGATCCTGCCCGGGTGCACGCGCCCGGTGGTCGGACATCTCGGCCGTGTGGCGATGCCGTCCGGGCCTTCAGCGCCACGAGCAGGGCGGGCGCCGCGGTCATCTGCGGCGACGGGCGGGTCCGGGTCAGCACGACCGGCCGAACCTGGCGCACGATCCAGTCACGCTCGACCGCTGTAGCCCTCGGCTCCTCCGACCGTGGCTTGCTGCTCGCCTACCCGTCTGCCTCCTGTCAGGGAGTGGTCGTGCGGAAGTTGCGCGCGACCACGGGCGGTGGAAGCTGCGCCGAGGAGTTAGATGCCGTCGCGATCGCCGGACACGGCACGACCACGTGGGCGTGGGTCGGCGATCACATGTCGGTTCGGTGAGACTGCGGCGTGGAGATGGCGACGATGTGATCACGCGGCACCCGGTATGGACCGATCCCGGATCGGCTGGCTATGCTTCGAGGCCAGTGCTGTGCAGCGGCTCGGGGCGCTGCGTTCGGGACCAGCGCATCCGTTGTCCGCTGAAGAACAGAGCCGATGTCGCCCCCGATCCGCATGGCCCCGCCCGCATCCACCGAGCCAGATCCCCGTGGCCGCAAGACGTCGCGCCGGCGCTCGGTGCTCCTGATCGCGCTCATCGGCACCGCCGTGCTCATCGTCGGAGCGCTTGTCTTCGCATCGGTCTATGTGGTGCGCATCGACTCGGCCGTCGAACAGAACCTCCAGCGGGTCGACGAGATGCCGCCGGACTCGCCGACCGATCCCTCCGAATCGCCACGTCCGGCGAAGAACCCCGCAAGCAAGGCCATCAACTATGTCTTGATCGGCTCCGACAGCCGCGCCGTCGGCAATGCCGGCGCCGGCCGGAGCGACGCGCTGATGGTGCTGCACCTGACGGGCGACCGTCGTGAGGCATATCTGATCTCGTTTCCACGCGACCTGTACGTCCCGATTCCCGGCCATGGCAAGGACAAGATCAACGCCGCGTACGCCTACGGCGGCACCGCCCTGACGATCCGCACGCTGGAAGGCTTGCTCGACACCCGGATGGACCATGTCGCCGTGATCGACTTCGCCGGCTTCATCGGGCTGACCGACGATCTGGGCGGAGTCACCGTATACAACCAGTACCCGTCACGATCCGACGGCTACGCCTTCCCGCAGGGCAACGTCACCATCCGCGGCCAGCAGGCGCTCGCCTACGTGCGCGAGCGCAAGCAGTTGCCGCACGGTGATCTCGACAGGGCCGAGCGCCAACGCGCAGTGGTGGCGGCAATCATGAAGAAGGGGCTCAGCCCAGCAGTCATCGCCGACCCCGACCGCTTCGTCCGGTTCGCGGGCGGCGCCGCACGACACATCAGCGTCGATCGGCAGCTGACCGACCGCGAGCTCCGGAAGACCGCCGCGTCGTTGCGGCTCACACCGGACGACGTGTTCGCGCTGCAGGCACCGATCACGGGCTTCGGCACGTCTCCCACGAAGCAGAGCATCGACATCGTCGACCAGCCCAAGCTGGATGTCCTCGCGGCGGCACTCCGCGACGATCGGATGACCGACTACGTCGCCAGCTATCCCAACTGACCGCCGTCGGGGCCGGGCCGTCGTCGACGTGCGCTGAGCCTGTCGAAGGCACGCTTCGACAGGCTCGGCGCGCGATCTCAGTCGTTCTGGGGGAAGCCGAGGTTGAGGCCGCCGTGGCTGGGGTCGAGCCAGCGGGAGGTGACGACCTTGCCCCGGGTGAAGAAGTGCACGCCTTCGACTCCGTGGGCGTGGCTGTCGCCGAACAGGGACGACTTCCAGCCGCCGAAGGAGTAGTAGGCCATCGGCACCGGCACCGGCACATTGATGCCGATCATGCCGACCTTCACCTCGTTCTGGAACTGTCGGGCCGCACCACCGTCGTTGGTGAAGATCGCCACCCCGTTGCCGTACGGGTTGTCGTTGATCAGCTGCACACCCTCGTCGTAGGAGTCGACCCGGACCACCGACAGCACCGGGCCGAAGATCTCGTCGGTGTAGATGCTCATGTCGGTGGTGACGTGGTCGAACAGGGTCGGCCCGACGAAGAAGCCCTCCCCGTCGGCATCCGGCTGGATGGTCCGGCCGTCGACGACCAGCTCGGCACCTGCAGCCTCGCCGGCGTCGACGTAGCCGGACACCCGCTGCTGCGCCGCAGAGGTGACCAGCGGGCCCATGTCGCAGCCCCGGGTCCCGTCACCGGTCCGCAGCCCCACGGCCCGCTCCTTGATCTTCGCGACCAGCGTGTCGCCGATGTCGCCCACGGCGAGCACCGCCGAGATCGCCATGCACCGCTCACCGGCCGACCCGAAACCGGCGTTCACCGCCTGGTCGGCGGCCAGGTCCAGATCGGCATCCGGCAGCACCAGCATGTGGTTCTTCGCCCCACCCAGGGCCTGCACCCGCTTGCCGTTGGCGGTGCCGGTCTCGTAGACGTACTTCGCGATCGGGGTCGAGCCGACGAAGGAGATCGACTGCACGTCCGGGTGGGTGAGCAGGCCGTCGACGGCGATCTTGTCACCGTTGAGCACGTTGAACACACCGTCGGGCAGGCCCGCCTCCTTCCACAGCTCGGCGATCCACCGCGCCGCAGTGGGCACCTTCTCGCTCGGCTTCAGCACGACGGTGTTGCCGGCGGCGATCGCGATCGGGAAGAACCACATCGGCACCATCGCGGGGAAGTTGAACGGGGAGATGATGCCGACCACGCCGAGCGGCTGCCGAACCGAGTGCACGTCGACCTTGGTGGAGGCGTTCTCGGTGAAGGCGCCCTTGATCAGATGGGCGATGCCGCAGGCGAACTCGACCACCTCCTGGCCGCGGGTCACCTCGCCGAGGGCGTCGGAGAGCACCTTGCCGTGCTCGGAGGTGATGATCGCCGCCAGCTCCTCCTTCCGCGCATTCAGCAGCTCGCGGAACGCGAACAACACCTGGGTCCGCTTCGCCAGCGAGGTGTCCCGCCATGCCGGGAACGCCGCCGTTGCCGCCGCCACCACCTCGTTCACGTCCTCCTCACTCGCCAGCGCCAGCTGCGCGGTCACCTCCCCGGTTGCCGGGTTCGTGACATCGGAGAAGCGGCCGCCGGTGCCCTCGAACGAGGTGCCGTTCTTCCAGTGGTGGAGCGTCGTTGCCATGATCTTTTCCTTACTCGGTTGCGTTGTGTGCGGGGGTCGGTGTGGCTGGGTCAGCCGAAGTGCTTGTCGATCAGTGCCTGCGCCCGCTCGCGCTGGCGGGAGTTGACGCCGTCGGCGTCCTCTTCCCAGCCGAACACACAGCTGCTGATCACGCCGTCGAAGCCGACCGAGGCGAGTGCCGCGAACACCTCGTCGTAGTCGACCTCGCCGCGGCCCATCTCCATGTGCTGGTGCACCCGGGCGGTGTTGCCCGGCGGGTTGGAGATGTAGCGCAGTCCGTTGGAGGTGAGGTGGTTCCAGGCGTCGGCCAGATGCACATAGCGCACCTTCTCCGCCGCCCGCTCGATGATCTCGGTCGGGCTGTGGCCCTGGTGGAAGGCGTGCGGTGTGCAGTAGAGGAAGCCGAGCCAGTCACGGTTGAGACCGCGGATCATCTCCACCGCCTCGATCCCGTCCTCGATGAAGTCGTCCGGGTGCGGCTCCAGGATCAGCTGGACTCCCTCCCGCTCGAACACCGGCAACAACTCCTCCATCGACTTCAGGAACTGCGCCTCCGCGGTCTCGGCGGCCTCCGGGCGCCCGTTGAACTCGGAATTCATCACCTCCACGCCCAGGTCCACGGTGATCTGGATCGCTCGCCGCCAGGCGCGGACGGCCGCCTGCCGCTGGTCCTCGTCCGGTCCTGACCAGCGCAGCACCGGCAGCACCGAGGCGATCTTGATGCCGGCATCGGCGGTGACCTTCTTCAGCCTGCGAACCCCGGCATCGTCGATGCGGGGATACTTGAAGAACGGGACGAAGTCCGCTTTCGGTGACAGCTCCATCCACTCGTATCCCAGTCGGGCCACGTGATCGGCCAGCTCGTAGACCGTGCTGGTCGAGTAGTACATCTGCGGATCGAGCGCCAGCTTCACACTCATGGCCGGTCGCCGATCAGATCGGGCGCACGGATGTCGGGGATGGGCTCCTCCTCCACCGGCAGCGCAATGCCGGCGAGCTGGACATACTCTTTGCGGCCGCTGCGGACGGCCTTGACACCGGCCTCGCAGACCGCGACCGCGGCATAGCCGTCCCAGGCGCCCGGGCCGTCGATGGTGCCCTGCTTGGCCGCGTCCACCCAACGCTGCAGCTCGATGTCGTACGCCTGACCGAACCGCTCCACGAATCCGGGCGTGATCTGGCCGCCCCAGCTGCCGTCGGTGCGCTTGACCTGGAGGTTCTGGTCCAGGCCGATCGTGGCGCTACCCTGCTCGCCGACGACCTCGGTCCGGACCTCGTAGGCCACGCCGGTGCGGACGTAGATCTCGTCGGTGACGATCCGGCCCGATTCGGTCTCGAAGACCACAAGCATCGGATCGTTGGTGCCGGCCGGAGCAGCCGAGGTGGCCACCCCCTTGATCACCTGGACCGACACGATCTCTTCTCCGAGCAGGAAGCGGGTGACGTCGACCTCGTGCACGACCGAGTCGCGGATCATGAACTCGGAGTTGAAGTGATCGGGCACGGCCGGATTGCGATGGGTGCAGTGCACCATCAGCGGGTTGCCGAGACCACCGGAGACGATCAGCTGGTGCAGCGCGACATACTCCGGGTCGAACCGGCGCATGAATCCGACCTGGATCAGCTCTTTGCCGAGCGACTTCTCCTTCTCCACGATCACACGCGAGGAGGCGATGTCGGTGGTCAGCGGCTTCTCGCAGAGCACCGGTTTGCCGGCATCCAGGCAGGCGTTGACCTGGACGTCGTGGACCGCGCCCGGGGACGCGATCAGCACCGCATCCACCTCCGCGTCGTTGATCGCCTCGATCGGGTCGTCCACCACCCGGGCGCCGATCGCGTCGGCGACCTCCTTCGCCTTCTCCGGGAAGTAGTCGCTGATCACGGTCACCTTGGCGCCTCTGATCCGCTTGGTCAGTGCGTCCACATGGAAGGCGCCCATCATCCCCACGCCGAGGACGGCGATGCGCAGCTCCGTCATGACACAACCCCCATGTCGATCTTCACGTCGGAGCAGTTGCTCAGATAGGTCTTGGTGCGCTTGGCGATCGGCAGCGGGATGTCCGGTGCGCACGGATACAGGTCGTGCTCGATGATCCCCTTCACCTCGCGGTTCAAGGCGTTCAACGCGTCGAGCACCGGCGGCATCTCGGGCAGGCCGAGCGGCGGCTCGATCATCGCCCCCATCCGCACCGCCTCGGGGAAGGACAGGTTCCGGTCGAGGACGTACTCGACCACCGTGGGGTTCACCTGCTTGAGGTGGACGTAGCCGATCCGCTCCGGGTACTTGGTGATCAGCTCGACGCAGTCGCCGCCGTAGTAGGCGACGTGGCCGGTGTCGAGGCAGAGGTTCACGTACTCCGGATTCGTGCCCTCCAGGAAGCGCTCGATCTCCGGCTGGTAGCCGACGTGGGTGTCGGCGTGGCTGTGGAACTGCACGTGCAGCCCGTACTCCTCGAGGATCCGGCGGCCGAGCTCGTCGGTCTGGCGGGTCAGCAGGTTCCACTGCTCTTCGGAGAGGTCCGGGTCCTCCTTCGGCTCACCGGTCTTGTGATCGCGCCACGGCTCCGGGATGACCACGATGTGCTCGCCGCCCATGGCCTTGGTCAGCGCGGCGACGTCGGTCACCTGCTTCCAGGTGTAGTCCCAGGCACCGGGCAGGTGCAGGTGGGAGAAGACGGTGCCGGCGAGCACCGACAGGTTGTGCTGGTCCAGCACCTCCTTCAGCTCGCTGGGGTCGGTCGGCAGGTAGCCGTACGGTCCGAGCTCGATCGCCTCGTAGCCGGCCTCGGCGACCTCGGCGAGGAACTGACTGGCCGGCAGCTGCTCGGGGTCGCTGGGGAACCACACCCCCCACGAGTCGGGCGCGGTGCCGATGGTGATCTTGGCCAACGGGGTCACTCTCCTGGTTCTGCTGGATGGATGGATGGTTCGGTGATCACGCGCCGGCTCAGACGGTGGTCGGGGTGAGGAACGGCCGCTGCTCGGCCTTGTGCTGGTCGTACGTCTCCCGCGCAGACCGGGTGGACTCCAGCGTGGAGGTGGCGCTGACCGGGACGTCCCACCAGGATTGCGAGCTCGGCGCGTCGATCAGCGGGTCGGTCTCGACGTAGATCACGATCGGGCCCTCGGCCGCCTTGGCCGTTTTGATCGCGTCGGCGAACTCGGCCCGGGTGCCGGCCTTGATCACCTCGAGCCCGAAGCTGGCCGCGTTCGCGGCCAGGTCGATCGGCAGCTTGTCGCCGTCGAGCCGCCCGGTCGCGGCGTTGCGCCGCCGGTAGGACGTACCGAATCGCTGAGAGCCGAGAGACTCCGAGAGCGAGCCGATCGAGGCGAAGCCGTGGTTCTGGACCAGCACCGTGATCACCTTGATGCCCTCCTGCACCGCGGTAGCGAGCTCGGTGGCCATCATCAGGTAGGACCCGTCGCCGACCAGGACGAACACGTCCCGGTCCGGACAGGCCAGCCGCACGCCCAGGCCGCCGGCGACCTCATAGCCCATGCAGGAATAGCCGTACTCGACGTGGTAGCCCTTCGGATCGCGGGTCTGCCACAGCTTGTGCAGATCGCCCGGCATCGAGCCGGCGGCGCAGACCACGACGTCACGCGGGTCGGACAGCTCGTTCACCATGCCGATCACCGAGTTCTGGGACAGCAGGCCCGGCGACGGCTCCTCCTCGGCGTACGCCTTCGCCACCGTCGCGTCCCACTCGGCGTTCAGCTCGCTGATCCGCTCGGCGTAGCCGGGGTCCACCCGGTGCTCCGCGAGCAGCGCGCCCAGCGCGTCGAGGGACTCCCGGGCGTCGGCCAGCACGCCGTAGCCGGCGTGCTTGACCGCGTCGATCGGGGCGACGTTGATGTTCACGAACTTCACGCCCGGGTGCTGGAACGCGGTCCGGCTGGCCGTGGTGAAGTCCTCGTAGCGGGTACCGATGCCGATGACCACGTCGGCGTCGCGGGCGATCGCGTTCGAGGCGGTCGTCCCGGTCGAGCCGATCGCGCCCAGGCACTGGGGGTGGTCGAACGCGAGGGTCCCCTTGCCGGCCTGGGTCTGGCCGACCGGAATGCCGGTGGACTCGACGAACGCCTCCAGGGTCTCGGTGGCGCGGGAGTAGTGCACGCCACCGCCGGCCACGATCAGCGGGCGCCTGGCCCCGCGGATGATCTCGGCAGCCTGCTCGATCACGCGGGTCTCCGGCAGCGGCCGGGCGATGTGCCAGACCCGCTTGGCGAACAGCTCGACCGGCCAGTCGTACGCCTCCGCCTGCACGTCCTGCGGGAAGCAGACGGTGACCGCGCCGGTCTCGGCCGGGTCGGTCAGCACCCGCATCGCCGAGATCAGCGCTGCGGGCAGCTGCTCGGGCCGCCAGACCCGGTCGAAGTACTTGCTGACCGGGCGGAAGCAGTCGTTCACGGTCACGTCGCCCGCGTACGGCAGCTCGAGCTCTTGCAGCAGCGGCGACGCGCTTCGGTCGGCGAAGGTGTCCGCCGGCAACAGCAGCACCGGCAGCCGGTTGATCGTGGCCAGCGCGGCGCCGGTCACCATGTTCGTCGCGCCCGGCCCGACCGAGGTCGAGACCGCGTACGTCTGCAGCCGGTTCTTCGCCCGGGCGTACGCGACGGCGGTGTGCACCATCGCCTGCTCGTTGCGGCCCAGGACGTAGGGAAGCGTGTCGGGCTCGGTCAGCTCGGCCTGCAGCAGCGCCTGGCCGATGCCGGCGACGTTGCCGTGGCCGAAGATGCCGAAGCAGCCGGCGAACAGCTTCTGCTCGGTCCCGTCCGACTCCGAGTACTGCGCGCCCAGGAACTTGACGACGGCCTGGGCGACGGTGAGGTGAACAGTCTCAGCCATGAGGTTTCACGAGTCCTTCGCGATGAGTCTGGGGTCGGGGTCTTGGTCTACCCAGGTGCCACGCACCCAGGCGTGATCGGGGTGGTCGGAGATCTTCCAGGCGCGCTCGGCACCCGGCCCGGCCATCACGTTCAAGTAGTACATCTCGAAGCCCGGCGCCGCGACGCAGGGCCCGTGCCAGCCGAACGGCACCAGCACCAGGTCGCGGTCGTGGACCTCCTCGAGCAGGTCGATCTCATGGCCGGGCGACGACGACGTGCGCATGAAGCCGAAGCCCGGCTGGCCGTCGGGACCGGCGGCGATCTCGAAGTAGTAGATCTCCTCCAGCTCCGACTCGGTCTCGGTGGTCTCGTCGTGCTTGTGCGCCGGGTAGGACGACCAGTTGCCGGCCGGGGTGATCACCTCACAGGCGATGATCTTGCTCGCCGGCAGGGTGTCCGGGGTGCCGAAGTTGCGCACCCGGCGGCTGGACTGGCCGGCCCCGCGGAGCTCGACCGGCACCGCCTCGGCGGCCAGGTAGCGCGACTCGGCGTCGGCGTCGGCGGGGACCTTCGCACCGCACAGGGCGTACCTGCCGCCGTGTTCGGAGTACAGCTCGACGCTGCTGCCGGGCGCCAGGTAGGCCACGTCGGTGGGCCCGGCGAACACGTTCGGCCGGCCGGTGAGCACGCAGAACTGCGCTCCCTCGGTCTCGATCGCCAGCGAGCCGGACAGCGGTACGACGACGATCTCCTCAGCGCCGACATCGAGCTGGGTCGTCTGGCCGGCGCCGAGCTCGACGATCCGGAGCGACGAGTAGCCCCAGCCCGCCGACTCCGGCGTGACCTCGACCTCGTACGTTTCGCTGCCCGCGCTGCCAGCGGCCAGATAGAACTCGGAATTCATCCCGGACCTCCTCAACGCACCAGCGAAACGGCGGTGTCGACGGCCTTGGCCACGTCGCCGTCGGCCGGGTAGAGCATGGTCCGCCCCACCATCAGGCCCCGCACGGACGGCAGCGCGAGCGCGGCCTGCCAGGCCGCGTACGTCTCGTCGGGTGAACCCTCCGGGTCACCGCCGAGCAACAGGGTCGGCAGCGTGGTCGCGTCCATCACTCGCTCCATCTCGTGCACGACCGGAAGCTTCAGCCAGGTGTAGGCGCTGGAGGCGCCGAGGCCTTGGGCGATGTGCATGGACTTGATCACCGCATTCGGCGACAGGTCGTTGACGATCTTGCCGCCGACCCGGCTGGACATGAACGGCTCCACCATCGCGATGGTCCGGCGCCGGTTGAGCTCGGTGATGATCTTCGCCTGGGCCTCCAGTGTCGCCACTGTCGCCGGGTCGGCCAGGTCGATCCGAGTGAGCATCTTCAGACCGTCGAAGCCGGCGTCGATGGTGCCCTGCACGTCGTAGCCCGTGTTGCGGTCGTCCAGCTCGAAGCTGGAGCCCTGCAGGCCACCACGGTTGAGGGAGGCGAAGACGACCTTGTCCTCCAGCGCACCGAGAAGCAGTAGGTCCTCGGCGATGTCGGCGGTGGCGAGCAGACCGTCCACTCCGGGCCTGGACAGCGCCGTCATCAACCGCTCCAGCAGCTCGGTTCGGCTGGCCATCGCCGTCGGCCGGCCCTGAGCGCCGAGCGCGCCGCGGGCCGGGTGGTCGCAGGCGATGATCATCAGCCTGCCGTCCTCGCGCAGCAGTGGCCGGCGGCGGCGGGCGGCGAGCAGCCGTTGGATGCGCTGCGGGTCGCGGGCCCGGATCTCGTTGATCTCCGCGATCGAGCCGGCGAAGCCCTGCCCGGCCGGCGCCGCGACCGGAGCGGTCGATGTAACGGTCATCAGTTGCCCGCCTTCTCGAAGTGCACCGCGAGCGAGTCGGCCAGCCGCTCGTTCGGGTCGCCGCCGGCGATCAGCGTCTCGATCTCGGCCTCGGTCGGCATCGCGGTCGAGCACTCCAGCCGGGAGGCCACGATCGCACCGGCCGCGTTGGCGTACTGCAGCACCTTGTCCAGCGGCCAGCCGCGGAGCAGTCCATGACACAGCGACCCACCGAACGAGTCGCCGGCGCCGAGGCCGTTCAGCGGGCGGATCGGGATCGGCGGCGACTCCAGCCGGGACGTCCGGGTCTTGGCCAGCACGCCCTTCGGTCCCTGCTTGACGATGGCCAGCTCGACACCCGCGTCCAGCAGCGCATCCGCCGCTCTCTCCGGCTCGGTCTCACCGATCGCGACCTCGCACTCCTCCCGGTTGCCGACCGCCACGGTGACGTGCGGCAGCGCCTTCTGGATCTGCTCGGTGGCCGCGGCCGGGGTCTCCCAGAACATCGGCCGGTAGTCCAGGTCGAGCACGGTGAACTGCTTGCGGGCCCGCGCCTCCAGTACCGCGAAGTGGGACTCCCGGCTCGGCTCCTCGCTGAAACCGGTCACCGACAGCCACATCAGCCGGGTGCCCCGGACGGCGTCGAAGTCGATGTCGGACGGCTTGACCTGCAGGTCCGGTGCCGTCGGCTTGCGATAGAACCAGAGCGGGAAGTCGTCCGGCGGGAAGATCTCGCAGAAGGTCACCGGCGTCGCGTACTCGTCGTTGGTCACCACGTGGGAGTCGTCGACCCCCAGCTCGCGCAGCGCCTTGCGGACGAACCGGCCGAACGGGTCGTTGCCGACGCCGGTAATGATGCCGGCCCGCTCGCCCAGCCGGGCAGCCGCGACGGCCACGTTGGCGGTGGTGCCGCCGAGGTACTTGCCGAACGTCTCGACGTCCTCCAGGCCGACACCGATCTGCAGCGGGTACACGTCGACTCCGGCGCGACCGAAGGTCAAGACGTCCAGCGGAGCCGCGGCCGAGAAGCCGGAGCCGGTGGGGACAGGGTCGCTCATCGCGCTCTCCTTCGAGATTTCCATCGTTTGCACACAGGTCAATCAGGGGCCTGTTCGGGCGGCTCGTCTAGAACCTAGGCCTTCGCCATCGCAGTGTCAATAATTTGTCCAGACAAAACGTCATGCATCGGTGTCCGCGCTTGATCGCGGCTGGGTCGCGACTCGGTCACCGCTGGGCCTTTTGCGGCCGTCCTGGCTCAGAGATCGCCCTCGAGGAACTGCGCTCGGCCGTAGCCGAACGACCAGTCGGCCCTCTCGTTCGCGACCACCGACACGATCAGATCGGTCGGCTTGACCCCGCACTGGGCAGCCAGCCGGTCCGCGAGCAGGGCGTACGCCGCCTTCTTCTGCTCGACGCTGCGACCCTGCTGGAAGATCTGGATCACCACGACCCCGTCGCTGCGCTCGAAGCCGAGCCCGGTGTCCTCGGCGATGATGTGGCCGACCGGATGCTCGGTGATGATCTGGTAGCGATCACGCGGCGGCGCCGCGAAGACCTCGAGCATGACGTCCTGGACGACATCCGCCAGTTGGCGGAGCTCCTCCGGCGTACGTCCGGCCTGGACATCGATTCGGACCAACGGCATCTCTCGACCTCTTCTCGCGGGGATGTCCTCATCCTAGAGTTTGTAAGGACATACTGTCAAATATGGATGGCGAATCATTCGCACCCCCGCCCCCAGCACCGCTCCCCCGCCCCGGAAACTGTGCACATCTCGCAGCGACACGCCGGTAAGCCCTGCAACAACTGCACAGTTTCCGGGGTGGATGTGTCGGACGTCGGACGGCCTGACCGACCCAGGAACCCCGCCGCGGCGGGAAAATCGGGCCAAGACCGGGCCGACCCAGCCCTAAAACCCCGCGGCGGCGGGAAACTGAGGGGCGCGCACCGGCCGCGGCTCGGGGTCAGGGAGCCGACGTTCGGTCAGCGGCCGACGGTCAGATCAGCGGCCGACCAGGAAGCCGGCGCCCCAGGCCAGGTGGGTCGCGGCCAGCACCACGGGCAACCAGCGCCGCGCGGCCGGCGACAGCGCGCCGGGAGCGGTGGCGGTGACGTACGCAACGAAGGCGGCGTAGCCGAGCGGGGCGAGCGCGCCCAGTTGCAGTGGCCGGGAGCCGATCCGGCGGCCGAACCACGCCGCGAGGGTCCCGCCGGAGATAGCGACGACCGCGGCGGGCGGGGCCAGATAGCGCAGGCTCGCGGTGTCGCTGTGCCGGCGGACCACCTCGCGGCGCCACTTGCCGGTGTCGTACATCTGCTTGGCCAGCGCGGGCAGGCTCGACCGCGGCCGGTACGTCACCCGCAGCTCCGGTGAGAACCAGATCAGCCGGCCGGACGTCCGCAGCCGATAGTTCAGCTCCCAGTCCTGGGCCCGGTGCATGCTCTCGTCGAATCCGCCCACGGCGAGCAGCTCGGCCTTGTCGAACACACCGAGAAAGACCGTGTCGGCCGGCCCGGCGGGTACGTCGCCCTGGTGGAACGCGGCGCCGCCCAGGCCGTACGGACTGGTGTAGACGTAGGCCACCGCTTCCTCGAACGGCGTCCGGCCCTGGGCGTCCATCACCCCGCCCACGTTGGCGGCACCGGTCTCGGCCAGCAGTTCCACGGCGCGGACGATGTAGCCGTCCCCGAGCTCGCCGTGCCCGTCGACCCGGACCACGATGTCGTAGCGCGACGCCGCGATCGCCAGGTTGAGCGCGTGTGGCGTCTTGCCGGCCGGGTTGTCGACGACGCGGAGCCGGTTGTCGCCGGCCGCCAGCCCGGCCGCGATCTCGGCGGTCCGGTCCCGGCTCGGTCCGACCGCCATGATCACCTCGAGCGGGCCCGGATAGTCCTGCTCGAGCACCCGGCCCACGGCCGCGGCCAGGTGCGGCTCCTCGTTCAGCACCGGCATCACGACGCTGACCCCCGGCCAGTCGCGATCGGTCCCGGTCACTGCCCCGATGCCGCGCAGACGGCGCCCACGTCCGAGGCGTTGGAGGCGGTCGTCTTCTTCTTGGTCGCCGACGAACTGGCCTTCGCCGACGATGAGGGTGCCCCGGACGCGGTCGGCGCGGCGGCCGAGGTCGAGGCGGCCGGCGCCGGATTGTCAGCGGCCTCGGACTCAGCGATCTTCTTCGCCACCATGGTGTGGACCTTGTCGAAGTTCGGCGCGCCCGGATAGACCGTCGGCGGCACGAACGCGAGGGTGGAGATGGGCTTGGCCTTGGCCTTCATCGCCAGGTCGAGCATCGTGTCGACCCGGCTTGTCGGGATGTCGGTGGCCACGATCTCCTTGCCGGCGGCCGCGATCTGGTTGAAGTTGGTCAGCACCGTGACCGGATCGAGCTGCTGCAGCATCGCGCTCATCACGCACTTCTGCCGCGCCATCCGGTCGTAGTCGGAGGAGTCCGATCGGGACCGCGCGAACCACAACGCCTCGTACCCGTTCAGGTGCCGGTTCTGGCCCTTCTTCACCCAGCCGTAGAGCTTCGCGTGCCCGCCGCCGATCGGGATATCGCGATTCACGTCGAGGGTGATCCCGCCGACCGCGTCCACCAGCGCCTGGAACCCCTTGAGGTCCACCAGCGCCCAGTAGTTGATCTTCAGCCCGGTGGCGCCCTCGATCGCCTCCTTGGTGGCCTGGGCGCCGGGGTTGCGTACGCCCGGATAGAGGTCCTTGTGGCCCATCGCGTAGGTATAGACCGCGTTCAGCATGCAGGAGTGGTCGGGGCAGCTGTAGCCGTTCGGGAACCGCTTGTGCAGCGGCGAGGACTCCGGGAACGGTACGTCCTCGAGGTTCCGCGGGAGGCTGATCAGCACCGTCCGTCCGGTCTCGGCGTCCACGCTCGCGACGGTCATGCTGTCCGGCCGCAGCCCGGTCCGGTCCGCCCCAGCGTCGCCGCCCATCAGCAAGATGTTGTAGCGACCGGCGGTCGCCTGCTTCTCCCCGCCGCCGGCGAACACGGTGCTGACCAGGTCACGCTGGGCCGACACCACTCCGGCGGAGGCGACCAGCGCCCCGACGACGGCGGCCACCAGGGCGAGGCTGATCAGGGCGAACAGTGGTCTGTGGCGGCGGGCCAGCTCCGGCGGCCGGGCGATCCGCCAGGCATCCAGCAGCAGGATGCCCCAGCCGATGCCCAGCACGACCAGCCCGATCTGGATCACCCGGAGAGTGAGTGGATAGGTGAACAGCGCGACCGCGCCGCTGCGCCAAACCAGCGCGAGCAGCCCGGAGAACAGCAGCAGTCCCCACAGCACCGCCCAGGTCCGCAGGGCGAACCGGCCGACCCGCTTGTTGCCGGCGGCGACCTGAGCCGACCCGGGAAGGATCAAGGTCATGCCGAGGAAGGTCAGGGCCCGGCGCAGCTTGACCCGCTCGCTGCGCAGCGTCGGCGTCTTGAAGCCGGACGGGATGTGCTGGCGCTCCTCGCCACCGACCGGATTCTCCGCGGAGCCGGTGTCGGTGCCGGGATCGTCCACGAAGGTCTGAGACACGTGCGCAAGCCTTTCGGTCGGGGAAGGAACCGAGCGTTGGCTCAGTATGTCCGCGACGATCCATCCGGGCGGTCGTGCCACGCCGAGCGCCGGAGCGCTTTTGCCGGCCATGACCCGCCCCCGTGCCAGGTACCCTCGCTGATATGTCCAGCCGCGACGACGACCTCGACTGGCTGTACGGCCGGGAGAAGTCCGCGCCGTCGGCGCCCGAGCCGACCCAGGTGATGCCCGGGGCGTGGGGCCAGCCGGGCGGCGGGTCGGCGCAGCGGCCGGCGGCCGGCTCGCCGCCGCCACCGCGCGTGGCCGGACCGGCCGCTCCTCAGCAGAGCGCCCCGGAGCACAGCGCCCCGTTCGACACCGCGCAGTACCAGTCCGTGCCGGCGTACGGGCAGGGCTCGAGCAACCCGCGGGCCTATCAGGACTGGCGGGCGGCCGGCAACGCGCCGACCCCGCCCGGCCAGCTGCCGCCGGCGCCGACCGCACCGGGTGGCAGGCCGGGCAAGGGACCGCGCAAGCGGCACCCGGTGCGGAACGTGTTCGTCGTGCTGCTGCTGGTCGTGCTGGCCTCGATGACCTGGCTGGTGGCGGTGCCGCTGCACGCCTGGAGCCAGGTCCAGCGGGTCGACGACACACCGAGCGGTCAGCGACCGGCCGCCCAGCCGGGGACGACGTACCTGCTGGTCGGGTCGGACTCCCGCGAGGGTCTGTCCAACGCCGAGAAGAACAAGCTCGGCACCGGCAGCACCGCGGGTCAGCGGACCGACACCATGATGATCATGTACATCCCGCCCAGCGGGCGGCCGGCCCTGATCTCGATTCCGCGCGACTCCTATGTGCCGATCCCGGGCAAGGGCAAGAACAAGATCAATGCGGCGTACGCGTTCGGCGGTCCGAAGCTGCTGGTCAAGACCGTCGAGCAGAACACCGGGCTCCGGGTGGACGCCTACATGGAGATCGGGTTCGGTGGCTTCGTCAACATCATCGACGCGCTCGGCGGGATCCAGATGTGCATCCCCAAGGCGATCAAGGACCAAGACAGTCACCTGAACCTGAAGAAGGGCTGCCAGACGCTCGACGGCACGACGGCCCTGGGCTACGTCCGGATGCGCAAGGCCGACCCGCTCGGCGACCTCGGCCGGGTGCAGCGCCAGCGTCAGATGCTCGCCGCTGTGGCGAAGAAGGCGGCCACGCCGTCGACCGTGCTGAACCCGGTGCGGTACTGGACCCTGACCCATGCGATCTGCGACTCGATCACGGTCGGCCAGGACACCTCGCTGCCGGAGACCGCCTCGATGGCGCTGGCCATGCGCAAGGTCGCCAACGGCCAGGGCCTCACCCTGACCGTGCCGGTGTCGAACACCAACGCCTACACGCCGGCCGGGTCGTCGGTGCTCTGGGACACCACCAAGGCGAAGGAGATGTTCGCCCAGCTAGCCAAGGGCGACACCTCAAATCTGGACAAGTACGCCAAATAGCCCGGTCATAGGTTCTCCCGCCGGGTAATTCTCGACCCCAGATTCCCCTCACTCCGCCCGACCGAGCGTGACAGGTCGTCTCGAGCTGGTTCTCGGGTCGAGAATTACTCAGAAGGGCGTCGTCATCCTCGGGTGAGCAGCTGCCGAGCCATCACGATCCGCTGAACCTGATTGGTGCCCTCGTAGATCTGCGTGATCTTCGCGTCCCGCATCATCCGCTCGACCGGGTAGTCCTTGGTGTAGCCGTAGCCGCCGAGCAGCTGGACCGCGTCGGTGGTGATCTCCATCGCCACGTCGGAGGCGAAACACTTCGCCGCGGCCCCGAAGTAGGTCAGGTCCGCGTCGCCCCGCTCCGACTTGGCCGCCGCGGCATAGGTGAGCTGGCGGGCGGCCTCGAGCTTCATCCCCATGTCGGCGAGCATGAACTGCAGTCCCTGGAACTCCGCGATCGCCTTGCCGAACTGCTTGCGCTCCTTGACATAGCCGGTGGCGTAGTCGAGCGCCCCCTGAGCGATGCCCAGCGCCTGCGCCGCGATGGTCACCCGGGTGTGGTCGAGCGTCTTCATCGCGGTGGCGAAGCCGGTGCCCGGCTCGCCGATCATCCGGTCCGTGGGAATCCGCACGTTGTCGAGATATACCTCGCAGGTCGGCGAGCCCTTGATGCCGAGCTTCTTCTCCGGTGCCCCGAACGAGACGCCGGGATCGTTCTTCTCGACCACGAACGCGCTGATCCCCCGGCTGCGAGCATCGGGGTCGGTCACGGCGAACACCGTGTAGTAGTCGGACACCCCGGCGTTGGTGATCCAGCGCTTGACGCCGTTCAGGACGTACTCGTCCCCGTCGCGCACCGCTCGGGTCTTCATGCTGACCGCGTCGGAGCCGGCCTCCGGTTCGGACAGGCAGTACGACGCCATCGCGTCGCCCCTGGCGATCGGCGGCAGGTAGCGCTGCTTCAGCTCCTCCGACGCCGAGATCAGCCAGGGCAGCGAGGCGAGCTTGTTCACCGCCGGGATGAGCGAGGAGGACGCGCAGGCGCGAGCCACCTCCTCGATCACGATCACGGTGGCCAGCGCGTCGGCGCCGACCCCGTCGTAGGCCTCCGGGATGTGCGGGGCGTGGAAGTCGGCGGCCCGCAGCGCCTCGTAGGACGCCTTCGGGAACTCCGCCAGCTCGTCGGTCTCCGCCGCCCGCGGCGCCACCTTCGCGTCGCACACCTCCCGCACCGCGGCCCGGAACGCCTCGTGCTCCTCCGTTGGTGCGTACATCTCGCTGAAGTCGCTCACGCTCCGAATCCTACTGGCGAGTAACAACAACCGCGCCCCCTGAGCCTGTCGAAGGGCAGATCAAAGCTTCGACAGGCTCAGCGCACATCAACCCTCAGACGGTTGCGGCCTTGGGGTCCCAGTCGGCGGGGAGCGGGGCGGGGACCTCGACGGTGCTCTGCACGTCGACGTACGCCCCCGAGGTGATCGCCTCGTCGATCGAGATCATCGCGTCCAGCACGTGGTAGGCGAGGGCGCCCTGGGCCCGGTGCGGCCGGCCCTCGCGGATGGCCCGGGCCATGTCGAGGGCACCGGTGCCGCGCGAGGAGAGCTGCGTCGTCGTCGAGACGACCTTGGGCTCCTCGTCGTCGCGGCGCTGCACCGCGATCTCCCCGTCGAACATGTTCGGGTCGGGCAGCACCATCGTCGCCTCGGTGCCGGTGACCTCCAGCAGCGTACGGCGGCGGGGCGAGTCGAACGAGAAGATCATCGTCGCCGACTGGCCGGACTCGAACCGCGCCGAGGCGCTGACGTGACTCGGCACGGTGACGGCGAACTCCTCGCCGGCCTTCGGACCGGAGCCGATCACCCGGGTCTCCCGCGACTTCGAGCCCACGGCGGCGACCGAGGCGATCGGGCCGAGGGTCTGCACCAGCGCGGTCAGGTAGTACGGGCCGATGTCGAACAGCGGACCCGCGCCCTCCTGGAAGAGGAAGGCCGGATTCGGGTGCCACGACTCCGGGCCCGGCGACTGCATCAGCACCAGCGCGGTCAGCGGCGTCCCGATCTCACCCTCCTCGATCAACCGTCGGGCATGCTGCAGCCCGCTGCCGAGGAAGGTGTCCGGCGCGCAACCGACCCGGAGCCCGGCGGCCTCGGCGCCGTCCAGCAGCGCCCGGGCGCTGACCCGGTCCAGCGCCAGCGGCTTCTCGTTCCAGACGTGCTTGCCGGCGTCGATCGCCGAGAGCGCCACCTCGGCATGCGCCGCCGGGATGGTCAGGTTGATGACGAGCTCGACCTCGGGATTGTCCAGCACCACCTCCGGGCCGCCGGAGACCGCGATCCCGTGCTTCTCCGCCTTCGCCTTCGCCGCATCGGCGAACAGGTCGCCGACGGCGACGACGTTGGTGTCGGCGAAGCTGTTCAAGTTCTCCAGGTAGGTGTCGGAGATGACACCGGCCCCGATGAAGCCGATGCCGACCGGTCCGCTCTTGCTCATCGGGCGTCTCCCTTCAGCAGGTAGGCACGGCTCGCCTCGATCGCCTGGACCCGGTCGCCCTCGCTGTCGTCGAGCTCGACCACGGCGAGCGCTGTCGGCGCGGCGGCGATGTAGTCCCAGACCGGGACGATCCCGGAGCCGACAGCGACCTGCTTCTTGTTGTCCCGGGTGCCGTCGCCGTCCTTGATGTGCAACGCGACCACCCGGTCGCCGAGCCGGTTCAGCAGGGCCGGCACGTCGGCGCCGCCGACGTAGGCCCAGTACGTGTCGACCTCGAGGACGACCTCGGGGGCCAGATTCGCGGCGAGCACGTCCAGCCCGGTGAGACCGTCGAAGTCGGTTTCCACCTCGAACCAGTGGTTGTGGTAGCCGACCCTCAGACCGCGCGCGGCCGCCTTCTCCGCGGCGGCGTTCAGCTTCTCGGCCGTCGCCGCGATGCCGTCGGTGGTTGCCCACTGCTCGGGGTCGACGAACGGGTCGATCACGGTGCCGATGCCGAGCTCGGCGGCGAGGTCGAGGATGGCGTCGGCGTCGCCGCGGAGCAGTCCGACGTGCGCGGTCGGGGCGGCCAGCCCGTGCTTGGGCAGTCCCTCCCGGAGCTGGTCGGCGAAGGTGTCGAAGCCGAACGGCTCGACGGTCTCGAAGCCGAACCCGGCGATGGTCGCCAGGGTGGCGTCGAAGTCCTCGGCGAGGGCCTCGCGGACGGTGTAGAGCTGGACGGACAGCTCGGGGACGGACAGGTCGGACGCAGGCATGCGGCTCCTCTGACGAATGGCTGGATCGGGTCGTACGGACAGCTGAAGCGGTTAAGCGACCCGGGTGCCTACTCTACGAGACGCGTGGGGTGTCCTGTCCAGCCGGTACGTCCGCGAGCAGTTCACGGGCCAGCAGGGTCGCGCCGGCGGCGGCCGCCGGGAACACCAGGATCGCCAGGAACGGGACGGCGAGCAGTGCGAAGGTCGGCGCCGCGAATCCCCAGACGTGCAGCCGCCGGGTGCGCATCGCGGCCCGGCGCTCGGCGATGGTGAGCCGTCCGCGCCGCTCGAACGGGCCGCCGAGCAGCTCGATGGCCAGCAGCCAGCCGCCGAACATGGCGGCGACGACCGGCACCACGCTCTGCCCGACCACCGGGATGAACCCGGCCAGGAACAGCGGGATCGCGCCGAGCGCACTCACCGCGATCAGGGCGAGCGACTGCCTGATCGCGCGGCCGATGCTGCGCACCAGTGGTTCCTCGTGGGCCGGCTGCTCACCGCCCAGCTCGCTGTCGACGTACTCCCCGATCTTGTCGTAGATCGGCCCGCCGATCGCCAGCGTCAGCGCCGTGAACGTGACCACCATCAGCAGCACGGTGACCCCGACCAGCGCGACGCCGACCGCGATCTGGATCGCGCTCTCGGCGCCCTCGGACCAGTCCCGGGCGAACGGCGTCAGCCAGCGCGTCAGCGGTCTCAGCTCGCCGCCGAGCACGACGATGACGATCAGGAACAGCACCGAGGTGATCGCCGGCGGGATGGCGCCGAGAGCGAAGTTGCGCGGCCGGCGCACGATCAGGCCGAGCCCGCGAACCAGCAGGCCCAGACCGCTGACCGCTTCCGAGACCGGGTTCGCCATCCGTCGAGGGTAGCCAGCCCGCCGCAGACCCGAGGGAGCGAGCCGGGAGAGAGCCCCGGCTAGGCGGCGCGCTCCGGACGAGGTACGGCGGCGAACCGGGAGGGTGCGAACCAGCGCGGGACCGCGCGCCGGTAGTCAGCGGCACCGGTCAGCCTGACCGCACCGGTGCGCAGGGCCCGGTCCCAGGCCAGGTCGCCGCGCCAGATCTCGACCATGGTGCGCAGCGGACTGGTGATCTCGACCGCGACCGTGTGGCCGGGATCGAAGTCGCAGACGTCGACCTCCTCGGCGGTGAGCACCAACCACCAACGCCGCGCCTTGGCCGGCGCGTCCGGGAAGTCGAAGACGACGACGGTTCGTTCGGCCGGGAGCAGCGCGGGGTCGATGATCCGGTGGAAGTCCCACATCAGCAGCTTCGGATCGAGGTCGGCGTCGCCCAGCTCGCCGGCCCAGCGCACGCCCCACGCGCCCAGCCCCTCCAGCACCGGCCGGAGCTCTTCGGCGGCCTGGCTGGGGACGTAGCTGACCGACCCGCCGGCCTCCTCCCGCCGCACCAACCCGGCCCGGACCAGTTGCTGCAACCGCTTCGACAGCAGCGACGGGGACATCGTCGGCAGGCCGTGCCGCAGCTCGGTGAACCGCCGGCTGCCGTACAGCAGCTCGCGCATGATCAGCATCGTCCAGCGTTCGTCGAGCAGCTCCATCGCCTTGGCGACCGGGCAGAACTGGTGATAGGGGGCACCCATGACCGCCACGCTAGGAGGCGGTCCCGGCAGCGACCACCAACAGCGCCAGGACAGTACAGATCCTGTACCGGCGAGGTACAGATCTCGTACTGGAGCCGGCCGGGCCGCGGTTCCTACCGTCGTGATGTCAGCCAAACCGACTTCCCGAGGGGGACATGCTCACATGACATCCATCATCGAGACCGGCCCGCAGCACGCGGCCGCGGCGGATCGCGGCGAGGAGGACCGGGCCCTCAAGACACGCCAACGCGGCATGTGGGCGCTCGGCGACTACTCGGCCGTGGCGACCGAGATCATCGCCGGCTTCGGCCCGATCCTGGTCCAGGCGGCCGGCATCGCGTCCGGCCAGCTCGTGCTCGACGTCGCCGCCGGCTCCGGCAACATCGCCCTCCCGGCCGCCCGGACCGGTGCCCGCGTGACGGCATCCGACCTCACCCCGGAACTGCTGGAGGTCGGCCGGGCCCGTGCGGAGGCCGACGGGATCAGCCTCGCCTGGGAGACCGGCGACGCCGAGGCGCTGCCCTATGCCGACGCCCAGTTCGACGTCGTCACCTCCTGCGTCGGGGCGATGTTCGCGCCGCACCACCAGCCCACGGCCGAAGAGCTGGTCCGGGTCTGCAAACCCGGTGGCACGATCGCCCTGATCGCCTGGACGCCGGCTGGGTTCATCGGGCAGATGTTCGCCACCATGAAGCCGTACGCTCCCCCGCCGCCGCCCGGTGCGCAGCCGCCGCCGCTGTGGGGCGACGAGGCGCACGTACGGAGTCTGCTCGGCGACCGGGTCGAGATCCTCCGGACCGAGACCGCGGGTCTGCCGGTGAGTCACTACCGCTCCGGCGCGGAGTTCCGGGACTACTTCAAGGCGAACTACGGACCGACGATCGCGGCCTACCGTGGGATCGCCGGCGACCCGGACAAGGTGGCCGCACTGGACGAGGCGCTCGCCGAGCTGGGCGACCGCTTCGGTGCGGGGACCGGGTCGATGGAGTGGGAGTACCTGCTGCTGGTGGCTCGCCGGCGCTGAACCGCTGGGGGCTGTTCGGACGTCCTCCCCGAACCGGCGCGTGGTCGGCGGTGTACTAGCGGTTGAGACGGATGGGGTGAGGACTCGAGCGAACCACGGCAATCCTCGAACCGGATCGGCGAGGACGAGGAAATCGGCCAGACGCCGGACACGAGCCTGGTGGCCGCGACGTTGGGTGGAGACCCGACGGCGTACGGCCACCTGGTTCGTCGGCATGCCGCGCTGGCCAAGAGGATGGCGGTGCTCTGGGGCGCCGCGAGCGAGGCGGACGACGTGGTCCAGGACGCGTTCGTCCAGGCGTACGCGGCGCTGCCGCGGTTCCGGGCCGGGGCCGAGTTCCGGCCGTGGCTGCTGACCATCGTGCGCAACCTCACCCGCAACGCCCAGCGGGCCCGCGGCCGCCGGTCGGCCCGGGAGGCGTTCGTCGCGATCGACGACGTGGTCGCCGACATCGAGGACTCCGCCCTCGACACCGTCCGCCGGGACCGGCTGCTGAGCGGCGTCCGTCGGCTGCCGGAGGACCTGCGGGAGGTGGTCGCCTGCCGGTATCTGCTCGAACTGTCCGAGGCGGAGACGGCGACGACGCTCGGCATCCCGGCGGGCACCGTGAAGTCGCGCCTGCATCGCGCACTGGCCCGGCTACGGGAGGAGGTCGGCGATGAGTGAGCTCGACCGGCTGGAGTCCGAGCTGATCCGCGCGGGGCGGAGTCTGGCGATCGCCCCGCCGCCCGACGACCTGGCCGAACGGGTCCTGACCAGGATCGCCGACCGGCCGGTTCCCGCCGGCACCCGCAGCGCCGGCGGACCCGGCTGGTGGCGCTGGCTCCGCGCTCGCCGTCGCAGGCTGGCCGCCGCGATCGTCGCTGCCGTGATCATCGCCTTGACGCTCACGCCGCCGGTGCGGGCCGCCGTGGTCGAGTGGCTCCGGATCGGCGGGGTCGTGGTCAGGACCGTGCCACCGCCGGAGGTGTCCCCGACGCCGTCGCCTCCGCCCGTGGGCCAGCCGGTGACCGTGGAGCGGGCACGCTCGAGCGTCGACTTCCCGTTCGGTGTGCCGACCCGGCTGGGCGAGCCCGACCGCGTCACCGTCAGCGGCGACCGCCGGGTGGTGGGGATGGACTGGAGCGTCGACGGCAGACCGGTGCACCTCGATCAGTTCGACGGCACGATGTCGTGGGCCTTCGTCAAGCAGAACTGGACGAAGGTCACACCGACCGACGTCGACGGCCGGGATGCCGTCTGGATCGCCGACCCGCACGAGATCGTCTACGTGGACCGGGACGGGATCGAGCGGCCCGAGACCGCGCGTATCGCGGGCCCGGCGCTGGTCTGGGAAACGACGATCGTCGGCCGGTCGATCACGGTCCGGCTCGAGGGGGTCGCCGAGCTCTCGACGGCCCGCGTGATCGGCGAATCCTTGTCCTGAACCCGGCGGTGGTCGGCGGTGTATCCGAGGTGAACCAGTTCCCCTCCGTGAGGAGCACCGATGGTCGAGACGAGCCGAACCCGCGGGGGCCGCACGGCCTCGGCACTCATCCTGGGACTGCTGCTGGCACTCGGGGGCGGCCTTCTCGGCGCCGGTCCGGCCTGGGCGGGCGGCCCGACGAGCGTGCTGGTGGTGGATCCGGCCGCGGGTCGAGCCGCCGCCCTGTATGTCGACGACGCCCGCTACCAGGCGCTCGCCGACGCGGTCGGTGCCTACGCGGCGCCGGACGACTCGGATGCCGGCGCCGAGCCGTCCTCGAGCACCAGCCCGGCGAGCGTCTCCGACTGCTTCGAGTGCGAGGTCCGGATCACCTGGCTGATCCACGACATGAGCGTGTGGCGGGTCGATCGGGTGCATCTGACGGCCGGTGACGGGATCTGGCTACAGACGGTCGCCGACGCTTCCGGCGGCGACGTGTTCGACCGCCCGGCGATCTGGCAGCGCCCGCACGACGCGGCCCGGCTGCGGGCCATCCTCACCGCCATGGGTGTCGTCGCCGGCGCGTCGGCGGGGCCCGAAGGCGGGTCCGCCGACCCGTCGGCGGACCCGAGCCAGACCGCCGAGAGCGGGGTGGCCGGCAGCGGCGGCTCCTCTGCCGGCCCGCCCGTGGTGGGAGTCGCGGCCGGAGCAGGCGTGCTCGGACTCGCGCTGGGCCTCGGGGCGGCACTCCTCCTCCGCCGCCGCGGGCCGCGGCGCCCGCGCGCCGACCGGATCGAGCTGATCGGCTGACCGCCGCCACGAGTGGGCGGACCGCCGTCAGGAGGGAGTGGTCCGCTGCGGGTCGCGGGTCTTGTGGGCGCGCAGGGAGCCGGCGTGGGCCTTCGCGGTCGGGTCGTCCCGGGTCTTCAGCAGACTGGCCACGGTGACCACGGCCAGGATGGCGACGATCACGCCGAGGCTGACCATGGTGGGGATCTCCGGCACCGCCGGGTTGATGTCCACGTGGGCCCAGTGCAAGATCAACTTCACGCCGATGAAGGCGAGGATGATCGACAAGCCGGTGGACAGGTAGACCAGCCGATCGAGCAGGCCCTGCACCAGGAAGAACAGGGCGCGCAGGCCCAGCAGGGCGAACGCGTTGGCGACGAAGACGATATACGGCTCCTTGGTCACCCCGAACACGGCCGGGATGGAGTCGAGCGCGAACAGCAGGTCGATGCTGCCGATCGCGATCAGCACGAGGAACAGCGGCGTCACCATCCGGCGGCCGTCGATGCGGGCCACCAGCTTGCCGCCGACGTACTCGTCGGTGATCGGCAGCACCCGGCGGGCCACCTTCACCACGACGTTGTCCTCGACATCGGGGTCCTCGTCTCGGTGCCGAAACAGCTGGATCGCGGTGAAGATCAGCAGCAGGCCGAACAGCAGGAAGACGACGGAGAACAGCGACAGCAACGCGGCCCCGACGGCGATGAAGGCGGCCCGCATGATCAACGCCAGCACGATGCCGAAGGTCAGCACCTTGTGCTGGTGCTCCTCCGGCACGGCGAAGGTCGCCATGATGATCACGAAGACGAACAGGTTGTCGACCGACAGGCTCTTCTCCACCAGATAACCGGCGAAGTACTGGACCCCGAAATCACCCCCGTACGCCAGGCCGAACCAGACGCCGAAGGCGATCGCCACCGCGATGTAGAAGACCGACCACAGCGCGGCTTCGCGGAAGGTGACCTTGTGCGGGCGGAGTGCCGCCGACACCAGGTCGACGGCGAGCAGCAGGACGATCAGGCCGATGGTCACGGCCCAGACGAGTGGGGTCAGTTCGAGCATTCGGGCGTTCCTCCGCGTCGACGTACGAATCGCGGAGGTCTCTGCCGATCCGATGACGGACCCAGCGCGCCGGGATCCGACGCTGGATCCGTAATGACGACGGGCTGCGCGTGCCTGTCACGGCACCGGCGTACTCCCCTCCTTCGGGCACATCGAGTGAAGCAGAGTCGACCCACCAAAAGCAAACGCGAGTTCGATTGTTCGACGGGCTAAATGGTCGACAGCGGGTTGGCAGCGGAGCGAACCGCCTCGCCCTTGGCCAGCGCGGACTGGCGCAGTTGATCTTGGAATCCGAGCATCTTCTGCTGCAGCCTCGGGTCGGCAACGGCAAGGATCCGGGCCGCCAGCAGCCCGGCGTTGCGAGCGTTGCCGATGCTCACTGTCGCCACCGGCACGCCGGCCGGCATCTGCACGATGGACAGCAGCGAGTCCATCCCGTCGAGGTACTTCAGCGCGACCGGGACGCCGATCACCGGCAGCGGGGTTAGTGAGGCGAGCATCCCGGGCAGGTGGGCCGCTCCCCCGGCCCCGGCGATGATCACCCGCAGCCCGCGGGTGTTCGCCTCGCGGCCGTAGCGCACCATCTCCTCGGGCATCCGGTGCGCCGAGACCACATCGGCCTCGTACGCGATGTCGAACTCGTTCAGGGCCTGGGCTGCGGCGCTCATCGTGGGCCAGTCGGAGTCCGACCCCATCACGATGCCGACCAGCGGTCCGGTGGTCTCGGCGGCAACGTCACTCATCTGGGTTCCCCATCAGGTAGTTCGCGGCATGGCGGGCCCGTCTGCGGACGTCGCGGAGATCGTTGCCGTACGTCGTCACGTGCCCGACCTTGCGCCCGGGCTTCACCTCTTTGCCGTAGAGCTCGACCCGGAGCTTCGGGTCGCGGGCGAAGCAATGCAGCAGCGCGGACGGCAGGTCCTCGACGCTGCCGCCGAGGACGTTGGTCATCACGGTCACCGGAGCCCGGGTGGTCGGATCGCCGAGCGGCAGGTCCAGCACCGCCCGCAGGTGGTTGCCGAACTGCGAGGTGTGCGCGCCGTCGATGCTCCAGTGCCCCGTGTTGTGCGGCCGCATCGCCAGCTCGTTGATCACGATCTGGCCGTCTGCGCGTTGCATCAGCTCCACCGCCAGCACCCCGACCACGCCCAGCTCGTGCGCGATCCGCAGCCCCAGCTGCTCGATCGCGATCCGCTGGGCATCGCTCAGGTCCGGCGCCGGCGTGATCGTCTCCACGCAGATCCCGCCCTGCTGCAAGGTCTCCGAGACCGGATAGGCCACCGCCTGGCCCGACGGCGAGCGCACCACCAGCACGCTCAGCTCGCGGGCGAAGTCGATGAACTCCTCCGCGACGATCCGCACACCGGGCCTCAGGCCGTCGAACGGGACCGCCGCCTCGGCCGCGGAGTCGATCTTGAACACGCCCTTGCCGTCGTAACCGCCGCGGGAGGTCTTGGCGATCACCGGCCAGCCGACGTCGTCGCCGAACGCGGTCAGCTCGGCGGCGTCGGCGACCACCCGGAAGACCGGGCAGGGGGCGCCCAGCGCGGTCATCCGCTCGCGCATCACGACCTTGTCCTGCGCATGCACCAGCGCCTCCGGGCCGGGCCGGACGGCGACGCCGTTGGCCTCCAGCTCGTGCAGCAGGTCGGTCGGCACGTGCTCGTGGTCGAAGGTGATCACGTCGCAGCCGGTCGCGAACCGCCGTACGGTCTCGGGGTCGGTGTAGTCACCCACCGTGACGTCGTGGACGACCGTCGCCGCGGACACGTCCGGACCCTCGGCCAGCAACCGGACGTCGATGCCGAGCGGGATCGACGCCTCGTACATCATCCGGGCGAGCTGTCCCCCACCGATGATGCCGACGGTGAACCTGCGGGTCGTCACGTGCGGGAACCCTACCAACCCGACAGTCCCCGGCGCTCAGCCGCGGAGGACCTCGACCAGGGCGTCGTACGTCGCCGGGGTCGCGGCGACCAGCCAGTTGCCCTTGGTCAGCCCGTCGTCGGCGAGATAGTCGTTGGTCACCCCGCCGGCGGCCTGCAGGACCGCGATCCCGCCGAGGCAGTCCCAGGACCAGATGTGCGGCTCGACCAGCCCGAGCAGCCGTCCGCACGCGACGTCGCAGATGCCGAGTGCCCCCGAGCCGTTGCGCAGGTACATCCCGCGCCGGCGCATCAGCCGGGCGAAGACGGGGATGATGTCGTCGGCGGGGATCCGGGCGGCGCAGCCGAGATAGGTCAGCCCGTCGGTCAGGTCGGTGCCGGGATGCAGGCTGATCGGCTGCCCGTTCTTGGTCGCCGGGAGCCCGCGGCCGCCGACGAACAGCTCGCGGTTGGCCGGCGCGTTCACCAGGCCGAACTCCAGCACGCCCGCGCGGACGTACGCGATCGAGATGCACCAGCTGCTCAAGCCGGACACGAACGGCTGGGTGCCGTCGATCGGATCCACCACCCAGATCCCGGTGCTGCCGGGAAAGTCCGAGTGACCGGTCTCCTCGCCCAGGAACGCGTCGCTCGGGAACGCCTCGGCGATCCGCTGCTTGATCAGCTTCTCCACCGCCACATCGGCCTCGGAGACGACGTCCTGCACGCCCTTGCTGGTCACGGTCAGCGTGCCGACCCGATCGGAATAGGTCAGCGACAGCTCGCCGGCGGCGGCGATCAGGTCGCGGGCGAATGCCAGTCGGCGCTCGATGTCGTCAGCCACGTTTCCGCTCCTCCCGGTGTGCACCACCCGATTCTGTACGGTGGCGGCATGTCCGCGGGAGCCGGCCGCCGGAGCGAAGGCTCCCGGCGTGATCTGCTGATCGATATCGCCCTCGACGTGATCGCCGAGCACGGCGTGGCCGGGACCACGCATCGGCGGGTCGCGGCGGCGGCGGGCGTCCCGCTCGGCTCGACGACGTACTACTTCGCCGATCTCGGCGACCTGCTCCGAGCCGCGTTCGGACGGCTGGCCGACCAGGTGTCGGAACGTTTCGAGGCGCGCCTGGCACCGGCTCGCACGCCGGGCGAGGCGCGCGACGCGATCGTCGACTATCTCCGCTACGACCTGAGCGACGAACGCGAGGCCGCGCTCAGCTACGAGTTCTACGCCTACGCCGTGCGCCACCCGGAGGTGCGCTCGATGGTGGCGGCCTGGTTCGGTCGCAGCCAGATCGCGCTCGAGCGATTCTTCCCACCCGCCACGGCCCGGCTGATCGACACGATGATCGAGGGGCTGTGCACCTATCGCGGGCTGGCCAGCGGGCCGGACGAGGCCGAGATCCGGCGGGCGCTCGAGCTGCTCAGCCCGGAGCGCTGAGCGAGGCCACCTCGGATCGAACCCGAAAGGCCGACCCTCGTTGCCTCGCCGAAGGCAGTGCCAGGCGGCACCGATCCCCGGAGAGTCCGTCGAGGGGCGGATTCTCGGGTTCGCCGGGAATATCGCGGCCCAACAAGTTGCTTGTACATACGTACACAATTTGTGTACGATCGTACAGAAGCGGCGTCACCGGCGACGTCGGAGCGTCACATCGTCACAACGAGGTCATCATGTCCACCCCGAGCCTGACCGGCACGGATTCCCTTCAGCACATCGTCCGCCGATGGCGTACGGCCATGTTCGTCGTCTTCGCCGCCTGCGGCTTCGCCCTCGCGGCCTGGGTGTCGCGCACGCCGTCGATCCGCGACGGCCTGCATGCCTCCACCGCCGAGATGGGCTGGCTGATCTTCGCCATCGCCGGCGGCGCCATCTTCGGCCTCACCTCGGCCGGGGGGCTGGTCGGCCGGTTCGGCGCTCGGCCGGTGATCCGCGTCGCGCTGCTCACCGCCGCCGCCGGACTGGCCGTCATCGCCCTCGGCAGCGCGCTGGCCTCGTTCGCCGTGGTGCTGGCCGGCCTGATCGTCTTCGGGCTCGGCTTCGGCACCACCGACGTGTCGATGAACGTGGCCGGAGCCGTCAACGAGCGCGCGCTCGGCCGGACCGTGATGCCGCACTTCCACGCGACGTACAGCATCGGCACCCTGCTCGGCGCCGGACTCGGCGTGCTGGCCCAGCACCTCGGCCTGCCGGTCAGCCTGCACCTCGTGCTCGCCGCGGCGATCATGGTCGCCGCCGTGGTCCCCGCGCTGCGGCTGATGCCGGCCGGGATCGGCATCGCCACGCCCGGCCAGCCCAAGCTGACCCGGTCGGAGCGGCTCGCCGTCTGGCGCGACCCGCGGACCCTGCTGATCGGCCTGATGGTGCTCGGCATGGGTCTGGCCGAGGGTGCCGCCGAGGACTGGCTGCCGCTGGCGACCGTGGACGGCTACGGCGTGACCGAGACCATGGCCGCCGCGCTGTTCGGCGTGTTCGTCGTCACCATGACCCTCGGCCGGCTGTTCGGCGTGCTGCTGATCGACCGCTTCGGCCGCGTCGCCATGCTGCGGGCCTCGGCCCTGGTCGCCGCGATCGGCCTGGTCGTGGTGATCTTCGGCCCGACGGTGACCACCGCCGCTATCGGCATCGCGCTGTGGGGGCTCGGCACCTCGCTCGGTCTCCCGGTCGGCATGTCGGCGGCCGCCGACGACCCGCGGACCGCCGCCGCGCGGGTCAGCGCCGCCGCCACCGTCGGCTACGCCGCGTTCCTGTTCGGGCCGCCGGTGCTGGCCTTCGTCGGCGAGCACGTCGGGCTGTTGAACTCGTTCGTGGTCGTGCTCGGGCTGGTGATCGTCGCCGGCCTGATCGCCCCGGCGGCCAGGCCACTCACGGGGTCCGGCACCGCTCCGGCCGTCCGGACCGAGCAAGAGCCCGTCTCCGTAAGCTGAGCCCGTGATCTCCGCGACCGCCCTCGATCCCGAACAGCGCGCCCGCAACCTCGACCGCCTCGCGTCGGAACACTTCGACGTGCTGGTGGTCGGGGCGGGCGTGAACGGATCCGGTGCCGCGCTGGACGCGGTCACCCGGGGGCTCAAGGTCGGGCTGGTCGAGGCCCGGGACTTCGCGGCCGGCACGTCCAGCCGGTCCAGCAAGCTGTTCCACGGCGGTCTGCGCTATCTCGAGCAGTTCGACTTCCACCTCGTCTTCGAGGCGCTCAAGGAGCGCAAGCTGGCGCTGGAGAAGCTCTGTCCGCACCTGGCGAAGCCGGTCCGGTTCCTCTATCCGCTGCGCAAGCCCGGCATCGACCGCGCGTACGCGGGGCTCGGCATCGGCGTGTACGACGTGATGGGTGCCGGGCGCGGCGTGCCGTCGCGGCTGCGGCACCTGGGCCGGAAGAAGACCCTCGCCGCCTTCCCGTCGGGCGACCGGGACGCGCTGTACGGCTCCATCACCTTCTACGAGGGTCAGGTGGACGACGCCCGGCACACCATGATGATCGCCCGGACGGCGGCCAACTACGGCGCCGTGGTGGCAAGCAGTGCGCGGGTCACCGGCTTCATCCGGCAGAACGACCGGGTCACCGGCGTCCACCTTCGCGACCTGGAGTCCGGTCGCGAGCTCGACGTCAGCGCCGACGTGGTGATCAACGCCTGCGGCGTGTGGATCGACGAGATCCAGACCATGGTGGGCGGCAAGGGCGCGTTCCGGGTGCGGGCCTCGAAGGGCATCCACCTGATCGTGCCGAGGAACCGGATCAACTCCAGCCTCGGCCTGATCACCCGGACCGAGAAGAGCCTGCTGTTCATCATCCCGTGGGGCCAGGGTTCGGCCGGGTCGGGCGGCTTCTGGCTGATCGGAACGACCGACACCGACTGGAACCTCGACCTGGCCCATCCCGCGGCCAGCGAGGCCGACATCGACTACCTGTTGGGTCACGCGAACGCCCTGCTGTCGGACAAGCTCAGCCGCGACGACGTGGTCGGGGTCTACGCCGGACTGCGTCCGCTGCTGGCGGGAGAGTCCGACTCGACCTCCAAGCTGTCCCGCGAGCACGCGGTGGCCTCGCCGGTCCGCGGGCTGGTGGTGGTTGCCGGCGGGAAGTACACGACCTACCGGATCATGGCCGCCGACGCCGTCGACGCGGCGGTGCACGGGCTCAACAAGACGGTGCCGCCGTCGTGCACCGAGGACGTCTTGTTGCTCGGCGCGGACGGCTATCACGGACTGTGGAACACGCGCGGCCAGCTGGCCGAGTCGCTGGGACTGCCGCTGGGCCAGGTCGAACGGCTGCTCGGCCGATACGGCTCCCTGATCGGCGAGCTGGGCACCCTGATCGCGGAACGTCCCGAGCTGGCCGAGCCGCTGGAGGCGGCGCCGGAGTATCTGAAGGTCGAGGCGCTCTATGCGGCGACCCACGAGGGTGCCCTGCACCTGGACGACATCTTGGCGCGGCGCACCCGGATCTCCATCGAGACCTGGGATCGCGGCGTCGGCGTCGCTCCCGAGGTCGCCGAGCTGGTCGCCCCCGTGCTCGGCTGGGACGCCGCCGCCATCGAGCGGGAGGTCGATCACTATCGCGCCCGGGTCGCCGCCGAGCGGGAGAGCCAGCATCAGCCCGACGACCTGTCGGCCGACGCCGCTCGGCTGGGCGCGCCGGACGTACGAATGGGGCGGTCGGGCGGCTGAGCGGGAGCGGCCGCGCAGGATCGGAGCAGATCGTTCGGGTTACTCCCCCGACGATCGACTCCAATCCTTGTCGGGTCAGCGCAACTTGAAGATGACCGAGCGCTGGACGATGAAGTTGACCGTGGTCGCCACGCCCTGGGCGATGACGAAACCGATCACCTGGACCGCGAGCCGGCTCAGTCGCGGCTCGAGCACGGTGTAGAGCACCGAGAACAACCCGACCTGCAGGGCGAAGGTGACCGCGTAGAGCACCACCACCGCCAGGAACCGCCGCTTGGACGGGGCGGCCCGGAAGGTCCAGCGCCGGTTGATCAGGTAGGCGGTGGTCGTGCCCGCGATGAACGACAGGGCCTTGGCGGGGGTGTGGCCGAGCCCGAAGTGCATCAAGATCACCAGCAGGCCGAAGTCGACGATCGCCGACAGGCCGCCGGTCAGTACGAACCTGATCAGCTGGTCGCGCAGCGGCAGCGGGCTCTCCCGCTCCTCCACCGGCAGCTCGACCGGCTGCGGCAGCTGCGGCACGTGCCCGGCCATCTCGGCCCCCACCGCCCGGTCGGTCCCGTCCGTGCTCTCGGCGTGTCCGGCGTGCTCAGTCACCCGCGTCCTCCGTCCCGCGCCAGCGGGGTGCCCGGCGCTCGTTGAACGCCGCGATCCCCTCCCGCCGGTCCGCCGAGAAGGCCGCCTCCTCCCAGGCCCGGTTCTCCACCACCAGCGCGCTCTCCAGGTCGAGGTCACTGCCACGACGCAGCGCCTGCTTGGCGGCCCGCAGCGCGATCGGCGACCGGGAGGCGATCAGCCCGGCGAGCTCGAGCGCGGCGGCGCGCGCCTGTCCGGCCGGCACCAGCCGGTCGACGGCGCCCAGCCGGTGAGCCTCCTCGGCGTCGACGTGCCGGGCCGTGAACAGCAGGTCGGCGGCGCGGTTCGAACCCACCCGGCGCACCAGCAGCTGGGTGCCGCCACCGCCCGGGACGAGCCCGACGCCGGTCTCGGGCAGTCCGAGCACCGCCGCCGACGAGGCCACGATCAGGTCGCAGCACAGCGCCAGCTCGAAGCCGCCGCCGAGCGCATAGCCGTCCACGGCGGCGACGGTCGGCACCGGCAGGTCGAGCACCGCCCCGAACGCCGAACGGAACACCGGCCGCTGCGCCGCCAGTGCGGCGTCGTCGAAGGAGTTGCGCTCCTTCAGGTCCGCGCCCACGCAGAACGCCTTCGGCGAGCTGCTGGTCAGCAGCACAACGCTCAGCGATCCGTCGTCGGCCAGCTCGGCGCACGCGGCGGTGATCGCTCGAGCCTGCGCGGTCGAGATCGCGTTCAGCGCCTCGGGCCGGTCCAGCACCAGCTCGGCCACGGCCTCCGCGGGCCGCTCGATCCGCACCGTCATGTCCACTCCGGCTCGGTCGTCTCCGGGCGCGGGGCGAGGCCGAACAGCAGCTCGCTCATCACCGCGTGGACGTGCTCGACGTCGGGCACGTCGACCAGCGCGATGGTGCCGTTCTCCCCCGCCGTCTGCACCTCCAGGGTGCCGCAGCCGAACATCCGGTCGACCAGGCTCTGGTCGTACGACACGTCGTTCACCCTGATCAACGGCAAGTCCTTGCCGCTGCGGTGCAGGATGCCGCGGCGGGTGATCAGCCGGTGCGTGGTCAGCGTGTACGTCGTCGTCGCCCAGCGCAGGAAGGGCCGCAGCACCAGCCAGACCACCACCAGCAGGCCGAGGCAGACCACCACCACCTGCCCGGCCGGACGGAAGCCGCCCGGCACGATCGCCGCGCCCGAGCCGATCAGCCCGCCCAGCACGACCAGGCCGACCGCCGGCCAGACCAACACCTTCGCGTGGGTCCGGGTGCGCACGACGACGTGCTCGTCGGCGCTGATCAGCCGGACTCCTGCCACCCGTCCATGCTGACACAGACGCCCGGAGCCGTCCGCGAACGCGAGACGCACAGCGTCGACACAGATAGTAAGGCTACCCTTACTCGCATGACCGAACGACCGCGCCCGAAGCGCGTAGCCCGCTCCGCGACCGTCGTGCGCACCGAGCAGCTGAGTCCGGCGATGGTGCGCGTCGTGCTCGGCGGTCCGGACCTCGCCGCCCTTCCCGAGCTGGAGTTCACCGACCACTACGTCAAGCTGCTGTTCGCCCCCGCCGGTGCCGGCTACGCCTGGCCGTTCGATCCCGACGAGATCCGGGCATCCCGCCCCGCCGAGCAGTGGCCGGTGACCCGGACGTACACGATCCGCTGGTTCGACCGGGAGGCCGGCGAGCTGGCCATCGACTTCGTCGTGCACGGCGACGCGGGACTGGCGGCTCCGTGGGCGGCGCAGGCGCGACCCGGCGACGAGATCGGCTTCTTCGGCCCCGGCGGCGGATACGTCCCGGAGCCCGGCGCGGCCCACCTGCTCGCCGGCGACGAGGCGGCGCTGCCCGCGATCGCGGCGGCACTCGACCGGCTGCCGGCCGACGCCGAGGCGGAGGTGTACGTCGAGGTCGCCGGGCCGGCCGACGAGCTGCCGCTGCGGGTCACCGACAAGACCAGGCTGACCTGGGTGCATCGCGGGGATGCCCCGTACGGCGCGCCGCTGGCCCGGGCCGTCCGGTCGGGCTGGACGCCCGGCCCCAACGCCCAGGTGTTCGTGCACGGCAATGCCGAGCTGGTCCGCGATCTGCGCCGCTTCCTGTTCGTGGAGCACCGCCTCGACCGGCGTGCGGTGTCCATCTCCGGCTACTGGCGCACCGGCTACACCGAGGAGCGCTGGCAGAGCACCAAGCGCGAGCTGGTCGAGCAGATGGAGCGCGACGAGGCGGCCGCCGCCCACCCCTGAGCCCGACGGCGCGGCCGCCTACCCCACTCCGCACCCCGCACGTCGACTCCGCACCCCGCGTGCCGGGTGCGGAGTGCACATCCGAGGTGCGGAGTGCGGCCCGAGGCGCCTGGCCCGGGATTCGACCGGCGGGCGGCACAGGACGAGCGATCCGCAGGCGCTGAGGCGCCGGCCGGAACAGCTCAGAACAGGTGGGTGACGTCGCCGGCGCTGAAGGATCGCGGGCCGGTGGCGGTCCGGACAACCAGGCGGCCGTCCGTGTCGATCGCCTCGGCGACGCCTTCGACGGCCCGATCGCCGGTGAGCTCGACCCGGACGTGGCGTCCGATCGTGGCCGAGCGGGCGACGTACGCTGCCGCGAACGCCGCGTCATCGGAGTTGCGCTCCCACTCGGCGAAGATCAGCTCGAATGCGCCGAGAACGGCGGCGACCACTCGGGTGGCCGACGGCGTCGGCGCGTCCGGGGCGAGCAGGGCGAGCGAGGTAGCGGTCGGGACCGGGAGCTGGTCCGCACCGAGCGCGACGTTGATCCCGATCCCGACCACGCAGGCCGGACCGTGCGGCGTCTCCACCCGCTCGGCGAGGATGCCGCAGAGCTTGCGCTCGCCGACCAGCACGTCGTTGGGCCACTTCAGCCGGGCGTCGACCGGGCAGATCCGGCGCAACCCCTCGACCACGGCCAGCCCGGCCAGGAGGGACAGCCAGCTCCAGCGCTGGACCGGGATGTCGTGCGGGGCGACCAGCAGCGAGATCGCGACCGACGTACCGGGCGGAGCGCTCCACTGCCGGCCCTGCCGGCCACGCCCCGCCGACTGGTAGCCGCTGACCAGCACCGACCCCGGGGAGGCGGCTCCCGAGCGCGCGGCGGCCGCGAGATCGGCGTTGGTCGACCCGGTCTCGGCCAGCACCTCGATCGAGCGCCAGAGCGAACCGGGCCGGACCAGCTCGGAGCTCAGCCAGCCGCCGTCGATTGTCGTCACGCGCCGACAGTAGCCCTCGCGGCCCGCGGAACTCGGATCCGCTGTGCGCCGCCGGATCCCGTGCAACGGGTCCGAGCAGATCCAGGCGATCCGAAGAGGCCCCGGGGGATCCGGGATCGTCTGGTGGGGCGCGGGGGCGGCACCTCGTCGGGAGGGGTACGAGCGAGGTGACTAGGGTGCGACTCATGGAGCGTGTGGCGTGAGCGGGGGCAAGACAGCGAGCTCCGCCGCCGACATCCACACCACCGCGGGCAAGCTGGAGGACCTGACCCGGCGGATGGACGAGGCGGTCCACGCCGGCTCCGCGGCGGCGGTGGAGAAGCAGCACGCGCGCGGCAAGAAGACCGCCCGGGAGCGGATCGCGCTGCTGCTGGACGCCGACTCCTTCACCGAGATCGACGAGTTCGCCCGGCACCGGGCGACGTCGTTCGGGATGGAGAAGCGGCGGCCGTACGGCGACGGTGTGATCACCGGCTTCGGCACCATCGACGACCGGCCGGTGTGCGTGTTCAGCCAGGACGTGACCGTGTTCGGCGGCAGCCTCGGCCAGGTCTACGGCGAGAAGATCGTCAAGATCATGGACTTCGCGCTGAAGACCGGTGCCCCGTTGATCGGGCTGGTCGAGGGCGGCGGTGCCCGGATCCAGGAGGGCGTGGTCTCGCTCGGTCTCTATGCGGAGATCTTCAAGCGCAACACCCACGCCTCCGGAGTGATCCCGCAGATCTCGGTGATCATGGGCGCCGCGGCCGGTGGCCACGTCTACTCCCCGGCGCTGACCGACTTCACGATCATGGTCGACCAGACCTCGCAAATGTTCATCACCGGTCCGGACGTGATCAAGACCGTCACCGGCGAAGACGTCACGATGGAGGAGCTCGGCGGCGGACGTACGCACAACACGAAGTCCGGCAACGCGCACTACCTGGCCGCCGACGAGGAGGACGCGCTCTCCTACGTCCGCGCCCTGATCGGCTACCTGCCGCAGAACAACCTGGAGGACCCGCCCAGCTTCGACGTGCTGAACCCGCTCGACGTGAGCGAGGACGACCGGCTCCTGGACACGCTGATCCCGGACTCGCCGAACCAGCCGTACGACATGCACGAGGTGATCGCCGGCGTGCTGGACGACGGTGAGTTCCTCGAGGTGCACGAGCTGTTCGCCCCGAACGTCGTGGTCGGGTTCGGCCGGATCGACGGCCGCTCGGTGGGGGTGGTGGCGAACCAACCGCTGCACTTCGCCGGCTGCCTGGACATCGACGCGTCCGAGAAGGCGGCCCGGTTCGTCCGCACCTGCGACGCGTTCAACATCGGAGTGATCACGTTCGTGGACGTGCCCGGCTTCCTGCCCGGCACCGACCAGGAGTGGAACGGCATCATCCGGCGCGGTGCGAAGTTGATCTACGCCTACGCCGAGGCCACGGTGCCGCTGGTCACGGTGATCACCCGGAAGGCGTACGGCGGTGCGTACGACGTGATGGGCTCCAAGCACCTCGGCGCGGACGTGAACCTCGCCTGGCCGACCGCCCAGATCGCCGTGATGGGCGCCCAGGGTGCGGTGAACATCCTGTATCGCAAGGAACTGGCGAAGGCCGACGATCCGGAACAGCTCCGCAACCGGCTCGTCACCGAGTACGACGACGAGCTCGCCAACCCCTACATCGCCGCCGACCGCGGTTATGTCGACGCGGTGATCCACCCGCACGAGACGCGGGCCGAGATCACCCGGATGCTGCGGCTGCTCCGCACCAAGCGGCAGACCCTGCCGCCGAAGAAGCACGGGAACATCCCGCTGTGACCCCGAGCACGGCGGACCCCGACGGCGCACCGGTGATCTCGGTGGTCCGCGGCAACCCGACCCCCGAGGAGATCGCCGCGGTCGTGCTCGTGCTCACCGCCGGCCGGGCCGAGGAGGCCGCGACGAGGTCCCCGTCTCCCACGGGTCAGTGGGCGGCCTACTGGCGGAGCCTCCGGACGCCGATCGCACCAGGACCCGGGTCCTGGCGGCAGTCGGGACGCACCCAGTGACCGGGGTGAGCGTTCGCATCGCCTGCCGGCCGGTGTGAGCACCGGACCTCGCGCCGACACCACGAAGGGAGCCCTGGATGCACGTCATCGAACCGAGCTCGACGGCGAAGAACCCGCCCGAGCGCTTCACCGGCGACGTCTGGCTGGACGGGATCGCGACGCCGCAGGAGGACGGTCAGCGGATGGTGGTGGCCCGCGTCCGGTTCGCGCCCGGCGCACGGACGGCCTGGCACTCCCACGCCAACGGGCAGACCCTGCACATCACCAGCGGCGTCGCCTGGGTCCAGCAGCGGGGCGGCGAGGTGATCGAGCTGCACCAGGGTCAGACGGTCTACACCCCGCCGGGCGAGGAGCACTGGCACGGTGCCAGCGCCGACCGGTTCATGGAGCATCTGGCGATGTTCGAGTACGGCGACGACCCGGCGTCGTCCACCACCTGGCTCGAGCACGTCGCGCACGAGGACTATCGACCTCCGCGCGGCTGAGCGACGTGGATCGGGCAGGATCGGGCAGATGGACGAGGACGCCGACCTGCTGGACGCCGGGCCGTTCTATCACGGGACCCGGGCGGATCTGAGTCCCGGCGACCTGCTGCAGATCGGATACAGCTCCAACTTCGGGTCGCGGAGGCGGGCCAACTTCCTCTATCTGACCGCCACCCTGGACGCCGCCACGTGGGGCGCCGAGCTGGCCGTGGGCGACGGCCCGGGGCGGATCTACCAGGTCGAGCCCACGGGTCCGTTCGAGAACGACCCGAACCTGACCGACAAGCGGTTCCCCGGCAATCCGACCCGCTCGTACCGGACCCGTGACCCGCTCCGGGTGATCGCGGAGGTCCGCGACTGGGCGGGCCACCCGCCCGAGGCGCTACAGGCCATGCGCGACCACCTCGCGGAGCTCCAGCGGCAGGGCATCGAGGCCATCGACGAGTGATCCTCAGCCGATGGATCGGGTCGCCGGCCCGAGTGCGTCCCCGTCGTCCACGGATCCTTTGGGGCGATTCGGATCCCCTGCAGCGGATCCGAATCGGCACAGGGGATCCGAGGCGCAGGAGGGGTCATCTAGGGTCGGGCGGGTGGGTACTCCGACCTTGATCGTGGTCAGCGGGCCGCCGGGAGCGGGCAAGACAACGCTCGCGCACGGTCTCGGCGCACGGATCGGCGCGCCGGCGATCTGCCGCGACGAGCTCAAGGAGGGCATGGTGCACGCGGCCGGTGCGACGCCCGGCGCGGCGGAGCACGACCGGCTGAACCTGCGTACGCTCGCGGTCTTCTTCGACCTGCTCGACACCCTGGTCCGGGCCGAGATCAGCACGATCGCCGAGGCGGCGTACCAGGACCGGCTGTGGCGGCCCGGCCTGAATCCCTTGTTGGAGCTCGCCCGGGTGGTGGTCATCCGCTGCCGGCTGGACCCGGCGCTGGCCCGCCTGCGGCACGAGGCGCGGGCCGGAGCCGACCCGCGCCGGGCCGCCCATCAAGACGCCGCGTACCTGTCCACCGGAACGGCGCCGGACCGGGCGACGTTCGACTGGCCGCGACTGGACGTACCCACCCTGGACCTGTCCACCGACGGCGATCCGTCCGCGAGCGTCGAGGCAGCCGCCGATTTCGTGCGGACCACGAGCTGACCACGAAGGGAGATCGATGACCCGACCTGTCGACGAGGTGGCCGACGCGTACGTCGCCGAGTCCGTCGAGCGCTATCCGGAGGTCGCCACGAGCCTCGGCGCGCCGGGGCACGATCACGAGTGGAGCGACTACTCCCCCGCCGGGGTGGCCGCCGAGCTCGAGCACCTCCGCGGCACCGTCGCCGCCCTGGCGGCCGCGATTCCGTCCGACGACCGGGAGCAGATCGCCAAGGAGGCGATGCTGGAGCGACTGGCGCTGCAGGTCGAACTGCACGAGGCGCACATCCCGGCCAGCCGGGTCAGCTCGGTCGCGGGCGCCGTCCAGGGTCTGGTCAACACCATCGACCTGATGCCCGACGGTACGGCGCAGGCCTGGGAAGCGATCGTCGAACGGGTGCGCACCCTCGGCCGGCCGCTGACCGAGATCGCCGAGACGCTCCAGCGCGAGGCGGATCAGGGCCATGTCTCTGCGCGCCGGCAGATCCTCGCCACCGTCGACCAGGTCGGCGGCTGGATCGGCGGCGACGACGACTACTTCGCGGCGCTAGCCGATCGGATCCCGACCGAGCTCCGCGACGGCGTCGTCGACCAGCTGACCGAGGTCTCCGCCAGTGCGCGCGAGTCGCTGGGGCGGTTCGCCGACTGGCTGCGGTCCGAGCTCGCCCCGCGCGGCCGCGAGGTCGATGCGGTCGGCCGCGAGCAGTACGAGCTCGAGTCCCGCTACTTCCTGGGCGCTGTGGTGGACCTGGACGAGACCTATCAGTGGGGTTTCGCCGAGCTGCACCGGTTGCAGACCGAGCAGCACGCCATCGCCCGGGAGCTGTTCGGCGACCCCGACATCCCGGCTGCCTGTGCCGGGCTGGACGCCGACCCGGCGCGCCAGATCACCGGCGCGGCCGCGTTCCGGGACTGGATGCAGCAGCTGGCCGACCGGGTGATCGCGGAGCTGAACGGAGTCCATTTCGACATCCCGGCCGAGATCGCCACGATCGAGTGCTGCATCGCGCCGACCCACGACGGCGGGGTCTACTACACCGGCCCGACCGAGGACTTCAGCCGGCCGGGCCGGATGTGGTGGTCGGTGCCGGCCGGGATCGACCGGTTCTCGACCTGGAAGGAGACCACCACCGTCTTCCACGAGGGGGTTCCGGGGCACCACCTGCAGGTCGGCCAGAACGCCGTGCAGAGCGAGCTGCTCAACCGCTGGCAGCGCCAGCTCGCGTTCGTCTCGGGCCACGGCGAGGGCTGGGCGCTCTATGCCGAGCGGCTGATGGACGACCTCGGCTATCTGGCCGACCCGGCCGATCGAATGGGCATGCTCGACGCACAGGCCTTCCGGGCCGCCCGGGTGGTGATCGACATCGGGATGCACCTGCAGCTGGAGATCCCGGCCGACAACCCGATGGGCTTCCATCCGGGCGAGCGCTGGACTCCCGAGCTGGGGTACGACTTCATGCGCGCGTCCACCGCGATCGACGAGCCGACGCTGCGTTTCGAGATCGACCGCTATCTCGGCTGGCCCGGCCAGGCGCCGTCGTACAAGGTCGGCGAGCGGATCTGGCTGGAGGCCCGGGACGCCGTCCGGGCCCGGCAGGGAGCGGAGTTCGATCTGCGGCGCTTCCACGCCGATGCGCTGAACCTCGGCTCGCTCGGCCTCGACCCGCTGCGCGCGGCGCTCGACCGGCTGTAGGCGGGCCGATGCGACTCGTGCTGGCCTCCGCCTCGCCGGCCCGGCTGCGTACCCTCCGTGCGGCCGGGCTGGATCCGGAGGTCGTGGTGTCCGGTGTGGACGAGGAGGCCGTGTCCGCACCGACCGTCCCGGCGCTGGTGGCAGCGCTGGCGCAGGCCAAGGCCTCCGCGGTGCTGTCGGGGCTCGACGACCCCGACGTGCTGGTGATCGGCTGCGACTCGATGCTGGAACTGGACGGCCGCGCGCTGGGCAAGCCGCGCGACGCCGAGGAGGCGACCGCCCGCTGGCGGTCGATGCGCGGTCGCGAGGGCGTCCTGCACACCGGGCACCACGTGGTGCTGCGCCGGTCCGGGACCGAGACGGCGCGGACGGCGGTGGCCTCCACGGTGGTCGAGTTCGCGGCGATCGACGACGAGGAGATCGCGGCGTACGTCCGCAGCGGCGAGCCGCTGCTGGTGGCCGGCGCCTTCACCATCGACGGGCTCGGCGGGCCGTTCGTCAGCGGGCTGCGGGGCGATCCGCACAACGTCGTCGGGATCGGCCTGCCGCTGCTGCGGACCCTGCTCGCCGACCTCGGGGTCCGCTGGACCGACCTCTGGTCCCGCTGATCCCTCGCGCCGCGCGCTCCCTCCCCGCCAGACCCGGCCTTCTCCCCCGGAGACCCGGCCCCGAGAAACCTGGCCCCTCCCCGGAAGCCCGGCCCGCTCTCCCGGAAACTGTGCAGTTGTTGCAGCCGCGCCCGGCGTGTCGCTGCAACAACCGCACAGTTTCCGGTTGGGGGATGCGGCGCGGGGAGCCGGGCGAGGCGGGGTGCCAGGGTCGTACGGAGCCTGGGGCGAGCGGCGGACCGGGCCGGGTGAGGGAACTCAGCGGCCGAACAGGAGCAGCACGATCAGGGCCGCATTGAACGTGGTCACCACGGCGACGACCAGCCAGGCCAGCACGACGGTGGGGCGACGCGTGGGGGCCAGCGCCATCAGCGTCTTGTCGGCCACGATCCGGACCAGCGGCACCAGGGCGAACGGGATACCGAAGGACAGCGCGACCTGGCTGACGATCAGCAGCCAGGTGGGGTCCAGCCCGGCGGCGAGCAGCAGCAGCGCCGGGACCGCGGTGATCAGCCGCCGGGCCAGTAGCGGGATCCGGCGGTGCAGCAGGCCGTCCATGATCACCGCGCCGGCGTACCCGCCGACCGAGGTCGAGGCCAGCCCCGAGGCGAGCAGGGCGAGCGCGAACATGGTCGCCACCACCGGCCCGAGGGTCGCCTCGACCGCCGCGTGCGCCTGCTCCAGCCCGTCGACCGGGAGGCCGAACAGGGTGCTGGCCGCCAGCAGCAGCATCCCGATGTTCACCGTTCCGGCGACCAACATCGCCGACACCACGTCCAGCCGGATCGCTCGCAGGGTGCCGACCGCACAGTCCGGATCAGCCTTGCCGTGCCGGTCGCGGACCAGCGCGGAGTGCAGATAGACCGCGTGCGGCATGATCGTCGCGCCCAGCATGCCGACCGCCAGCAGCGCCGAGTCGACACCCTCCAGCCGCGGCACCAGCCCGCGTACGGCCGCGGCCGGGTCGGGCGGCGAGATCACCAGGCCGGCCAGGAAGCCGATGAACACGATCGCCAGCAGGCCGGTGATCACCCGCTCGAAGGTCCGCTGGCTGCGCCGGTTCTGGATCACCAGCAGCACGGTCGAGACGGTCGTCGTGATCACCGCACCGAGCACCAGCGGCAGCCCGAACAGCAGCCCGAGGGCTACCGCGCCGCCGACGATCTCGGCCAGGTCCGTCGCCAGCGCGACCAGCTCTGCCTGCGCCCAGTAGGCGAGCCGGACCGAGCGACGGTTCCGGGCCGCCACCAGCGTCGGCAGCGACTCCCCGGTCAGCCAGCCCGCCTTGGCGGACAGATACTGCACCAGGCCGGCCATCACCGTCGCCGCCACCAGCACCCAGAGCAACAGGTAGCCGTACCCGGCCCCGGCGGCGGTGTTGGTGGCGACGTTGCCGGGGTCGACGTACGCCACGGCGGCGACGAACGCCGGGCCGAGCAGCCGGGTCCGCTCGAGCAGGCGGGGCGCGCTGATCGTCATGACCCGGTCACGCCGGCCGGAGCGCGACGGCGGTCGTGCCATCGGACCCGGTCAGCACTCCCGTCCACCCGTTGCCGGCGAAGGTCATCGTGTTCGTCGCCGGGTCGTCGGCGCTGATCGCGAAGCCGGCGGCCGGGAGCGCCCGGCGGTAGTAGCCGGCCAGCTCGGCACCGCTCGGCGCGCTCATCACCACCGTCACGGCGTTGGGCTGGTCGACCCGATCGGTCAGCACCGCGCCCACCGGGACCGAGAACGCGTCCAGCGGGCCGTTGACGAAACCCAGCATGCGCAGGGTGACGCCGTCGCTCGGGATGCTCGGTCGTACCGACGGGGACGCGCTCGGAGCGCCCGTCGCAGGCGCCGATCCCGACCCGGCCGCCGACGGCGACGCCGAAGATCCGCCCGACACCGGCTCGGGCGCCGCACCACAGGCCGCCAGCACGGCGCAGACGAGGGCAACCGCGGCCGCCGCCGCGGCAACCCGTCCGCGACGTGGCCGAACACACATGGGGTCAAACGTAATCGGCCCCGTCGCATCCGTGCCGTCGCCGACGCCCCGCGGGCCGCGGTCGAGGTCCCCACGGCGCCGCGCCCACCGGGAATGAGCCCGGGGCCCGCAGCCGCAGAGATCCACACGCCCCGGTTTCGCACATTCCGGCCGTGGCGGGAATGTGGGGCCCATTCGAAACGGGAACAGCCCGAAAATCCGGCCGCGGCCGGAAATTGCCCGACCTGCCGGGCGCGCGCCGCGCAGGCGTACGCACATTCCGGCCGCGGCTGGAATCTGAGGGTCGATCTGGCCGTGGAAGGCCCGAAAACCCCGCCGCGGCCGGAAATTGCGGCCTGAAGGGGCCGCTCCCGCCGCCGATCGGGTCTTCACGAACGGGCGGAAAGGGAGTGACCTGCATTCCATCGGGGTGTCATGCGTCACTCACACGCCAGCGCGGCGACGCTGCTGTCGTGCCGTCGCGGTCCGTTGGTGCCGTCCAGACACAGCGCGGCCGCTCAGCCGACCGACCCTCGACCACTAACCTTGAGCCCGCCATGACAGAACAGCAGCTCGCCGTGTCGGCCGCCAAGCGGTTGACGGCGCCGATCCGGGCCATGCGGCCGCGGCAGTGGACCAAGAACGTCCTCGTCGCCACCGCACCGCTCGCCGCCGGGCAGCTGCTCCGCCCCGACGTGCTGGTCGGCGTCGCGCTGGCCTTTGTGTCGTTCTGCCTGGTCAGCGCCGGGGTCTATCTGCTGAACGACGTCCGGGACGTCGCGGAGGACCGGCTCCATCCCAAGAAGAGGTTCCGGCCGATCGCCGCCGGCGAGCTCAGCCCGGGCGCCGCTCTGGGCCTGGCCGCCGTGGTCGGGATCGGCGGCCTCACGCTCGGCTTTCTGACCGCGATCCCACTCGGCATCACGCTGGTGGTGTACGTCGCCATCCAGATCGTCTACTCGGTCTGGCTCAAGCACCTGCCCGTGGTCGACCTCGCCGTGGTCGCCTCGGGATTCCTGCTGCGGGCGATCGCCGGCGGCGTCGCTACCGGCATCTATCTCAGCCAGTGGTTCCTGCTGGTCGCCGCGTTCGGCTCGTTCTTCATGGTGGCGGGCAAGCGCTACTCCGAGATGAAGCACCTCGGCGCCGACGTGGGAACCCGCAAGTCGCTGACCCGCTACTCCGAGTCCTATCTGCGGTTCGCCTGGATGCTCGCGGCGGTGATGGTGCTCATCTCCTACAGCCTCTGGGCCTTCGAGTACGCCGGCCCGTCGCCCCTGTTCGGGGTGCCCTGGACCGCCGTCTCGATCGCGCCCTTCACTCTCGGCCTGCTGCAGTACGCCCTCGAGGTGGACGCCGGTCAGGCCGACGCACCCGAAGAAGTCGTGCTGTCCGACCATGTCCTACAAGGCATCGGCCTGGCCTGGCTGGTGACGATCTCCCTGGCGGTGTTCTTTTGAGCGATCGAACTGACGACAACCTGCCCGACATCAAGCCGTCGCCCGCGGTCGAGTCCCAGCCGGCGATCCCGCTGGAGCTGACCAGCCTGCACGGCTGGGGACGTACGGCCGCCAGCCGGTCGCACCTCGCCGCGGTCGACTCGGTGGCCGGCGCGGTCTCCGCGCTGCGGACGGCGGGCGGTCAGCCGCGCGGGGTGGTGCCCCGCGGCCTCGGCCGCAGCTACGGCGACGCCGCGCAGAATGCCGGCGGCACCACGTTGGACCTGACCAGGCTGAACCGCATCCTGCACCTGGACGCGGAGTCCGAGCCGCCGACCGTGACGGTCCAGGCCGGGGTCTCGCTGGACCAGCTGATGAAGGCGCTACTGCCGTTCGGGCTCTGGGTGCCCGTGCTGCCGGGCACCCGCCAGGTGACCATCGGCGGCGCCATCGCCGCCGACGTCCACGGCAAGAACCACCACACCCAGGGCAGCTTCGGCAACCACGTCCGGTCGTTGGATCTCCTCTGTGCCGACGGCGAGATCCACACGGTGACACCCGACGGGGACGATCCGGACCTGTTCTGGGCGACCGTAGGCGGGATGGGGCTGACCGGAGTCATCCTCGGCGCGACGGTGGCGGTCCAGCACGTGGAGACGGCGTACTTCAGGGTGGACACCGACCGCTGCCGCGACATCGACGACCTGATGGAGCGGATGAGCGTCGGCGACGACAACTACACCTATTCCGTGGCCTGGTTCGACGCCGTCAGCCAGGGCTCGCACCTGGGCCGGGCGGTGCTCACCCGCGGCAACAAGGCGCAGCTGTCGGAACTGACGCCCAAGCAGCGCCAGGACCCGCTGAAGTTCGTGGCGCCGGAGTTCGGCACCATCCCGGAGGTGTTCCCGAACCGGATGGTGAACAAGCTGACCGCGAAGGCCTTCAGCGAGTTCTGGTTCCGCAAGGCACCCGCCCACAAGGTCGACCAGGTGCAGAACATCACCCAGTTCTTCCACCCCCTCGACATCGTCGCGGAGTGGAATCGCGTGTACGGGCCCAACGGGTTCCTGCAGTACCAGTTCGTGGTGCCGTTCGAGGCGCACGAGACCTTCCGTACCGCGTTCGTCAAGATCGTGGAGTCGGGCCATCTGTCCTGCCTCAACGTGCTGAAGCGGTTCGGACCGGGCAACCGCGCTCCGCTGTCGTTCCCGATGCCGGGCTGGACACTGACCGTCGACCTGCCGATCGAGGCCGGCCTGGATCGGCTCTGCAACGAGTTGGACGAGCTGGTGGTCTCGGCCGGCGGGCGGGGCTATCTGGCGAAGGACTCGCGGCTGTCGGCGGAGACGTTCCGGCTGATGTATCCGCGGCTGGACGACTTCCTCGCCGTCCGCCGGCGGGTCGACCCGACGGGTATGTTCACCTCAGACCTGTCCCGCCGGCTCCGACTGTGAAGCCCTCGCCCCGAGAACCCGTGCAGCGCCTCCCCCATACCGGAAACTGTGCAGTTGTCGCAGTTCCGAATCGATTCACAGCTGCGAGATCTGCCCAGTTTCGGGTGGTCCCGGCGGGTTCGGAGAACTGACGTGAGAGAAGAGAGAACACCGATGATCAATGCCGTGGGTACGCCCCAGTCGTTGCTGCTGCTCGGCGGGACCTCCGACATCGCGCTGGCGATCGCCCGGCTCTACGCCGGGGCCGGGCACGTGCGGGTGGTGCTGGCTGCCCGACCCACCGACCGGCGTACGGCCTCGGCGGACGAACTGCGCGCGCTCGGCTGTGCCGTGTCCGAGGTCGACTTCGACGCCCGCGACGTGGCGTCGCACTCGTCCGCGATCGAGGCGGCCTTCGCCGACGGCGACATCGACATCGCCGTGGTGGCGTTCGGCCTGCTCGGCGACCCGGAGCGGGCCTGGACCGACCCCGACGTCGCGCTCGAGCTGGCCGAGGTCAACTACACGGCGCCGGTCCACGTCGGCGTCCTGCTCGCGACCCGGATGAAGGCCCAGGGCCACGGCGAGATCGTCGCGCTGTCCAGCGTGGCCGGGGAACGCGTACGCCGGTCCAACTTCGTCTACGGCTCGACCAAGGCCGGCTTCGACGGCTTCTTCCTGGGACTCGGCGAGGCGCTGCGCGACAGCGGGGTCGGCGTGCTCGTGGTCCGGCCGGGCTTCGTCCGCTCGAAGATGACCGAGGGGCTGGACGCCGCTCCGCTGTCGGTCACCCCCGAGCAGGTAGCGGAGGCGGTGGTCGACGGCGTCCGGCACCGGCGCGACCTGATCTGGGTCCCGGCCACCATGCGCGCGGTGATGTCCGGGCTGCGGCACGTGCCGCGACCGCTGTTCCGCAAGCTGCCCATCTGAGTCCGGCGCCCGGCTGGGCTCAGGTGGCGCGGCCGACCGCGACCGAGCGATCAGCGTCCTCCGTGAGGCTCATCGCCTGAAGGAAGTCGACCATTCCGCCGGAGACGAGATAGCCGCGCCCCGGGGTGACCGCCACCGGCGCCCGGCGCGGGAGGGTGACCCCGAGCAGTTCCCCGTCGTAGTCCACGTTCGGTTGCAGCAGCACGCCGCAGCGGGCCTTCCGGATCGTCTTCGTCCAGTGCGAGTACAGGCTGCGCAGATCGTCGGACCGGCCGGCCGCGACCACCAGCAACTCCGTCGTCCGGGCCGACAACAGCCCGGCGAAGGCCTGGTCGTCGTCGGCGAACTGTTCGGCGTCGTCGACCAGCAGGAGCAGCGGGCCGCGGTGCACCCGCGCCGCAGCGAGGAGTGCCGTCGCCTCCTCCGCACCGACCGCGCAGCGGTCGAACCCGCCCTGCTGGAGTGGTGATCGGCGGCCGCAGATCGCCCAGATCGTGCTGCCGGCGCCCCGGGCGTTCTCGGCGATGGCCAGCAGCAGGGTGGACTTCCCCGACCGGGCCGGTCCGGCGATCAGCACGTGCTCGCCCTCGTAGACGTCGATCTCGGCGACCTCCAGGTCCGACTCGCGGACGCCGACCGGCAGGTGCCAGGGCTCGGTGTCGAGCCGGACCGGCGCGCCGAGCTGGGCGACGCTGATCGAGGTCGGCAGCCGGCCGACCACCGACGCCTTGGCGGCCGGGTTGCCCCAGTGCGCGGCGACCGCGGCCACCGCCTCGGCGAGGCCGCCCGCGGGCGTGCCGACGTGTGCATGCAGCTTGGTCTCGGCCAGGATGCAGCGGCCGGGAACGGCCGGCGGCGCGAGCCGCACCGGCACACCCGAGGCGCTGTAGTCGTACGGGTCGGCCAGCCGGAACAGCCAGCGCTGGGTTGTCACCTCCTCGAGCTGGCTCGGCACCGCCTTGGAGCGGGCGGTGGCTACCGCGGTCCAGATCCCGACGTCCGGGCCGTCGGCGTACACCCGGTAGAAGCCCTCGATCAGCTTCAACCCGTCGAAGTCGTCGTACTCGTCGCGCAGCACGCCGAGGCCGTCGACCAGGACGACCATCCGGCGCTGCGGTCCGCCGCCGCGCCGGCGGTCGAGCTCGGCCCGCAGGTACTTCAACAGCCGCACCTGCTGCTCGCGCGCGCCCGAGCCGGACCCGACGTACGCCGTGGCGTGCGGCAGGTCGGCCAGCGGGGCCAGGTCGCGGTTGCCCAGGTCCAGCACGAGCAGATCGAGCTCGTCCGGGGCGTACGCGTCCGCGAGCGTCAGCGCGGCCGACGCGAGCGTGGTCGAGGTGCCGCTGCCGGGGATGCCGAGCAGCAGCAGGTTGCCGCGCTCCAGGTCCCAGCCGACCGGAAGCTGGCGCTGCCGGCGCGGGTCGTCGGCCACCGCGATCTGCGCGGTGCTGCCCTGCACGCCGCCGACGACCGGAGTGACGTCCTCGGCCGCGCCGGCCGCCAGCCGCAGCGCCACCCGCTCGCCGAGCGGTTCGGGCCAGACCGGTCGCGGCGGGCGGTAGCCCAGCTGGTCGTTCGCCGCGACGACGGCGTCGATCAGCAGATCCAGGTCCGTGGGCGCGTCGTCGTCGACGGACGCCCCGTCGATCTGCTGCTGGTCGCGGTCGAAGCGGACCGGATGGACGTCGACCAGCTGCGAGGTCTGCGCCTCGGCGCGGCCGGTGACCAGCGCCGTCTGGACGGGCGTGATGTCGTCCTGGCCGAGCTTGACGTAGGCCCGGCCCCACTGGGTTCGGCCGATCGACGACGCCGCCGGCACGCCGATCACGTTGACCGAGTCCTCCCGGCTCTGCACCCGCAGCGCGACCCGCAGGTTGGTGTTGGCCAGGATGTCCTCGTTGACCACGCCGGCGGGTCGCTGGGTGGCCAAGATCATGTGCACGCCGAGCGTACGTCCGACCGCGGCCACGCTGACCAGCGACTTCAGCACGTCCGGATAGTCCTTGGCCAGCATCGCGAACTCGTCGATCACCAGCAGCAGCCGCGGCATCGGCTCGCTCGGGTTGGTGGCCAGATAGGCGTCGAGGTTGTCGATCCCCTCGCCGGCCCGAGCGAACACCTCCTGGCGATAGCGCAGCTCCGCCTCCAGCGCGGTCAGCGCCCGGTCGGCCAGCTGCTCGTCCAGGTTGCTCACCGTGCCGATCGTGTGCGGCAGCCGCTCGCAGGTCTTGAACGCCGCGCCGCCCTTGAAGTCGATCAGGATGAACGTCAGCCGGGTCGGGTCGTTCTGCGCGGCCAGCCCGGCCACCATCGAGCGCAGGAACTCGCTCTTGCCCGATCCGGTGGTCCCGCCGACGAGGCCGTGCGGACCGTCGCGGACCAGGTCGATCCCGAACACGCCGTGCTCGCCGACGCCGAGCGGGGTGGCGACCCGGGTCGCCGCCGCCCAGGTCCGGCGAACGGCCTCGGGGCTGACCTCGTCGATCCCCAGCAGCGGCGGCAGCCGGACCAGACTCGGCAGCACCCCGCCCGGGATGGACAGCTCGGGGTCGTCGAACCGGGCCAGGTCGGCCGCGCACGCCTGCGCGGTGGCGACACTGATACCGGCCAGCACCACGTCGTCGACGCTGGTGCGGTCGCCGGGCCGGCGAACCCGGCCGCCGGCGTCGCGGCGGACCTCGATCACCGTCGTACACGATGCCGGCAGCTGCTCCTCCGTCGCCGCGATGACGATCCCGGAGACCTGCACGGTCGGCCGCTCCGGGGCCAGCCGGTCGCGCTCGGCCGGCCGGCCGTAGCCGAGCAGCTGGCGGGCCGGCGCGTCCCGCCCCTCGGTCAGCACGTCGGAGTCGAGCAGCAGCAGCACGGCGCAGGTGGGGTGCGCATCGACTCCGTCCCGGACGGCCCGCAGCAGCCCCTCGCTGCGACCCCGCTCGGTGGACAGCCAGCGACCGCCCGATCCGTCGCCCATCCGCCGGGTGTGCGGCAGCCAACCCGCCCAGCTCCACTCCTCCGCCCGGCCGGGATCGCAGAAGACGCCGACGGTGAGGTCGGCCGGCCCGCAGTGGGTCGCCGCCTGGCAGAGCAGGCTGCGGGCCACGGCGAGGCACCCGTCGCGGTCCCCGATCACCCCGACGACACCGGCGGCGGTCAGGTCGATCTCGACCGGAGCGGCGGGCAGCACGGCGTCGTCGATCGTCTGCTGGACCTCCTCCTCCGGCTTGCGTGAGGTCGATCCGCTGAGCGGCGGATCCCAGTCGACGTTCCCGGTCCCGGCGTGCAGGATCAGGAAGTCCGCCGAGCCGGGGCGGCGCTGCCACAGCCGGGTCGTCGGCAGGTCGGCCCGCCGGAGCGTGAGCGCGGGATCGGGGGCGAGCTCGCGACGGCGCTCACGCTCGATCGCGGCAGCACTCTCCAGATCGGCGCGGAACTCGGTCAGTGCGGTGTCGAAGGTCTCGTCCGCCTCCTTGACGTCCTTCTTCCGCCGCCGCTTCTGCTCGACCGTGGTGCCGACCGCCATCACCGGGCTGAGCAGCGCGAACAACGCGAACCGCAGGTCCCGCATCAACATCACCATCACGACGGCCATCAGCAGCGGCGCGACGATCGCCGCGATCCCGAAGCGGGCCGGGGGCGGCGGGTCCTTCCGGGCCGGTGCCTCGATCGGATCCGGTGCCGGCGCCAGCCCGGCTCGCGGCGGCCGGTTGAACGGCACGGTGGCCGAGTGGGTGAGGTTGTGCAGCGTGCCGGGTGCCGGTGCCAACGACTCGGTCCGCCCCTGCCACAGGGTGACCGACGCGCCGCCCACGACCACGACCGACAGATCGGTGATCAAGATGCCGTCGTCGCCGACCGCCACCCCGTCGACCATCGTTCCGTTGGTGGACCCGCTGTCGCGGATCCGCAGGCCGTCGCCGTCACGTTCGACGCTCGCATGGCTCCAGGAGACGCTCGGCGAGTCGACGGTCAGGTCGGCCTGCGGCGAACGTCCGATCAGCAGCGGTCGGCCGCGCGGCACCGGCACGGTCCGGCCGGCGTTCATCCCGCCCGACAGCGACGCCGCCCAGCCGTCGATCGCTTCGGCGTGATCCGCCCGTGAGCGACCGATCCGGCTGCCCTCGAGCAGGCTGACGTCACCGACCAGGTCGCCGGCGCGCTGCCGGCTGTCGTCCACCCACAGGGTGTCGTCGGGCGACAGTGCCACATCGCAGACGTGCCGGACGACATCGGTCAGCGTCGCCGTGTCGGCGGCCTGCGCCAGCTCGACCTCGCGGCGGACGCCGTCGACGTCGATCACCAGATGCACCCGGGTCCTCCTCCGTCCGCGGCGACGTGTCCAACCCTAGGGTGTGTCCCGATTCTGCTCGGCGCCGAGGCATTCCCGCTCAGCGCGGGCTCGCCGCGTACCAGTACAGGGATGCCGATGATCCCGCGGTGGACTGGCCGGCGGACGGCGCGCTCGACGGACGTACGCCCGGGGAAACCGGTGTGGCGGCCAGCGCGCGGACGTCGGCGTCCGCGACGGTCGGCGGCGTGGCGAAGTCCAGGGGCGCTCCGGCCAGCCCGTCGGCGGCACCCAGCCGCATGGTGCCGAGGGCATCGCCGACCGCGGCGGGATCTGCGCCACCCGTCCGGTCGGTGGCCTGCGCGGCGGCCCGGACCAGCGCGACGACCGCGTCGTGGCTGCGGACGTCGGCGGCGCCCGCGACCGCGCCGAACGGCCGCTCGCCGAACAGATCGGTCGCTCGCGGATTGTCGGCGGCAAGGCTCAGCGCGGAGAAGTACGCCGCCAGCGAGCGGCCGGCGTCGGTCGGCTCCAGCGCGCGGGCGTCGCCGTCGTCGGGTCCCGCGCTCAGGTACGTCCCCGCGAGCGAGCCGTCCGCATCCGCCACCGCCCGCGGGAAACCCGGGCTGAGCGCGTCTGGAGTGAGCAGCACGGGCAGGTCGATGCTCGCCCCCTGCAGCGCCGCGACCAGCCTGCCCTGCAATTCGGCGGGCCCGGAGATCACCACGGCGTCGGCGGCCCGGCCCGGGTCTCGCTGCCGGACCGCGAGCCTGGCCACCACGTCCGCCGGGTCGTCGCCGGCGGCGAACGACTGGGTCGCGACCGGGGTCAGCCCGCTGACCTCGCCGCCGCCCGCATCGATCAGGTACGGCCGGGTCAGCTCGTGGTCGGTCAGGGTCTCGGCCAGCCGCTGGTCGGTGACCGTGGAGTCCGGCCCGGTCGACCACACACCGGTCGGCAGGCCGTTCGCGGTGGCCGTATAGGGCAGCAGCACCGGAAGGTGCCGGTCGGCTGCCGCCTGGACCGCCGCACCGATGTGATCGCCCTCGGTCGCCAGCACGATCCCGGCGACGTGACGGTCGGCCAGCGTCGTCACCGCGGCCACGGCACCGGCCTCGGTGCCCTTGTCGTTGACGGGTACGAGGGTGACGGATGTCCCGCCGAGCGCGAACCGCTCGGCCGCGACCCGGGCGCCCTCGGCCGCGTCACGCCACGCGGACCCCTCGCCCGGCGCCGACGTCACGCTCACCACCACGCCGATCGACAGCCCGGCCGGCACGGTGGCGGTCAGCCTCACCGCCGGTCCGGGGGCCGGCATGTCCGCGGGCGTCCGGGCGCAGCCGCTGGGGGCGGCGACCACCAGGGTCCCCACGGTCAGCACGGCGCCGGCGAGCACGGCGGGCCGGCGTGCGCCCCGCCGGACGGGCTGAGATTCCGGCGGGAGGGCGGGTGACGGCGTGAGCGCGCCTGCGGGCTGCGGCGCGGGCTTGCGTGCGCTCCCGCGCGCGAAAGGGGGCGCGGACCGGCGGAGGGCCAGCCGGCGACTCATCGGCCGCCGGTGAGGTGGAACGCGTACACCGTCCGGTGCTGGACGTCGTCCGGCACCTGCATGGCGAACGCGGACAGGTCGGCCTGCCGGGCCAGCGCCGCCTCGGCCTGGGCCTGGCGCAGCATGATGCCCGCGATGTCCTGCCCCCGAACGGCGGCGTACGCGTTCGTCTGGTCGGCGGCCAGCGCCAGCTGGTAGTCCGCCGCGCCGGCGGCCGTGGCGCCCTTGGCCACCGTGCCGATCACGCCGGAACCCTTGACGTTCGGGTTGCCGAGATCGAGCAGGATGTTGGCCAGGTCGCGGGTGAGCTGCTGGCGGGTGGTGGTGAGGTCGCGGGTCGCCGAGGTCACGTCGCCCGAGATCCGGCCGAGCGACGCGGTGGTGGTGGTCGTCAGGGATCGGCTCGCGGTCTGCTGGGTGCGGTCCAGCTCGGTGCGCTGCTGGTCGATCGCGGCCGCACCGTTGTCCTGCAGCGCCTTCGCCGCCGAGCTCAGTCCCGCCGCCGAGCTGGTGAACGCCTTGCCCAGCTGCTGACTGCTCGCCTGACCTTGGTCACTGACCGTCTTGATCGCGTCGTCCAGGCTCGCCGTCGACGCGTTCTTCGCCGCATCCGCCAGCGACTCGTCCAGCGCGGCGATGGCGTCGCTGTACTTCTTCTCCAGGTCGCCGAGACCGGAGGCCAGCGAGTCGAGACCATCGAGTGACTTTCGAGCTGCCGTGTTCAGGTCCGCGACCGACGCCGTAGCAGCGTCGCTGGCCTTACGGGCGTCGGTCAGCGCATCGGTCGTCGCGGTCAGCGCTTTCCCGAGGTTGTCGTCGGTGCTCTTGGGGTCGGTTTCCTCGGCCAGGTCGCTCCACGCGTACGACTGCTTCTGCAGCCGGGTCGACATCGCCGCGGTGTACGGGGCGGGGGGCGTGAGAGCGGTGGTGTCACCGTTGGCGTCCGGGCACGAACGCGTGACCAGGAAGGACCGGATTCGCTCGGCGGTCTCGGCGGTCAGGGTCCCAGGCTGGGTGCCGTCTCCGATCACGGGGCAGATCGCGTCCGCGGCGGCCTGGTTCTGCGCCACCATCGAGTCGACGTCGTCCTTGTTGGCGAGCGCAGCCGTGTGTAAATCGCCGATGACGGAGCCGACCACCTTCAGCGAGTCCTCGGCCTTGACGATCGCCGCATTCGTCGCCGCGAGCTGCTTCGCGGTGTCCGATTTCGTCGGGTCAGCGCTCGTGCCGTCAACCAGCGAATTGAGCTGCTTGATCAGGTCGTCGACAGTCGCCCGGCTGGTATCGAAGTCCTTCTCGGGATCCAGCCCGTCGGTCACCTTCTGCGCGTCCTTGATGCTCGCCGAGACGGCTGCGAAGCCATCACGTGTCGCGGCGAGGGAGCAGGTCACCGAGACGACGGCCGCATCGGCCGGGCAGGCGTCGGGCTTGGACGGATCGGCAGGGCCGATCGTGTCGCTGATCGCCTTCTGCAGCTCGTCGCGGCAGCCCAGGGTGGTGCTGGAATAGGCGTTCAGCTGGGCGGAGACCTGGAGCAGGCTGCCGTAGACGGTCCCGGTCGCCACCGGCGCGCTGACCTTGGCGTCGCAGCCCTCACCGGTCACCGTCGCCGTCGGCACGGGTGCCGAGGTGTCACCGAGGAGTGCCTCGACCTGCCGAACGGTCGACTCCAACTGCTGCAGCGTGCTGGAGCTGGTGGACTTCAGCGAGGACTGGAGCGCCTTGTCGAGCGAGCCGAGACTGCGGTCGGACTCCTTCAGCGAGCTGTCGATCTGCTTGGTGTTCTGCTGCAGAGCGACCACCGTCTTCGCACCCAGCGTCGTGGACGTCGAGTCGAGGGTCTTGCGGACCTTCGAGATCTGGGAGCTGGCCCGGGTCAGCACGTCGTTGACGTCGCCGATCACCGCGATGGTGCGCGACTGCAGCGCGAGCTCGTCGGAGTTCTTCGGATTGAACGCCGCGTCGACCAGCGCGCCGACGGACGGATCAGTGACGAGTCCGGGCTGCACGCTGACGTCGACGGTCGGGACGGTGAAGTCCTTGGCGTCCAGCACCAGCCGCAGCGTCGCCGTCGCGGCGAGCTGCGGGGGCGCGAGGATCGCGGCCCACTGGACCTGGGGCACCTGCTGGGACGACCGGCTGAGCACTCCGTTGGTGACGTCGGCGTCGGTCGCTCCCGACGCGTCGGTCGAGGGCGTCACGACGGTGGCGGGGTCGACTCCCGGCAGGGATGCGGAGGCGACCACCGTCAGCGGCGCGCCGACCATGGCCGTGCTGGTCCGGGACTGCCCACCCGCGTCGTAGCTGACCTGCTGCGGCCTGACGGTCAGGTTCTGCACCTGCAGGTCGATCGTCACCCGACCGGTGTAACCGTCCAGGTCGGCCAGATTGGTTCCGGACGAGGTCGCTGTCCGATACGACGGCACCACCCGGACCGGGAGGTCGTTCACGACCTTGCTGGGGTCGTGTTCGCTGGTGGAGGTGTCGGTCTGTCCGCTCGTCCGCGAGATCACCACGGTGTCGCCGACCTGGCTGAGCGACCCGTCGCTCTGCATGGCGACGCTCACGGACTGCAGCAGACGGTCGCCGGCGGCCGGCGGCGCGATCTCGGCTGCCTTCTGATCCGACGTCCAGGGCCGTACGACGGCGAGGACCACGAGTGCCGCGACGATGACCGCCACCCCGGATGCAAGCAGTAGCTTGCCTCCGCCGGGCAGGCGGCTGAGATCGGGCATTCTGGAGAACCCTCCGTTCGACGACGTTGGCGCTCGGAACCTGTCGCAGGCTCGGGACCCGGGTAATGCTAGGTCGGATCGGGGGTCAAACCGAATTGCGACGCCGCGGACCGATATGCCGCGCCGCGCCTGGATCGCGCGAGACAGCGCAGGCCGACGCCGCTCGGAAGAGGCGCTGGTGAGATCCCGGCTCCGCCGGGTCGTCCGGGCACCTCCACCGTCCGCCGCGTTCGCACGCGGGCCCGTCGACCCGATCCCCCGTCCGCCCGATCGGCGAGGTCGGGCAGCCCGCAGGCTCGGAGGCGACTCCGCACCCCGGGCGGCGACTCCGCACCGGGCGTGCAGGGTGCGGAGTCGACCGGCGAGGGGCGGAGTGCTGCGGCACTGATCGGTCCGGAGCAATCGAGGCTCCCCGGATGCGACCTGCGGCAGGACCACACGCGCGCTCCGGTCGCACGGCCCGAAGGTCGGCCAGAACACCGGTCGCGAACCGATCTGCCCGACGGCGGCCGAGGGCCGGGCCGCGCCGGATCAGGCCGCCGTGGTCTTCGTCCCGGCCGCCTTCGCGGCTGTCCTCCTCGCCGGTGCCTTCGTCACACGCGCCGCCTTCGTCCCACCCGCCCCATTGGTCGCAGCAGTCCCGTTCTTCGCGGGCCCGCTCGTCCCGGCCCCGTTTGCCGCGGTTCTGGTCATCGCGGCGGCCTTCTTCGCGGGCGCCTTCCGGGCGGAGCCACCCGAGGCCGTCGTTGCCTTCTTCGCTGCCGCGGAGACCGCGTTCGGCGCCCGCGTCCTTCCGGCAGCCGCGCTCGTCGCCCCTGCCGATGACGCCTTCTTCGCGGCGGCTCGCGGCTGCACGGCCTTTTTCGCCCCGGTTGGCGCCACTGCCGTCTTCTTTGCGCCGGCCCTCGATGACGCGGCCTTCTTCCCGGCGGCCGCGGACGAGCGCTCGGGATCCCCCTCCATCAGGCTGGGCTGCGCCGATCCGACGGGCACCTCGTGACCATCCAGGATGGGTCGGAGGAACTCGCCGGTGTAGGAGCGCGGGTTCGCTGCGATCTCCTCCGGCGTCCCCTCGCCGATCACCATGCCACCGCGGGAACCGCCCTCCGGGCCCATGTCGATCAGCCAGTCGGCGGTCTTGATGACGTCCAGATTGTGCTCGATCACGACCACGGTGTTGCCCTGGTCGACCAGCCGGCCGAGCACCCCGAGCAGCTTGCGGATGTCCTCGAAGTGCAGGCCGGTGGTCGGCTCGTCCAGGACGTACAGGGTGCGGCCCGTGGACCGCTTCTGCAGCTCGCTGGCGAGCTTGACCCGCTGCGCCTCACCGCCGGACAGAGTCGGTGCCGGCTGGCCGAGCCGGACGTACCCCAGGCCGACGTCGACGAGGGTCCGCAGGTGCCGGGCGATCGACGGCAGCGCGGCGAAGAAGTCCGCCGCCTCCTCGATCGGCATGTCGAGGATCTCGGCGATCGTCTTGCCCTTGTAGTGCACCTCCAGGGTCTCCCGGTTGTAGCGGGCGCCGTGGCAGACCTCGCACATCACGTACACGTCGGGGAGGAAGTTCATCTCGATCTTGATGGTCCCGTCGCCGGCGCAGTTCTCGCAGCGGCCGCCCTTGACGTTGAACGAGAACCGCCCCGGCTGGTAGCCACGCACCTTCGCCTCCGGCGTCTCCGCGAACAGCCGGCGCATGTGGTCGAACACGCCGGTGTACGTCGCCGGGTTCGACCGCGGGGTGCGTCCGATCGGCGACTGGTCGACGTGGATGACCTTGTCGATCAGGTCGGCGCCGGTGATCGTCCGGTGCCGGCCCGGGACCTCGCGAGCGTTGTAGATCCGCTTCGCCAGCGACGTATAGAGGATGGAGTTGACCAGCGTCGACTTGCCGGACCCGGACACGCCGGTGACCGCGACCAGCTGGCCGAGCGGGAACCCGACGGTCACGTCCTGCAGGTTGTGCTCGACGGCGTTGTGCACGGTGAGCTGCCGACCCTTGGTGCGTGGCCGGCGCGCGGCCGGCAGCGGGATGCTCCGCCGCCCGGACAGATAGGCGCCGGTCAACGAGTCCTCGCTGTCCAGCAGCTCCTGGACCGGCCCGGAGACCACGACGTGACCGCCGTGCTCGCCGGCACCCGGCCCGATGTCCACCGCCCAGTCCGCCGTCCGGATGGTGTCCTCGTCGTGCTCGACCACGATCAGGGTGTTGCCGAGGTCGCGGAGCCGGACCAGCGTCTCGATCAGTCGCCGGTTGTCGCGCTGGTGCAGGCCGATGCTGGGCTCGTCGAGCACATACAGCACGCCGACCAGGCCGGATCCGATCTGGGTGGCGAGCCGGATCCGCTGCGCCTCGCCGCCCGACAGGCTTCCGGTCGGCCGGCTCAGCGACAGGTAGTCCAGCCCGACATCGAGCAGGAACCGGAGCCGTTCGTTGATCTCCTTCAGCACCCGCTCGGCGATCTGCCGCTCCCGATCGGTCAGCTCGACGGTGTCCAGGAACGCGGCGGCGCCGTCGATCGACAGGTTCGAGATCTCGGCGATGTTCTTGCCGCCCAGGGTCACCGCCAGCGACGACGGCTTCAGCCGGGCACCCTTGCAGGCGTTGCAGGGCACCTCGCGCATGTAGCCGGCGAACCGCTCCCGCGACGTATCGCTCTCCGCCTCCGCGTGCCGGCGCTCGATGTAGGCCACCACGCCCTCGTAGCGGGCGTTGTAGCTGCGCTCCCGACCGTAGCGGTTGCGGTAGGTGACGTGCACCTGGCCGGGCACCCCATAGAGGATGATCTTCCGGGCCGCCTCCGGCAGCTGGAACCACGGCACGTCCATCCGGAAGCCGGAGGTGTGCGCCAGCGCGTCCATCAGCCGCTGGAAGTAGTCGGCGACCTGGACCGAGGTCCACGGCGCGATCGCGCCGTCGGCCAGCGACTTCTCGTCGTCCGGCACGACCAGTTCCGGGTCGACCTCCATCTTGGTGCCGAGACCGGAGCACTCCGGGCACGCTCCCCACGGGCCGTTGAAGGAGAACTGCCGCGGCTCGAGCTCGTCGATGGCGATGTCGTGGTCGTTCGGGCACGCCATCTTCTCCGAGTAGCGCTTCTCCCGCCCAGGGTCGTCGGCGGGCAGGTCGACGAAGTCGACGCTGACCACACCCTGCGCGAGACCCAGGGCGGTCTCCACCGAGTCGGTCAGCCGGCGCTTGACGGTCTCCTTCACCGCGAGCCGATCCACCACCACGTCGATGTCGTGCTTGCGCTTCTTGTCCAGCGTCGGCGGCTCGGTCAGCGCGATCACCTCGCCGTCGACCCGCGCCCGGCTGAAGCCCTGCCCGGCGAGCTGGCGGAACAGGTCGACGTACTCCCCCTTGCGACCACGGACCACCGGCGCCAGCACCTGGAACCGGGTGCCCTCGGGCAGACCCATCAGCCGGTCGACGATCTGCTGCGGCGACTGCTTGCTGATCGGCTCGCCGCAGATCGGGCAGTGCGGCCGGCCGGCGCGGGCGAACAGCAGCCGGAGATAGTCGTAGACCTCGGTGATCGTGCCGACGGTCGATCTCGGGTTGCGGCTGGTCGACTTCTGGTCGATCGAGACGGCTGGCGACAGGCCCTCGATGAAGTCGACGTCCGGCTTGTCCATCTGACCCAGGAACTGCCGGGCGTACGCCGACAGGGACTCCACATAGCGCCGCTGGCCCTCGGCGAAGATGGTGTCGAACGCGAGGCTCGACTTCCCGGACCCGGACAGGCCGGTGAACACGATCAGCGCGTCGCGCGGGAGATCGAGCGAGATGTTGCGCAGATTGTGCTCGCGGGCGCCGCGCACGATGAGCCGGTCAGTCACGGTCGCCACTCTATGAGGGCCCACCGACAGGAATGAATTCTCGCGCCCCGGTCCCCGCTCCGACCCCGCCGCGCGACCCCGCTCCAAGCGAACCTCGGATCCCCTGTACGTCCTCGGATCCGGTGTACAGGATCCGAATCGACGGGAGGGATCCGAAGTCCGGGCCGGGTGCTCCTCGGATCCCCTGGTGCTCCTCGGATCCCTGGTGCTCGCCGGATCCCCTGGACGTCCTCGGATCCGGTGTACGGGATCCGAATCGACGGGAGGGATCCGAAGTCGAGGCGGGGTGGGGCCCGGCCCTGGGGAAGGTACGCAATCGGTCGGGGCCTAGGTTGGGGTCCATGTCCGAGACCAGCGCGTCCCAGGATCGGCTGACCGAGGTTCGGCACCTGCTGACCGAGGCCACCCACCGGCTGCTGGGCGACACCATCGCGGTCGGCGACGAGGACTGGCCGGCGCCCAGCCGGCTCCCGGGCTGGTCTCGCGGCCATGTGGCCACCCACATCGCCCGGCAGGCCGAGGCACTGAGCCGGCTGGCGAACTGGGCTCGCACTGGTCAGCGGCAGGCGATGTATAGCTCCGACGACGAGCGGAATGCCCAGATCGACGCTGGCTCCGGCCGCTCCGGGCTGGAGCTGCAGATCGACCTGGACACCACCGCCGGCCGGCTCGCGGAGGACTTCGAGTCGCTGGACGCCGCCGACGCGTGGGATGCCGTGGTCGAGCTCCGCGGCGGCACGGAGGTGCCGGCCCGGATGCTGCCGCTGGCCCGGCTGGGCGAGGTGGTGCTGCACCACATCGATCTCGACATCGGCTACGACATCGACGCCGTGGATCCGGCCACCGCCGGCTGGCTGCTGGAGTACACCGCATTCCGGCTCGGCGGTCGGGACGGCTTCCCCTCGCTCGAGCTACGGGTCACCGGCGGCCCGGCCAGCCGGGTCGGACCGCCGTCGGACGAACCTCAGGTGATCAGCGGCACCGCGGCCGCCCTGCTCGGCTGGTTGACCGGTCGCAGCGGACCCGACCGGGTCGAAGGCGCCGAGGGCCTGAGCCTGCCGCCGCTCTGACGCCCGGGCTCTGACGCCCGGGACGCGCTCTCACGCCCGCGCACCCTTGCTGGGGCGTGTGTCGTGCGCCCCCTCGGATCCGAACACGCCGGCCCGCGACGGTCTCCCCACCGAGCCGACCCACGCTTCGCGCGGCCAAACGCGACTTCGCGCACCGTCGCCGGTGAGCGAAGTCGCGCTGCGGCGAGCGAAGTGGATCGGCGGCGGTCGCCGGGAGACACGTGGGCGCCGAGCGCAGCGACCATGACTCCGCGACTCCCCACGACTTCGCGCGGCCAAACGCGACTTCGCGCACCGTCGCGGGTGAGCGAAGTGGCGCTTCGGCGAGCGAAGTGGAGTCGTCAGCGGCTCGCTGGGTGCGTTGGGCCGGCGAGCCGGACCGGCCGGTGCGACCGGAAGCCGTCGCGGACGGCTCATTCCGGCGGCGGGGCGGAGCCCTCCCGGCGGGCCCGGGCTCGGCGCTTGCCGGCGTGCATGGCCTGGACGCGGGCGATGGGGATCTCGTGGCCCTCGGCGACCAGGTCGTCCGGGAGCGCCTGGGGCGCGGGCAGGCTCTCGATCCACGGGTCGCGGTCGCCGATCAGGGCGGCCGCGTTGCCGATGGTGAAGTCGCGCGGGGAGATCGCGTCCAGATCCGTCCAGGCCACCGGGAAGGACACCGGGACGCCCGGCCGGACCCGGGGGCTGTAGGCCGCGACGACGGTCGCGCCACCCGCCCGGGTGGAGTCGAGGAAGACCTTTCCCGCCCGCTCATCCCGGACGAAGGCCGTCGTGGCCAGATCCGGGTCGAGGCGCTCGGCCCGGGCGGCGAGCGCGCGGGTGGCGGCTGCCACGTCCGCCGGCTCGGCGGCGGCCAGCGGGACGAAGACATGCAAGCCCTTGGAGCCACTGGTCTTCACCGCCCCCTCTAGGCCGGCATCGGCGAGCGCCTGCCGGACCAGCCGGGCGGCCCTGACGACGTCCCGGAACGGCCCGCCCTCCGGTGGATCCAGGTCCATCACCAAGAAGTCGGGCCGGTCCGGGCGGTCGTGCCGGAACAGCGTGACGTGATACTCCACCGCGCGCTGGTTGGCGAACCAGAACAGGGTCTTGCGGTCGTTCGGCAGCGCGTACGCGATCTGGCGGTGCGACGCCTCCGCCCACACCTCGACCCGGCGGATCCAGTCCGGGGCGTACGTCGGCAGGTTCTTCTGCATGAACGCCGGCTGCCCGGGCCGGACCCGGACCACCGACAGCGGCCGATCCCGCAGCGCCGCGATCAGCGGTCCGGAGACGGCGTCCAGATAGTCCACCAGTGCACGCTTGGTCGCCCCGGCGCCGTCGAACAGCTCGGCGTCGAGATGACTGAAGCTGATCACCTCGCGCGTTTCCGCCGCCTTCGCCACGGCGCCGAGTTTACGAACAAGTGGCGGTCAGACCCCTTCGAGCCGACCGGGGTGCTTCCGGATGAACACCAGCCAGGTGACCGCGCAGCAGATGGCGTAGAACACGATGAAGGCGAGCACGGCACCGTCGCCGTTCTTCAGGGTGAGGAAGGACTGCCGGAACGCCAGGTTCACCAGCACGCCGCCGAACGCGCCGATCGCGCCCGCCAGCCCGATCAGCGCGCCGGAGCGACGGACCGCCAGCCCGTCGGCCACCCGGACCGGCATCCCGGCGCCGGAGTCGAGCTGGGCCTTGGCATGGAAGATCGCCGGGATCATCTTGTAGACCGAGCCGTTGCCGAGACCCGAGAACACGAACAGCAGCACGAAACCGAGGACGTACGTCGGCAGCGAGTGCAGCTGGGAGGCGGCGAGCACGATCGCGGCACCGAGCGCCATCGCGATGAAGTTCCAGAAGCTGACCACCGATCCCCGATAGCGGTCGGCCAGCGAGCCACCAACCGGACGGATCAGCGAACCGAGCAGCGGGCCCAGGAAGGTGATGGCGGCGGCCTTCGCCGGGTTCGGGAACTGCTCGGGGAACTGCACCAGCAGCACCTGGCCGAACGCGAAGCTGAACCCGATGAAGGAGCCGAAGGTGCCGATGTAGAGCAGCGAGATCAGCCAGGTCTGCCGATGCCGCATCACCTCCCGGATCGCGCCCTTCGCGTTGTGGGCGTGGGTCAGGTTGTTCATCTTGAACCAGGCCAGCACGGTGACCACCAGGATCAGCGGGATGTACACCGCGACCATCGCGCGCGGGTACTGCGTGCCGAGGGTGGCCAGCACCAGCAAACCGACCAGCTGCACCACTGGTACGCCGAGGTTGCCGCCGCCGGCGTTCACCCCGAGTGCCCAGCCCTTCAGCCGGGCCGGGAAGAACGCGTTGATGTTCGCCATCGAGGAAGCGAAGTTGCCACCGCCGACGCCGGCGAACATCGAGACGATCAACAGCGTCTCGAACGCCACCCCGGGCTTCAGCACGATCGCGATCAAGATCGTCGGGACCAGCAGCAGGGCGGCGCTGATCACGGTCCAGTTGCGCCCGCCGAACTTGGCCACGGCGAAGGTGTACGGGATCCGCAGCACCGAGCCGACGAGCGTCGGCAGCGCGGTGAGCAGAAACTTCTGCGAGGGGTTGAAACCGTAGCCGGGGCCCAGGAACAAGACCAGCACGGACCACAGGCTCCAGACGGAGAACCCGATGTGCTCGCTGGCCACGGAGAAGATCAGGTTGCGGCGGGCGATCGACTTGCCGGTCGACTCCCAGAACTCGGGGTCCTCCGGTCGCCAGTCGTCGATCCAGTGGCTACCGCGGTGCTTGGCACCGACCAGCGTCGGCGCGGATTCTGCTGTGCTCATGGTGGGGCGTCCTGTTCGTTTCGGGAGCGTCGGCGGGCCCTTCGACAAGCTCAGGGCACGTGGGGGGAGGCTCAGGGCAGGTGCGGGGAGCAGGCTCAGGGCAGGTGCGGGGGGCAGGCTCAGGGCACGTTCGGTGGGGTGGAGACGACGAGCTGGTTGTCGGCGTCGACGCTGACGCGATAGGTGCGAAGCGGTACGTCGAACGTGGTCGAGCACCCGGTGTCGAGGGAAAAGGCGTTCAGGTGGAGCGGGCAGAGCACGACGGCGTTGTCGATCTGGCCGTCGGCGATCGGCCCGCCCTTGTGCGGGCAGACGGCGGACACGGCCCGGAACCCGCCGCTGCGCAGGTGGAACACGGCGACCTGCTCGCCGGCGACCTCGAAGGCCCGGCCCTCGCCGGGTGGGACCTGCCCGGCGTCACCCAACCGGACCGCGGTCACGGCGTCGACACTCATCACGCCGCGCCCTTCGACGAGCCCACCTTCGGCAGGACCTCCAGCGGCAGCGACGTGCGGAACTGACCGGGCGATCGCTCGGCATCCCGGTCCAGCCAGGGATCGACGTACGCGTCCACCGATGCCTGCATCCGGGCGTCGAGATCGGCGGCGATGCCGTCGGAGTCGTCCACCACGATCGCCCGGATCTTCTCCAGCCCGATCCGCGGCACAAACGCGTACGTCCGCTCCAGCCACTTGCCGTTCTCCCGGTAATACTGCATGAACCGGCCGACGAGCAGCTTCGCGTACTCCGGGTCGTCGACCGTGGTGAGCAGGTCGCCCTTGCGGATGTGGGCGCCGGCCGCGCCGCCGACGTAGATCTCCCACCGGCCACCCTCGACGGCGACGATGCCGACGTCCTTCACGTACGACTCCGCGCAGTTGCGCGGGCAGCCGGAGACCGCGAGCTTCATCTTCGCCGGCGACTCCAGCCCCTGGTAGCGCTCCTCCAGCTCGATCCCGAGCTTGGTGGAGTCGCCGGTGCCGAACCGGCAGAACTCCTGACCGACACAGGTCTTCACGGTCCGGAAGCTCTTGCCGTACGCGTAGCCGCTCGGCATCCCGAGATCGGCCCAGACCTTCGGCAGGTCCTCCTTGGGCACCCCGAGCAGGTCGATCCGCTGGCCGCCGGTCAGCTTGATCATCGGGACGTCGTACTTCTCCGCGACGTCGGCGATCTTGCGCAGCTGCTCGATCGAGGTGACGCCGCCCTTCATCTGCGGCACCACCGAGAAGGTGCCGTCCTTCTGGATGTTGGCGTGCACCCGGTCGTTGATGAAACGGGCGTCCCGCTCGTCGACGTACTCCTCCTTCCACATCATGATCAGCAGCGAGGCCAGCCCCATCTTCGACTTGGCGTCCTCGGCGCCGCCGGGAGCCAGCGCGGCGAACACGCTCGACACCGACTTCAGCCCCTGCTCCTCGATCGCGGCCATCAGCGTCGGCTTGTCCATCGGGATGCCGGGGACGTAGTAGTGGATGCTCGGGTCCTCCTCGACCGCGCCGCCCGCCGCCAGCTCGACGATCTTGCAGACCAGCTCCTTGCAGGAGCCGCAGCCCTTGCCGGCCCGGGTCTTGTCCATCACCGCGCCGACCGACTTCGCGCCGCACTTCACGGTGTCGACGATCGTGCCCTTGCTCACCCCGTTGCAGTTGCAGACCTGGGCGTCGTCGGCCATCTCTTCGACGCCGACCTCCTCCGACGGGCCGCCGATGTCGAACAGCAGGGCGACCCGCTCCTCCGGCAACGGCATGCCGCGATCGAATGCCTGGGTCAGGAACGCGACCTTCTTGGTGTCGCCGACCAGGGTGGCGCCGACGATCTTGTCGTCGCGGATCACCACCGACTTGTAGACACCGCGCTTCGGCTCGGTGAAGATCACGTGCTCGTCGTCGTCGCGCTCCGGGCCCTGCAGGCCCATCGAAGCGACGTCGACGCCGGCCACCTTCAGCTTGGTCGAGGTGCGCGATCCCAGGTAGGTGGCGCCGGGGTCGGTGCCGGTGATCCGGTCGGCGAGCACCTTTGCCTGCTCCCACAGCGGCGCGACCAGACCGTAGACCTCGCCGCGGTGCTGGACGCACTCGCCGACGGCCCAGACGTTGTCGTCCTCGACGGTGTGCATCGCATCGTCGACGACGATCGCCCGCTCGACGGTGAAGCCGCTGGTCAACGCCACGTCGACGTTGGGCCGGATGCCGGCCGCGATGATCACCAGGTCGCAGGCGATCTCCCCGCCGCCACGCAGCTTGATCCCGGTGACCTTCTCCGCGCCGGCCTCCCCGCCGACCATCAGCGCCGTGGTCCGTGCCGCGGTGTGGACCCGGATGCCGAGCTTCTCCACGCTGCGCTGCACGATCAGGCCGGCCTGCGGACCCACCTGGGCATTCATCAGGTGGCCGCCCGCGTGCACGACGTCGACCGCCAGCCCGAACCGCTGCAGCCCTCGCGCCGCCTCCAGGCCGAGCAGCCCGCCTCCGATCACGACCGCCTTGATGTGGTCCGCCCGGTCGGCGTAGCCGATCATGGACCGGGTGTCGTCGAGGGTGCGGAAGGCGAAGACGCCCTGCAGCAGGCTGCCGTCCGGCCCGTACAGGTTGTCCATCTGTGGCAGAAAGGACCGGCTGCCGGTGGCGATGATCAGCTCGTCGTACGGCGTCACGCTCCCGTCGTCGGCGATCACCACCTTGGCGAACCGGTCGATCCGCTCGACCCGCACGCCGGCGTTCAGGGTGATCTCGTTCTCGTCATACCAGGCGAGCGAGTTGAGGAAGATCTCCGTCTCCTCGCTCTCCCCCGACAGCACATGGGAGAGCATGATCCGGTTGTAGTTGCCATACGGCTCGTCGCCGAACATGGTGATCTGGAACTGCTCGGCGCCGCCGCGGGCGAGGATCTCCTCCACCGTCCGGGCCCCGGCCATCCCGTTGCCGATCACCACCAGCCGCCGACGGGCATCATACGGCTGGGCCAGGTCTTCACTGCGTTCGAGCACGCTTGTCATGGGCGGAGCCTCTCGGGAGTGAGGAGATGAGCGAAGCGACAGATCGCCTTGGTCATGGGCGGAGCCTCTCGGGAGTGAGGAGCGGATGTCGGCGACACGCTTTTCCGTCGTCGACATCCGCGACGAACGACCGAGACTCCGCGTAGCCCATGACCCTCGCGGAGCGCGGAGCGCGACCATCGGACATGGTCATGGGCGGAGCCTCTCGGGAGTGAGGAGGGAACTGAAGCGGCAGATCGCCCTGGTCGTGGGCGGAGCCTCTCGGGAGTGAGGAGCGGATTCCGACGACACGCTTTTCCGTCGTCGGAATCCGCGACGAACGACCGAGACTCCGCGCAGCCCACGACCGTCGCGGAGCGCGGAGCGCGACCAAAGCATTCAGTGCTCCACCATGCCGAGGTCGACCACGACGTGGCCGGCGAGTCCGAGCGGGGCGATCAGCTGCAGCTCGACCACCGAACCGCCGTCGATGTCCTCGACCACCCGCAGCGGTACGTGCACATCGGCCTTCGCGCCGATCGGGAAGTACCGCATCGGCACGCCGTCGCGGAGCAGCACGACGGTGATCAGCTGATCGGCGGTGTTGCCCCCACGGAAGTAGAGCGTCTGGTTGACGGCGCCGTCGGGAACCAGATAGCTCAGCTCCGGGCTGATCGCGACGGGCTTCTCGAACCCGGCGCCCTCGAACGGATAGATGCCTTGCAGGAAACGGTTCTTGGTCAACACGGTGCGGTCCTCTCGGAAAACTGATCCAGGCTTGGGTCGGGCGGTCGGGGCGGCCGGAGAGTCCCGGCCGGCGGCACGGAGCAGCGTCGCTGCGGCGGTCCGTGCCGGGTCGTGGAAGCCGCCCTGCGGCGAGCGCTCCAGCAGGGCGATGTCGTCGGGCTCGCCGATCTTGGCCGCCGACACGGCGCAGACCTTGAACGCCGGCATCCGCGAGTGCGGGTCGAGGACGGCGTTGGTCAGGGCGTTCGCGGCGGACAGACCGCCCCAGTGGAACGGCACGAAGATCGTGTCGGGACGGATCTCGTCGGTGATCTTGGCCCGGAAGTTCGCCTTTCCCCGCCGGGAGGTGAGCTGCACGATGTCGGCCGGCCCGATGTCCAGCCGGCGGGCGAGATCCGGGTGCAGCTGGACCTCGGGCTGCACCTGAGCCTGCGCCGGGTTCGGCACCCGGCGGGTCTGGGTGCCGCTCTGGTACTGCGCCATCAGCCGGCCGGTGGTGAGCACGTACGGGAAGCGCGGGTCCGGCGACTCGGCCGGGTCCCTGTGGTCGACCCGGAGGAAACGGGCCCGGCCGCCGGGGGTCGGGAAGGACTCGGCGAACAGCCGTGGCGTGCCCGGGTGGTCCTCCGACGGGCACGGCCAGAAGACACCATGCTCGGCCTCGATCCGGGCGTAGCTGATCCCGGCGTAGTCCGCGATGCCGCCCGCACTCGCCCGCCGGAGCTCGTCGAACACCTCGGCCGGGTCGGCGGAGAAGTACTCGCCGCGGCCGAGCAGGTCGGCCAGCTCCTTGATCACCTGCAGGTCGTCCAGGACACCCTCGGGCGGCGGCAGGGCGCGGATCCGGCGGATCACCCGGCCCTCCAGGTTGGTCATCGTGCCCTGCTCCTCGGCCCACTGGGCGGTCGGCAGGACGACGTCGGCCAGCGCTGCGGTCTCGGACAGGAAGATGTCGGAGACCACCAGGAAGTCCAATGCGGCAAGGCGATCCGCGACCCGGTTCAGATCCGGTGCGGAGACCACGATGTTGGAAGCGAGCACGATGAGAGTGCGGACGCCGCCGTCGGTGCCGAGCCGGTCGATCATCTCGTACGCCGACAGCCCGGCCCGCGGCAGCGTCTCCGGGTCCACGCCCCAGACCGCCGCCACGTGCGCCCGGTCCGCCGGGTCGTTCAGCTTGCGGTATCCGGGCAGCTGGTCGGCCTTCTGCCCGTGCTCGCGACCGCCCTGTCCGTTGCCCTGGCCGGTGATCGTGCCATAGCCGGAGAACGGCCGGCCCGGCAGACCGAGGGCCAGCGCCAGGTTGATATAGGCCTGCGCGGTGTCGGTCCCGGTGCTGTGCTGCTCGGCGCCGCGGGCGGTCAAGATCATCGCCGACTCGGCGCCGGCCAGGGTGCGGACGGTCCGGTAGAGATCGTCTACGGCGATGCCGGTGATCCGCTCGACCCGGTCCGGCCAGTAGGACGACACCCCGGCGCGGACCGCCTCAAAGCCGGTGGTCCGGCTGGCGATGTAGTCGTGGTCGATCAGGTCCAGCCGGATCGCGAGATGCAGCAGGCCGTTGGCGAGGGCGAGATCGGTGCCGGGCAACGGCTGCAGGTGCGCCGTCGACCCCTGCGCCGTGGCTGTCCGCCGGGGATCGACGACGATGTGCTGCGCGCCGACGGCCCGGCCCGCGTCGAACCACTGCATCGCCGGCGGCATGGTCGCCGCCGGATTGGAACCCACCAACAGGATCGCCTTCGCCTCGGCGATGTCGGCCAGCGGGAACGGCAGCCCGCGGTCGATGCCGAACGCGCGGTTCGACGCCGTGGCGGCCGACGACATGCAGAACCGGCCGTTGTAGTCGATCATGGACGTGCGCAGCGCGACCCGGGCGAACTTGCCGAACGCGTAGGCCTTCTCGTTCGTCAGCCCGCCGCCGCCGAAGCAGCCGACGCTGTCCGAGCCGTAGAGCTGCTGGCTGCGTTCGATCGCGCCGGCGACCCGATCCAACGCCTCCTCCCAGCTCGCCCGGCGCAGCGGGCTGGACCGGTCTCCCGCGACCTCACGGACCAGCGGGTAGAGCAGCCGCTGCGGGTGGTCGAGGAGCGTGGCCGCGTTCCACCCCTTGGAGCACAGGCCGCCGCGGTTGGTCGGGAAGTCCGGCTGCGGTTGCAGCGTGGCCGGCGCGCCACCAGCGACAACACTGATGCCACACTGCAACGAGCAGTAGGGACAGTGCGTCTCGGTGGGCGTCGGGCTCACGATCTCATCGTGCGATGCGGCGGTTACAGGCCCTGCGCTCCGACGTAACAAGCCTTTCACCGATCTCTCACCGGCGCAGGGTGTCGGTGGAGAGGTACTGCGATCCGACCCGTTCTTGCCTGGCCCGGCCCGGAAAGACGGCCTGATCGGGCCTCGCGGTTACGACCTCGTGACGTCGGACTCACCGGGGCACCGCCGAGCGTGGCGAGGTCCGAAACATGCCGGTTACACCGGGACAACGGCCGAGTAATCGCAAACCCCTACCCTCTGCACCATGAGCACCCGGGTCGAGCCGCTGGCCGGCTTCCGGGTCGGCGTCACCTCCGATCGCCGATCCGGCGACCTGATCGCCGCCCTGGAGCGGCGCGGAGCGGAGGTGTTGCACGCGCCCGCCCTGCGGATCGCCCCGCACGACCAGGACGGGCCGGTGATCGCCCAGACGCGGGCGGTGATCGAGGAACGTCCCGAGGTCGTGCTGGTGACCACCGGCTACGGCGTCCGGCGGTGGTTCGAGGTGGCCGACGCGGGTGGGCTGGGCGCCGAGCTGACCGATGCGCTGGAGCACGCGGTCGTCATGGCACGGGGTCCCAAGGCGGTCGGCGCGGTCCGCGCCGCCGGGCTCGACGACCACCGCGGCGCCCGGGAGTACGACACCACCGCCGCCATGGTCGACGACCTGATCGCGTCCGGCCTGACCCGCAAACGGGTGGCGATCCAGGTGCACGGCTACACCGACGAGATGCAGGTCGGCCGGCTGCGCGAGGTGAGCGAGCAGGTGCTCACCGTCACCCCCTACCGCTGGGTGAGCCCGCGATCGCCGGACCGGCTGAACCGGCTGATCCAGGCCGCCTGCGAGCAGCGGCTCGACGCGGTGGCCTTCACCAGTGCCCCGGGGGTCGAGGCGACCCTGGCGGCCGCGGAGCGGAGCGGCCGGCGGGACCAGCTGATCGCCGCGCTGGCGGGCGGGGTGTTGCCGTTCGCGGTCGGGCCGATGACCGCGGCCCCGCTGCGGGCCAACGGCCTTGACCCGGCGGTGCCGGAGCGGCACCGGCTGGGCGCCATGATCCGGCTGATCTGCGACCGGTTGGACGCCGACCGGGCCCGGCGGTTCCGGTTCGGTGACACCCGGATCGAGTTGCGCGGCCACGTCGTGCTCGTCGACGACCGGCCGCTGTCGCTGGCCCCGCATGCGCTGGACCTGCTGCGGATGCTTGTCGACAACGATCGGGTCGTCTCGCGCGCCGAGCTGATGGGCTGCCTCTCGGACGAGCCGGACGACCATGCCCTGGACGTGGCGATGAGCCGGCTCCGGCAGTCCCTCGGCGTACCCGGCCTGATCACCACCGTGGTGAAGCGCGGCTACCGGTTCGCCGGCGAGCTCGACGGCTGAGCCGTCCGGCCGATCTCGCCGAGCCTGCCGTCCGATCGCACGGGCCGCGTGCGAACCACCCGCGTCGGCCCGGGTGTGTGCCGGGTTGAATGATGTCGGTCTGGAGCTCTCCCCGGCTCCGGACATGTCCCTACTCACAGGCGAGGAGAGATCCATGAGCGTGACGCTGGATCCGCGGAGCACGGCGGTCGTGCTGATCGAGTATCAAAACGACTTCACCACCGACGGCGGGGTGCTGCACGGGGCCGTCGCGGACGTGATGGAGTCCACCGGCATGCTGGACAGGACGGTCGCGGTGGTCGCCGCCGCCCGCTCCGCGGGCGCCACGATCATGCACGCACCGATCACCTTCGTCGAGGGCTACCACGAGATCTCCGCGCACCCGTACGGCATCCTCAAGGGCGTCGTCGACGGCAACGCGTTCGTCAAGGACAGCTGGGGTGCCGCGATCGTCGACGTGCTCGCGCCGCAGCCGGGCGACATCGTGGTCGAGGGCAAGCGCGGGCTGGACACCTTCGCCAGCACGAACCTCGACTTCATGCTCCGCAGCAAGGGGATCAGCACGATCGTGCTGGGCGGCTTCCTGACCAACTGCTGTGTCGAGTCGACGATGCGCAGCGGCTACGAGAACGGCTACCGGGTGATCACCCTCACCGATTGCGTGGCAGCCACCTCACAGGCCGAGCACGACAACGCGATCAGCTTCGACTACCCGATGTTCTCGCTGCCGGTGAGCGCGGACGAGGTGATCGCCGCGTTCGGCGGCGCCGATGCCTCCGACGACGCCCCGGCCGAGCCGGTGCTGGAGCCCGCCCCGTGACCGGGCCGGGTCACGTCGAACCCGGCGGCGCCCCGCTGGTCGGCCAGTTGCCGGGCGGGGCGACCCTGGTCAAGGTGTCGGTCGGTCCGATGGACAACAACGCCTACCTGCTCAGCGCGGACGGTGACTCGGTGCTGATCGACGCGGCCAACGACGACGAGCGGCTGCTCGCGCTGATCGGCGACGCCCCGGTCTCGACCATCGTCACCACCCACCGGCACGGCGATCACATCCAGGCGCTAGCCGACGTCGCCGAGGCGACCGGGGCCCGGCTCGTCGCCGGCCATCCGGACCTCGAGTCGATCGAGCGCGACGCGGGCGTGAGCGGCGTCACCGGCGTCTGGGACGGCGACACCGTGCCGCTCGGCGAGACCAGCCTCGAGGTGGTCGGGCTGGTCGGGCACACCCCGGGCTCGATCACCCTGGTCTACGCGCCGGCCGGCGGCCCGGTCCACCTGTTCACCGGCGACAGCCTGTTCCCCGGCGGACCGGGCAAGACCTGGCGGGCCGCGGACTTCACCTCGCTGATGGACGACATCGAGGCCAAGCTGTTCGACCGGTTCGGCGACGACACCGTGGTGCATCCGGGTCACGGCGACGACACCACGCTCGGAGTCGAGCGGCCCCAGCTGGACGCCTGGCGGGCTCGCGGCTGGTGACAGCAGACCCCTCGCTCGTGGTCGTCGGACGGCCGGGCGATCCCCGGGTCCGCGCCTTGGCCGCGGTGGCCGACCGCTCGGGTCGGCCGTACGTCGTGCACGCGCCGGACAGCGCCGCCGGCGCGGCCGTCATGGCCGGCGCGGATCCGGTCGCGCTCGCCGCGGGCGCGGACGGCGATCCGCAGCCGGTGGTGGTCGTCACCGAGGGTGTGGTGCTGCTCGATCCAATCGAGCTGGACCTGGTCGAGGCGCTCGGGTTTCCCCGAGCGCCGGCGCACACCGAGTGTGAGATCGCGATCGTGGGCGCGGGACCGGCCGGGCTGGCCGCCGCGATCGGCGTGGCCAGCGCCGGACGACGTACGGTCGTGGTCGATCCCCAGCTTCCCGGCGGCTCGCTGGACCGGTCGGCGCGGGTCGGCGACTACCTCGGCTTCCCCGAAGGCATCACCGCGGCGGAGCTGATCGACCGGGCCGTGGCACAGGCCCGGGCGGCCGGGGTCGGGTTCCTGCTCACCGAGCGGGTCGAGGAGATCCTCGACCACGGCGACGGCCGGCTGCTCGTGCTGACCAGCGGCGCGACTGTCCGCGCCCGGGCGGTGGTGCTGGCGACCGGCCGGCGGCCGCGCCCCTCCGTCGAGCTGTCCCTGCCGGGCGTGCTGGCCGCCGAGCACCCGGTCTCGACCACGGCCGATCCCGCGGTGGCGGTCGCGGTCGGCGCGGGCGCCGCCGCCGCCCGCCGAGCGCTGGACTACCTGACGGCCGCGGTCTCGACCGACTGAGTCCGGGCGATCGTCCGGCCAACGGCCCGGGCCTCGATCCCCACCTCGCGGAGCAGTCCCGACAGCACGATGTTCAGACCCACCAGATACAGCCCGGGGGCCTCCGGCGCGGTGTGCACGCCGCCGATCAGCGGCTCGCCCTTCTCGTCCAACACGCCGAGCCCACCCACCAGGCCGCCGAGGTCGGGCCGGAAACCGGTCGCGGCCACGATCGCGTCCGGCCGGAGCACGCGCCCGTCGACCAGCGCGACATCCGGCCCGTCGATCGAGGCGATCTGCGGCACGACGGTGATCGCCCCGGTCTGGATCGCCGCCACGAAACCGTGGTCGAGGATGGGCACCGTATGCGACCGCAGGTACTGGCTGAAACCGTCGCCCATCGGCCCGGGAAGGCCGTACCGGCTGAGGTTCGGGACGCTGATCCGGCGCAACATGCTGGTCAGCGCGTCGACCACCGGCACGGGGAAGCGCCGCAGCACGATGCCGAACACCTGGGTCGGGAAGCCAGCGAGGTCGCGCCGGACGATGTTGGGCGGCCGCCGCACCGACAGCCGGACGTCGGTCGCGATCGCGCTGATCTCGGTCGCGACCTCGGCGGCGGAGTTGCCGGCGCCGACCACCAGCACCCGCTTGCCCCGGTAGGGCTCCGGGTCGCGATAGGCCGAGGAGTGCACGAAGTCCCCGGTGAACGAGCTCAGTCCCGGCCAGGCCGGGATCCGCGGCGTGCGGCTCAGCCCGGTGGCCAGCACGACCGCACCGGCCTCGTACGTGCCTGCGGTGCTCTCCACCCGCCAGCCGTCGGCCATCCGCTCGACGCCGGTGACCTCGACGCCGAACTGGGGCGTGATCCGGTGCCGGGCCGCGTACTCCTCGAGATAGCTGACCAGGTCGTCCCGGCGGACCCAGCTACCGAACCGGCGCGGGATCCGCAGCCCGGGCAGTCCGGACAGCTGGCGCGCCGTGTGCAGCCGCAGGCTGTCGTACCGGCTGCGCCAGGAGGCGCCGACCGCGCCCGTCCGTTCGAGAAGGTCGAATTCCACGCCGCGCTGGTGCAACTCGGCCGCCACGGCGAGTCCCCCAGCGCCCGCACCGACAATGACCGTGCGTCGACTCACCGCTGCACTGTAGTGCGATCAAATCGACCGGACCACATATATAACCCCGACAGCCGCCGCCAGCGCGGTCGAGATGCAGAGGAAAAACAGCAGCCCGCCACCGGGAAGCTCGGCCGAACCATCGACGGCGGCGACCGCGCGCCGCTGCCGGCGGCCTGCCAGCACCCACACGATTCCGGTCACCAGCAGCCCGATGGAGCCGACCAACGCGGACCAGGCACCGATCGCCGGCGTCAGCAGCCGGAAGGAGACGACGGACCCGAGCAGCAGCGAGAGCGTGGTCCGCCGCCAAGCCAGGGCGGTCCGCTCGGGCTGGAGACCCGAGGCGAAGCTGGTCGGCTGGGTCATCGCAGCAGCACCCCGAGAACCAGCAGCACGGCGACCACGGTCACGCCGACCGCGACCGGGAGGCCGACCAGCGAGGCCGGCAGGGGTCGCTGGTCACGCATCGCCCGCTCGACCAGGCCCCAGTTGAACCAGCCGAGCAGGGGGACCACCAGGCCCAGGCCGAGCAGCACGAGGGCGGCGGCCAGCCGCAGGCCCGGATGGATCGGCAGCGAAAGCGCCTCCAAGGCCACGCCACCGGCGATCAGGGCCAGCGCGGTCCGGACCCAGGCGAGGAATGTCCGCTCGTTGGCGAGACTGAATCGGGCGTCGGGCTCCGAACCGCGGCCATAGACCCAGCGCGGGAAACGGGACTCAGGCATCGCCCTCGACGGTGAGCTCGCCCATCACGTCCCAGCTGTCACCCTCGACCTGGCGGCTGACGATCCGGGGGGTACGGACAAGGTGCCGCGGCGCCTCCGCGACGAAGGCGGCGAAGTGGTCGCTGCCGACATGAGCGCCGGCGCCGTCATCGGCGAACGCCTCCACGAGCACCCACTCGTCGGGGTCGTCGACGCTCCGCGACCACTCGAACCACAGGTTGCCGGGCTCGGCCCGGGTCGCGGTGGTGAACCGGTCGACCAGCGCCGCCCACTGCTCGGTCGCATCCGGCTTGACCGGGAACTTGACCACGATGAAGTACACGCCGCCTACCTCCGCGTCGTCGGCCGACCACCTGTCGGATCCTGCTGGCGACCCTACCGCCGGTCCGGCGGGCCTGGATCGCTCAGGTCGGGCGTCCGACGGATGCGCGTCAGGGCGCGGCCAAGGCCTCGCCGACGCCGCGGGCCCAGCCCTGCGGATCGGCCATGAAACCGGCGTGGTCCCCCGGCAGCTCGACGGCGGAGGTGCCCAGTGCCTCGGCCAGGGCGCGGGTGGCCCTGCCGGCGATCTCCGGCCCCGAGGCGGCGCCAACGGCGACCACGATCCGCGGTCCGCTCGCCCGCAGCTGCTCGATCGGCGGCCGCCAGCCGGTGAACGGCTTCAGCATCTTGGTGAAGAACAGCTCGTCGTCGGCTTGCTGCTTGGGGTTCGGCTCAGGCGGCGGACCGGCCGCCTCGGCCGGCTCCGGGGCCGCGTCGTCCGGCTCTGCACCCGGCGGGGGCCAGGCGGCCGGGGCCACCCCGGCCTCGGTGACCGGACCGTGGTGCATGACGAGTGAGATGAAGGCTCCCCAGCCCGCACCGGAGCCGCCGGCGCGGTAGGCCGCCTCGACACCGTCGACGGCGGTCCTGATGTACGCCGCGTCCGGCAGCAGCTCGGCGACGGGCGGCTCGTGCGCGACCACGGTCCGCAGCAGGTCGGGGCGACGCAGGGCGAGCGCCAGTGCGGCGACCGCGCCGCCGCTGCTGCCGACCACGTCGGCCGGCCCGTCGCCGACCGCCTCGATCACCGCGGCAAGGTCATCGGCCTCGATCTCCGGGGTCACGTCCAGTGCCGGATCGTCCACCGTGCTCCGGCCGACGCCGTGCGGGTCGTAGGTCACCACGGTGTGATCGGCCGCCAGCAGATCGGCCACCGGTCCGAACGGGCCGCTGGTCATCGGCTGCCCGACCACCAGCAGCAGCGGGCCGGCGCCACGGACCTCGTAGTAGATCCGGCCACCGTTCACCTCGAGCTGGCCGCTGCGGACCTCTCCCGCGCCACTCGGCGCCTGCTGGGTCGTGCTCATCGAATGCTCCTCCCGACGTGCTGGCGTGGTTCACGGGCTCAGACCCGCGCCGGCCGCTCAACTCATCGGCTCGCCACGCTCCAGGCCGAGGGTCGCGAGCAGGTCCTCGTGCAGCTCCATCCAGACGGTGTGGCAGGAGTCGATCCCGACACCGGTCACCCAGGCCGGGTCACCGGACTGGACCCTGGCCAGGGCAGCGTCGAAGCGGACGTCGTAGCCGGCGAAGCGGCTCAGCGCGCCGGCCAGCGTCGTGACGATGTCGACCAGCTCGGCATCGAGCAGATCCAGCGCGTCGATCACCGGGCGGTCCCAGGTGGCGTCGAAGTGATCGTTGACCGCGAGCGGGTCGGCGGCCGTCGGTCGGAGCTGCCAGTCCGTGCAGGCCCGCTGCAGCCGAGTGTTCCGCGACTGGAAGGCCCGGTAGCCGGCCCGGACGGCAGCGCCCGCGCCGGTGTCGTCGAGCTCCGCGGACAGCCGACGACGGTTCTGCTCGAATCCGGTCCGCGTGAGCGTCCATCCGCCCGTGCCGGCGAAGTCGACCCGGCTGATCCAGCCGTAGGCCTGGTAGTCCAGCAGTAGCTCGGCGACCAGCCCCGGATCGAGCCCGAACCGCTGCGCGACCTCACGGTCATCCGCCATTCCCCTGATCCGGACGGCGTGCAGGGTGAGCAGATCGGCGGGCGAGTCGACGGGCACCCGTTCGAACCTACTATCCGGCGAGTCTCCTGTCCGGCGGCCCCGACGACCCTCCGAGCGTGAGCACTAGGCTCCGAGGATGGTCGCCGGCCCGCGCTACCCGACCGATCACGAGCCGGTCGTCGACGTACGTCCGGCGCTCGGCCGGTTCGACGACTTCGCCACCGTCGTCGGCACCCAGCGCGCCGGCGCGGGCGGGTGCTGGTGCACCGCCTATCGGGACAGCCGGGTGCCGAACGCGCAGCGGCCGGACTACATGCGCGCCCAGTGCGAGACCGCACCGGGACCCGGTGTGCTGGTGTTCGTCGACGACGTGGTCGCCGGCTGGTGCTCGATCGCGCCCCGGGCGAGCTATCGCCGCCTGCTGCGCTCGCGGACGATCCCGATCCTCGACGATGCCGACGCCTGGGTCGCGGTCTGCTTCGTGGTCCGGGCGGGCTACCGCAAGCACGGCCTGATGCACCGGCTGCTTGCCGGCGCCGTCGAGCACGCCCGGGACGCCGGCGCCGAGTTGGTCGAGGGGTATCCGGTCGAGACCGGCGGCTCGCGGGTGGACGTCATCTCGGGCTATGTCGGCACCGTGGAGCTGTTCGAGGCGGCCGGCTTCGAGCGGGCCGCTCCGACCACGGGGCACAGCGGTGGCCGGCCGCGCTGGGTGATGCGCCGGCGGCTGCGCTGATCCCCATCGCGGCGGAGTATCGGCGGGTCGATGTCGCCGATCGACCTGGCGTGACGCGAAACGGCGCGAGTAAACGGTTACCGCTGATTCCGAGGTCGATTCGCGACACGGCGGCCCGGTATGGGGTGGCCTCCGGGGAGGCGGCCGGCCGACGTACGTTTGCTGGTGTGCGGTTCGCCATCTCGATCCCGCAAGGCGACGGCGGCAGCTTCGACGACGCCGGCGTCCGGGCCTACCTCGCCCGCGCGGAAGACCTCGGCTTCGAGTCCGGCTGGGTCCAGGAGCAGGCGATCGGTCCGGCGCCGCTGATCGCCCCGCTCGAGCTGCTGGCCTGGGCGGCCGCCTGCACCGACCGGCTCCGGCTCGGTGTCGCGGTCCTGGTCACGCCGCTGCACGACCCGCTGCAACTGGCGGCGTCGATCACGGCGGTCGACCGGCTGAGCCACGGCCGGCTGGAGGTCGGTGTCGCGGCCGGCGGCGGGTTTCGCCGGTTCGAGGCGTTCGGGGTCGACCGGGCGACGTTCGTCGCCCGGTTCAACGAGGGCCTGCAGCTGATGAAGGCGGCGTGGTCGGACGAGCCGCGGATCAGGTTCCACGGCCGGTTCCGGTGGTTGGACGGGCTGCCGATCCAGCCCAAGCCGGTGCAGCGGCCGCATCCGCCGATCTGGTTCGGTGGTCACGCTCCTGCCGCGCTGGCCCGTGCGGTCCGGCACGGCGACGGCTTCCTCGGCGCCGGGTCCGCCAGCACGGACACCTTTCGTCGGGAGGTCCGCGTCCTCCGCGACAAGCTGCTCGCACAGGGTCGCGAGCCGACGGACTTCCGGATCGGCAAGCGGGTCTATCTGTGTGTCGACGACGATCCCGGCCGGGCCCACGAGCGGGTGCTGGCCGGTCTGCACAGGATCTACGGCGAGATGTCGGGGATCGCGGACGTGCCGGTGTCCGGCACGCCCGAGCAGGTGGTCGCCGGGCTGCGCGCCGTGGTCGACGCCGGCGCGGAGCTGTTGCTGCTCAACCCGGTCGGAGCCGACGTCGCCGAGGACCGGGAGCAACTCGAACGGCTCGCCGCCGACGTGCTCCCCGCGCTGCGCTGACCCTTCCAGCGCCGAGCCACGATCGGTGCCAGGCTGGACCCATGCGGAGCGTGTACGAGGCGGCCGGTGGTGCCGAGGGCCTACGCCGGCTGGCCGCAGCCTGGCACGAACGGGTGCTCGCCGACGAGGTGGTCAGCCACGCGTTCAGCCATGGGTATCGTCCCGACCACACCGAGCGGCTGGCGGCGTACTGGGTCGAGGCGCTCGGCGGTCCGCCCGCCTACAGCGCCCGCTACGGCGACGAGTCGGCGGTGGTCAGGCTGCACAGCGGCAACGGCCCGCACGAGGAGATGAATCGGCGCGCCATCTCCTGTTTCGATCAAGCCCTCCTCGACGCCGGGCTCGGCGAGGAGCCGTTGCGAACCGTGCTGAGCGACTACTTCGCCTGGGCGACCACGGCAGAGATGGCGCGCTTCCACGCGTCGACGTCCGACGTACCGGACGACCTGCCCATCCCCCGCTGGTCCTGGGACGGCCTGCAGGCCGGCTGAGTGCCGCCGGTCGCCGGGCCGGGTCAGCCCCGCGCGGCGATCGGGCGGAGCGTGAGCGACTGCGCGCTGGTGCCGATCGGGCCGCGCTCGTCGTGGACGATGCTGTGGGTCACCCCGAGCCCGTCGGCACCGAACGTGACCGTGGTGTCGAAGCCGATCCACTCCCCGGCCGGCTCGGCGAAGAAGTGCGCGGTCAGGTCGATGTTGGGGAACGCGATGTCGCGCGGATCCTCGCGGACCGTCATCCCGTTGGTGATGTCCAGCAGGCCGGCGACGCCGGCCAGCCTGCTGACCGGTTCCCCGGCGAGCAGTGGCACCGACGTCCGGACCCAGAAGAGGGCGCGACCGGGCTCGGCCTGCTTCCGGCGTACGTCCGCCGTGGCCACGAATCCGCCCGGCCAGACCGTCGTCGGGTCCCAGCGCGGCATCGTCTCCGGCGCCGGCAGCTGCGGGAGCGCCGAGCCCTGCCACTCCCCGGTCGGCCGGGTCTGCAGCAGCCAGGCGCGGAGCAGCACGACATCTCGTCCCGCGTGGCTGAGCACTGCCTCGACGAGCTCGATCGTCCGGCCGGGCCGGACCACCCGGACCCGGGCCCGGACCAGGTCGATCGGCACCGTGCCGAGGATGTCGTAGGACAGCCGGGCGAGCGCCAGCCGTTCGCGGCCATCCTGGTCGCGACGCCTGTCGCGGTCCGCCTCGACCAGGTGAGCCAGCAGCCCCAGCGCGGGCGCGATGTGCTGCTCGTCGGTCCGCCAGGCACCGCCGGTGTGCTCGGTGGCGCGGAAGCTGTCCGGTCCCAGTCGCTCGAAGTACGCCATCTCGCCCCTCATCCTCGCCGATCGGTCGAGACCGCCCCTCGTCCCGGACGACGGACGGGGGCCGGTCGGTCACACTGGACCGCCGAGCTTCGTCAGCGTAGTAAGACTGTCCGACGACCCGAGAAGAAGGTTTGCCATGCCGACCACCACGAAGAGCCCCGGATTCAGCGATGCCGAGAAGGCGGCGATGAAGGCGCGTGCCGAGGAGATGCGGGCCTCCGGCCGCGGCGGGGCGAAGAAGGCCGACGAGGCGCAGGCCTGCCTCGATGCCATCGCCGCCATGCCCGAGGAGGACCGAGTGCTCGCCGAGCGGGTGCACACCATCGTCGCCGAGGCGGCACCCGACACCCGGCCGAAGACCTGGTACGGCATGCCGGCCTACGTCGACGCAGACGGCAAGGTCGTCTGCTTCTTCAAGCCCGCCTCCAAGTTCGGCGCGCGCTACGCGACGCTCGGATTCAACGACGTGGCCGCGCTCGACGACGGCGAGATCTGGCCCACCGAGTACGCGGTGACCAGCGCGTCGCCCGCGGTTGCCGAGACCATCGAGCGGATCGTCCGGAAGGCCGTCGGGTCCACCGACTGACGCCGCCGCGGCAGGGCAGACTCGTCGCATGACGTTCTCCGGAACCCCGGTCGACCGGGCGTTCGCCCACCGGACGCTGGCCGAGGACGAGCAGCTGGCCGTCTTCCTCGACGCCCACCGCGCGATCCTGCGGGACACGTTGACCGGGCTGACCGACGACGAGGTCCGCGCCCGGCTGGTCCCGTCCCGGACCACGCTGCTCGGGCTGGTCAAGCACGCGACGTTTCTGCAGGTGGTCTGGTATCAGGAAGCGATCACGGGCGTCCCCAGGACGCAGCTCGGGCAGCCGAACGCGGTCGAGGACTCGTTCGTGCTGGCCGAGACGGACACGGTCGAGTCGGTGCTCGCCGGCTACGACCGGGCCTGCGCAACGGCGCGGGAGGTGGCCGCGGCGCATCCGCTCGACGAGATCGTGACCGGGCATCGGATGGGCGCGATGACGCTGCGCTGGATCCACCTGCAGGTGCTGCGCGAGCTCGCCCAGCACAGCGGCCACGCCGACATCCTGCGCGAGCAGCTGCTCGCGCGCCGCGACGGCTCCGGCGGCCGGCCCGGTGCCGCCCTCGGCTCCTGATCGGGCCGCGCTGTCCGGGCGGCCCGCGGTGTAACTAGCGGCTCGCGGTGTTCTGGCGGGTCGCGGTGTTCTGGCGGGCCGGGCGCCGCTGTGTTTGAGTAGTGCCGTGCCCGCTCGGCTGGACGTCGACTATCTCGTGGTCGGTGCGGGGGCGATGGGGATGGGCTTCGTCGACGCACTGATCGACCATGCCGACGTCCGCGTGGCCATGGTCGACCGCCGCGACGGCGTCGGCGGGCACTGGCGCCATGCGTACCCCTTCGTCCGGCTGCACCAGTCCTCGACCTTCTACGGTGTGGCGTCGCGCCTGCTCGGCGGCGGCCGGATCCAGACCACCGGCCCGGAGGCCGGGCTGCACGAGCGGGCCGACCAGCCGACCATCTGCGCCTACTACGAGTCGGTGCTGGCCGAGCGGATGGTCGGTCCGGGACGGGTGGAGTTCTTCCCCGGCTGCGAGTACGTCGGCGGTCGGGCGTTCGTCTCCCGGGAGACCGGCCGGCGGTTCGAGGTGCCCGAGCGGTGCCGGGTGGTCGACGCCCGCTACCTCGCGCCCGACATTCCGGCCGAGACGCCGCCGAAGTTCGAGGTGGCCGACGGTGCCCGCGTCGTGGCCGTCAACGACCTCCCGGCGTGGGAGGGCACGACCAGCCAGTACGTCGTCGTCGGCTCGGGCAAGACCGCGACCGACGCGTGCGTCTGGCTGCTCGGCCGCGGCGTCGACCCGGACGAGATCTGCTGGGTCCGGCCGCGCGACCCCTGGATGCTGAACCGGGCGCTGATCCAACCGGACCCGGCGGTCTACCTGGGCATGGCGGCGGAGATGATGCGGCTGGCATCGCTGTGCGGGTCGCTGCCGGAGCTGTTCGCGCAGCTGGAGGACGCCGAGATCATGCTGCGGATCGACCGGTCGGTGACCCCGACCATGGCCAAGGCGCCAACGCTCGGCAGGTGGGAGCTCGACCTGCTGCGTCGGATCGCGCACGTCGTCCGGCTCGGCCACATCCGGGTGGCCCGCCCTGGGCGACTCGACCTGGACGACGGATCGGTCCTGCTGGCCCCGGACGCACTGGTGGTGAACTGCGCGGCCGACGGGCTGAAGAACCCGCCGCTGGTCCCGATCTGGGGCGCGGACACGATCACGCTGCAACCGGTCCGCGCCGGCTTCCCCTGCTTCGGGGCGGCGGTGGCGGGCTACGTCGAGGCGACCCGCGACGACGATGCCGTGAAGAACCGGCTCTGCCCGCCGTCCTCGTACGGGAACTCCCTCACCGACTGGGCCCGGATGAACGTCCGCGGCGCGCGCAACACCGCCGCCTTCTCCGCCGAGCCGGACATCAAGGCGTGGACCGACCGGATCGCCGTGAACCCCGCGCGGATCCCGCCGGAGCGTCCCACCTCCCCCGCCCTGGACGACGCGCTGGACCGGCTGGGCCGCTACCTCGGGCCGGGGGTGGCGCGGCTGGCCGCGCTCGGCGGTCTCCCGGCCTGAACGGCGGTGGACCGGCTCGCCTCAGGTCGCCTCGCCGCTGCGCTCGGCGGCGCGCGCGATGTGGGTCGCACCGCTGGTCATCGCCCGTCGCCAGGGCGCAACACCCTCGATCTCGATGTCCAGGGAGAAGCTGAGCACGGTCCGGATCAGCACGATGATGCCGAGCGCCACCACGTTCTCCATCGTCGGCGCCACCGCGACGGTGCGGAGCAGGTCCGCTGCAACGAGCACCTCCAGCCCCAACAAGATCGCCCCGCCAAACGACTGGCGCATCACGGCGTAGGCCTTGCGACCCTCTCCCGAGGATCGCCACGACCGGATCGCCAGCACTGCCGCGAGCACGAATCCGCCGAGCAGCACCACCGCGCCGATACCCTCGAACATGCTGGCGACGGCCTCCATCGCCTCCTCGAACGTCATCGTGCCGCGCTCCGGTTCGACCGGGCGTCCGGCGCAGTGCCCGGCCCACGGACTGTCGTCGGACCCTCTCCCCCGGCCACGACCGGGACAGCTTCGGCACCGGTCAGCGCAGGACTAGACGGCCCGGGGTCGCCTCGCCCGTCTTCAGTCACGTGCGCATTCTGTCGGCACTCCGGTCCGGGTTCCGGGCGGGGTGCCCACCCGCCGAACTGCCCGACTCCGGGCAGTTGCGCCGCGACCACGGCGGAGCTAGCGCGATCCGAGCCGGATCCGAGCGGAATCTGGTCCCGAACGTGAGCGGCAGCGGGTTCAGCGGCCGGTCCCGGTGACGCTTTTCGGGCGCTCGATCGCCGTTTCGTGGCCGCCGGGCTCCTGATCGCGGTTCGAGCGCGCGAAATGCGCCAGCCGGCCGTCGTCACCGTTGCGGCAACGACGGCCAGCGTTCGGATGCCCACTGCCGCCAGGTCGCGTAGCCGGCCGGAACCGGCGGCACCGGCCCGCCGCTCAGCTCCGCCTGGTCCGGCGCCTCGAACTGCGCGCGCCACTGGGTCAGCTCGGCATCGCTGAAGCGGAACTGCGCCGCGTCTGCGCTCCACCGACCGGTGACGCGCCGGCGCTGCTCGTCGTCCTCGACGGGGAGGTAGACGACCTGCGCCCGGACGCCCAGCGAGGCCGCGATCCAACGCAGCGCGGAGCGCTCGTCTCTCCCCCAGAAGCCGAAGTCGAACACCACGTCGAGGCCCAGCTGCGCCGCGCGCATCCCCAGCTCGACCAGTTTGCCCTCGATCCGGTCCCGCTGGTCCGCGCGCTCGCGAGCGCGCCAGCCCGTCGGGCCGTCGCCGTGGAAGACTGCCTGCTGCCAGTCGTCCGGCGTCAGCCGAAGGGCTGACTCGCTCAGCTCGAGCTCCTTGGCTCGGGTCGTCTTCCCGGCTCCGGGCAGGCCGACGATCAGGTAGACGGTCACCGGGCGACGCTACCGGTCAATCGTGACCGGAGCGGCCGGGAGCCGCCCCGGTCACGCTCCGGTGGTGGTCGACGGCGTGACGGTGGGGCTGGTCCAGGAGGCCAGCAGGTCGAGGGCGTGCGCGGTCCTCGAGCCCGGTTCGGCCGCGTACAGGGTCAACGTCAGTCCCGGCTCGGAGATCATGTCCACGCTCTCGTAGGCGAGCCGGAGGTCGCCGACGTCGGCGAGGTGGAAGAGCTTGGTGCCGGCGCCGTGGCTGCGGACGTTGCGGCTGCTCCACCGGCGGCGGAACTCCTCGCTTCGGGTGGACAGTTCCCCGACCAGGTCGTGCAGCTCCTTGTCGTGCGGGTCGCGGCCGGCCTCGGTGTGCAGGATCGCGACGCTGGTGTCAGCCGCGAGATCCCAGTCGGGATAGAAGTCGTGGGCGGCATCGAGCTGGAGGAAGGTGAACCGGACGAAGTTCGGTGTCGGCTCGCCGGTGGCCGCATAGAGCCCCGCGTGCATGGCTCGACCGAGGTGATTCGTGGCGAGCAGGTCCATCCGCCCGTTGCGGACGATCGCCGGTGCGGTAAACGCGTCCAGCACCCATTGCAGGGCCGGTCGGGGCTGCCAGCGCTTCGCGGGCCGCCGGCGGGGCCGCATTCCGGCCGTGGTGCCGTCGGCAGCGTGGGCGAGGTGGAAGAGGTGGGCGCGCTCGGCGTCGTCGAGTTGCAGGGCGCGCGCGAGCGCGTCCAGGACCGAGGCGGAGGCGCCGGCGATGGCACCGCGTTCGAGCTTGGCGTAGTACTCGACGCTGACTCCGGCCAGCGCGGCGACCTCGGTCCGGCGCAGACCCGGCACCCGTCGATCGCCGTGGACCGGCAGCCCCGCGTCGGCCGGGGTGATCTTGGCTCGGCGCGAGATCAGGAACTCGCGGACCTCGTCACGGTTGTCCACACCGAGACGCTACGACGCCGACCGGGGCGACTGGGATGCCCTGCTGGTACACCTCTCGACACGGACTCCCACGCGGGACCGGTCCGGGGTTGACTGGGGATCGAGTCGTACCCCTGGCCTGAAGGAGCTGTCCCGCTGATGCGTGGCGTCGTGTTGCATGCCCCCGGCGATGTCCGGGTCGAAGACCTGCCCGAACCGACCGTCGACGAACCGACGGATGCGATCATCCGCCTCGCCGCCGCGTGCGTCTGCGGTTCGGATCTGTGGCCGTACCGCGGCGCCGACAAGCTCAGCAGGCCGAGACCGATGGGGCACGAGTACGTCGGTGTGGTCGAGCAGATCGGCGACCAGGTGCGCGCGATCAAGGTCGGCGACTTCGTGGTCGGGTCGTTCTTCGCCTCCGACAACACCTGCGAGATCTGCCGGGCCGGCTACCAGACCAACTGCGTCCACCGCAGCAATCCCGGACCGGCCCAGGCCCAGCTGATGCGAGTCCCGCTGGCCGACGGCACGCTGGTCGCCACCCCCGGACGGCCCGACGCCGACCTGATCCCCTCGCTGCTGGCCGCCTCCGACGTACTCGGCACGGGCTGGTTCGGGGCGGTCGCCGCCGAGGCCGGACCCGGCAAGACCGTGGCCGTGGTCGGCGACGGCGCGGTCGGCCTGCTGGCCGTGCTGGCCGCCCGGGAACTGGGCGCCGAACGCATCATCGCGATGTCCCGGCACGCCGACCGGCAGGCGCTGGCGCGGGAGTTCGGCGCGACCGACATCGTCGAGGAGCGCGGCGACGCCGGCGCGGCGAAGATCAAGGAACTCACCGGCGGTCTCGGCGCCCACTCCGTGGTCGAGGCGGTCGGCACCCAGCAGTCGATGATGCAGGCCATCGGCGCGGCCCGGCCCGGCGGCCACGTCGGGTTCGTCGGCGTCCTGCACGACGTCACCATCGCCGGAAACGACATCTTCTTCACCCACGTCCACGTCCACGGCGGCCCGGCCCCGGTGCGCCGGTTCCTGCCGGACCTGATCGAGCGGATCTGGGACCGGCGGATCGATCCCGGCCGGGTCTTCGACCTCACCCTGCCGCTCGACCAGGCCGCCGAGGGTTACGCGGCGATGGATCAGCGCCGCGCGATCAAGGTCCTGCTCCGACCCTGATCCCCACCCCGGCCCCGACCTTCCCGGACCCAGCCCGTCCCTACTTTCGAGGATCCACGATGAACCCCAGCTACGACTTCGCCGGCCAGGTCGCCCTGGTCACCGGCGCCAGCTCCGGCATGGGCCTGGCGACGGCCCGGGCCTACGCCGAGTCCGGCGCCGCCGTGGTGCTGACCGACATCAACCAGGGTGCGCTGCGGGCCGCCGCCGCCGAGCTGAGCGCCGCCGGCCACCAGGTCCTGCCGGTGGTGTGCGACGTCGCCGACGAAGCCAGCGTCGCCGCCGCCGTTCGCGCCGGGGTCGAGGCGTTCGGCCGGCTCGACCACGCCTTCAACAACGCCGGCATCCAGGTCCCGCCGTGTGATGCCGCCGACGAGCCGGCCGAGGTGTTCGACCGGGTCAACGCGATCAACCTGCGCGGCGTCTGGGCCTGCATGAAGCACGAGCTCGCCCAGATGCGGACCCAGGGCAGCGGCGCGATCGTGAACAACTCCTCCCTCGGCGGCCTGGTCGGCCTGCCGGGACGGGCCGCCTACCACGCCACCAAGCACGGTGTGATCGGCCTGACCCGCAGCGCCGCGCTGGAGTACGCACCTCGCGGCATCCGGATCAACGCCATCTGCCCCGGCACGATCGCCACCCCGATGGTCACCGACATGATCGCCAAGGGCGAGCTGGACCTCGACCTGGCGCGGGCCAACCAGCCGATCAACCGGCTCGGCACCCCGGAGGAAGTCGCCGCCTCGGTGCTGTGGCTCACCAGCCCCGGCGCCGGGTTCGTCACCGGTGTCGCCCTCCCGGTCGACGGCGGCTACACCGCCCAGTAGCGGACCGCCGGACCGGTCAGGACTTCGTCAGGTCCTCGGCGAGCATCACCAAGATGCCGCTGGGGCCACGGAGATAGCTGAGCTTGTAGCTGTCGCCGTAGGTGCCGACGCCCCGGAGGGGACGGCAGCCGTGCCGGGCGGCGATCCGCAGCGCCTCGTCGATGTCGTCGACCGAGAACGCCACCCGGTGCATGCCGATCTCGTTGGGCAGGGTGGGACTCGTCTCGATCGCGTCGGGGTGGATGTACTCGAACAGCTCGAGCCGTCCGTTGCCGTCCGGCGTCTGCAGCATGGCGATCCTGGCGTGGTTGCCGTCCAACCCGACGGCGGTGTCGGTCCAGTCCCCGCTGACGGTGTCGCGGCCGACCACGGTCAGGCCGAGATCGGTGAAGAAGGCGATGGCCTCCTCCAGATCGCGAACCGCGATGCCGACGTTCTCGAGATGGATGGGCATGTTGGCACGCTACCGAGGCTCGTCCCGGCGGGTGCCGGCTGCGGGCCAGCGGTTTGTCTCACCGAATCGCCGCGGCGGTGCCCGGCCGGCGGTCCGGCTCAGGGGATCAGCACCACGCGCTCGCCACCGGTCGGCTCGTTCCAGATGCTTTCGACCTCGGCGAGCGGGACGGCTCGGGTGCCGATCGCGAAGTCTCCGGCGCCGAGTCGCTTGGCGATGGCGCGCAACTCGTCCTTGATGTCTCGCGGATCCACCGAGCCCTGTCCTGATCCGACCAGGTGCAGGTTCACCGCGCGGAGGGCAGCCGAGGGAATCGGTGACTCCGGCCCGGCGACCGATCCGATCTGGACCCAGGTGAGGCGCTGCCCGTCGTCGTGCCGGGCCGGGACGATCGCCCGCAGCGCCGCCGCGGTCGGCTCGCCCCACAGGTAGTCGAGCACCACGTCGACGCGGCCGCCCGCCTTCGCCAGACCGGCCGGATCCGCCAGCTCCGGGCGGCCGACAGCGTGCACCTCGCCGGCGCCGAGCAGCCGGGCGACGTCGACGGCCAGCCGGCCGGCGTTCCCCGTCGCGCCGAGCACCATCACGCTCTGCCCCCGGCGGAATCCCGCCCGGTGCTTCAGGGCGACCCAGGACGACATCAGCGGGTTCATCGCGGCGGCGACGAGCACCGGGTCGGCGTTCTTCGGCAGCGGAATGCTGCGGCGCGGATCGATCGCCACGCGCTGCGCCATCGCTCCGCGGTTCATATCGGGCAACAGGAAATAGCGCAGCTCGCCGGAGGCGGTCCGGGCGACCCCGTCGATCCCGGGGATCAGCGGGAGCTCGCCGGTGCTGGAGTAGTGCGAGCCCGACGCCTGCGACCGGACCCGGGGGCTGAGCGCGGCAGCCAGCACGTCCACGACCTGCGCGTCCGGACCGTCGGCCGTCGGTTCGTCGATCTCTCGATATCGCGGTGGAGCGCCGAAGTCGTCCACGACCGCTGCCTTCATTCGATCACCTCGCAACTTAGTTGGTATTCCCCATCAACTATAGTTTGCTTTACCAACTAGATCAACCTACGATCGACGCATGCCGCCGGACCCGGACCCGCTCGTAGACGCCCTGGTCCGGACGGCGTACGACGTCATGCGCGTCGTCACCCGGGTAGCCGCGTCGCACGACGTCTCCGTCACCCAGATGCGCGTGCTGGGCATCCTGCGTGATCGCGAGCCGCGGCTGTCGGAGCTGGCGGACTATCTCGGGTTGGACAAGTCCTCGATCAGCGGGCTGGTCGACCGAGCCGTACGGCGGGGACTGCTCGCTCGGCGCCCCGATCAGGAGGACGGCCGGGCATCGCGGGTCCTGCTCACGGCGGCCGGGAGGGACCTGGCCAGGTCGGCAGCAGGCCAGGTCGCCGATGGGATCGAGCCGCTCGTCGCCCACCTGACACGCTCCGAGCGCGCCACCCTGGCCCGGCTCTTCGCGCCGGATCCGACCGCCGCGGGCTAGCGGCATCGCGGGGCGGGTTCAGTTGGCCAGACCGAGAAGGAGGCGCGCACCGTCGCGGTAGAGGTCGTCGGCGCCACGGCCGGTGCCGTCGAAGTAGTCGGCGATCGCGGCGGTGACGGTCGGCAGCCGGGCCCGCAGCACATCCAGGTCAGGAGCGGGCGATTCGGGCGCCGGCGCCTGCTCCTCCAGCACCCAGCCCACCGTGTACCGCTCGCCGACCAGCACCAGCAGGCGCGCACGTCGGAGCGCGAGACCACCGGCCACCAGGGTCGCCATCGCCAACTCGGAGAAGTCCGCCCGGCGCATCGAGTTGCGCGAACCGGACACGATGCGCGCGCCGTCACGATGGCCGAGCATCGCCGACCGCAGCCCGCCGAGAGCCTCGAGCAGCCAGGCCCGCGCGTCGCCCGGGACGGAGATACGTCGCGCCGAATCGATCGCGCCGTCCATGATCTCGTCCGCGAGCGCATCGAGCAGCTCGGACTTGTTCTGGACGTGCCAATACAGGGTGGGCGCCCGGACGTCGAGCCGGCCGGCGAGCGAGCGCAGGCTCAACGCGTCGAGGCCGGACTCGTCGACCAGGCGCAGCGCCTCGTCGACGATCCGGTGACGGTCCAGCGGCATCCGCGCCACGCTCCCTTGAAAAGAGTCTCTAACGGTGTTAGAGAGGATGGTGCTCTAACAGTGTAAGAGAGGCGGCGGAGATGAAGGCGGCAGTGATCGAACGCGCCGGGGCGACCCCGGTCTATCGGGACTTCCCGGACCCGGAGGTCCATGACGGCGAGGTGCTGATCACGGTGGCGGCCGTGGCGGTGGAGAACGTCGACCGCGCGATCGTCGCCGGCAGCCACTACACGGCCGGCGCGTTCCAGGCCGCGCTCCCGGCGATCCCCTGCTTCGACGGCATCGGCCGGCTGCCCGACGGCACCCTCGTCGGCTTCGGCGGCCTCACCCCGCCGTACGGCTCTCTCGCCGAGCGTGCGGTCGTCCCCGCTGCGTACACCGCAACCATCCCGGACGGGATCGAGCCCGCCGTCGCCGCCGCCCTGTCGTCGGCGATCACGGCCATGAGCATGCGGACCGCCGCCGGCCTCGAACCGGGTGAGACGGTGCTGATCCAGGGCGCCACCGGCGTCGCCGGCCGTCTTGCGGTCCAGATCGCCCGGCTGCTGGGCGCGGGACGCATCGTCGCCACCGGTCGCGACGACGCCGCGCTGGAAGATGTCGCGGCGCTCGGCGCGGACACGCTGATCAACACCACCGCGAGCGACGACGAGCTCCTGCGCTCCTTCCGCACCCACGCCGGCGACGGGTACGACGTCGTGGCCGACTTCCTCTGGGGCCGGCCCACCGAACTACTCGTCCGGGCGCTGACCCCGGAGACGTTCGCGTTCCACCAGCCCACCCGGCTGGTGCAGATCGGCGAGTCCGCCGGGCCCGCGATCCGGCTCACCGGCGAGTCGCTGCGGACCTCCGGCCTCGAGGTGTACGGCGCCGCCCGCAACCTGGCGACCGGGATGGCGACGGCCTACCAGCAGGTCGTCGACTGGGTCAGCAACGGCGAGCTGACCATCGCGGTGGAGACGGTGCCGCTCAGCCAGATCGCCCAGGCCTGGACCCGGACCGATCTCCGTGGCCGCCGGCTCGTCGTCGTCCCCGGCTGACCGTGGTTACACGGGTGCTCAGCGAGCGTTCCCGAGCCACGTACATCACCGTCCGCGGCTGACTCACGGCAAGTCCGCCCGGGGGTCGACGGCGGACAGGGACAGCAGCGGGATGCCGAGATCTCGGATGCGCGCGAGGAGCCCGTGCAATTCGGACTGATCGGCGAGCGGCCCCTTCAGCACGCTGGTGCCGTCTTCGTGGCGGATCACGCTCAGCCCGTCGAACCAGGTCGTCGCCCAGTGGTCGTCGAGGTGGCCGGCGACGCGGACCTCGTAGGTCGGGGCCGGAGGTCTGCTGCTTGCGGTCGCCGGTGCGGTGCCGCCGGAGGCCGGGTACGTCACGGCCGTGCTCCCGCCGCGGCCGGCTGCCGGTCGGCGCCGGGCCGGCGGCCGGCGGAGCTGCGGTGGCGGCGGAGGACCCATTCGGCGATGAGCAGGTTGATCACCCAGCCGGCGCCCTTGGCGAGGTCCGAGCGCAGCTCGCCGGTGCCGAAGACGGCATCGCTGATGCCCTCGGTGAACACCTGGGTGCCGGCCGCGAGGCCGATCGCGTAGCCGCGGATCATCCAGGCCCGATGGGCGGCGACGTCGCGGCGGCGGATGGCCGACAGCCCCAGGACGACGCAGCCGGCCATCGCGGACCCGAACACCAGCCGGAGCACGTACAGCAGGTCGCCGGTACCGGGCTGCGGCTCGGCCAGGAGGGTCAACATCAGCGCCGACCCGGCCACGGCCAGGCCCGCTCCGGCAACGATCCGGCCGGCGCGGCGGTGCCAGCCGCGGCCGGTGCGCAGGCGAGGAAACTGGAGCGCGCCGAGTAGGGCGAACACGGCGGCCCCGGCGATGTGGACGACGAGGGCGACGACGGGGACGCCGGTGAACCGATCGTCTGCCGGCATCAGGGCGGGGCCGCCCGCGAGTTGGAGAAGGCGCAGCGAGCCCGCGGTGAGCGGCACGACGGCCAGGGCCACCAGTACGACGGGAACCGGCCAGCTCCTCGACGACCCACCCCCCGACGGGTGCCGGCTGTTCATCGGACGACGGATTCCTGGATCGAACCGGCGGGAGCGCCCGGTGCGGTCGCGGCCCGGCGCTGGGTGCGCCACAGCGTCACGCCGAGGCCGATCAGGGCGATGCCCTCCGGGACCGCCATCGGCCGGTCGAACGCCTCGGGGAGCACCGCGAGCGCGGCCGTACCCAGCGTGCTGGCGGCCAGCAGAGCCGCGGCCCAGCGGGCGAGCACCCCGGTCCGGAACAGCGCGATCCCGAACAGCAGGCCGCCGCTCAGGTAGAGCACTCCGGTGACGTCGAACCACGTCTGCAGTGCGCCGATGTCACCGGTCGGGGACCCGCCGCCGGAGGCGATCACCACGTCGTTGACGAACCCGGGCTGCGCCTCGACCAGTGCGGGGAGGACGACGACGGCGATGATCTCGACTGAGAATATCGCCAGGTACGCGGCGGCGAAGACCAGATAGCCGATCAGCCCGAGCACGCCGGCCTTGCGGTGCTGGTGCAGGTACATGCCGGTCAGACCGGCGAGTGCGAGGACGGTCATCACCGCCTTGGCGCTGCCCCGGACCACCCACTCGGCAGTCTCGCTGGTGTAGCTGTCGAAGGACGGGTGGCCGATCTGCACGGCGATGAAGATCGCTCCGGCGGCGGCGGCCGCGGCGCCGGCGGCCCGGATCAGTCCAGCGGTGGTGACGTTCATGACGAGGCTCCCGATCGGCGGTGGGCCGGACGGGCTGTCCGGCGACACCTCGGACGTTACGGACGCTCATGGTGAGGCCACATCACACGATGATGTGACCGACCTGGTGATTCATCGCGCCGCCGATGCGGTCACAGCAGATCGAGCTCGGCGGCGCGAGCGAGCGCTGCCCGCCGGGTCTGGACGTTCAGCTTGGTGAAGATGTGCCGGGTGTGGGTCCGGAACGTGTTGATCGTCATGAACAGCTGCCGGGAGATCTCGGGGCCGCTCAGCGGCGTCGCGAGCAGCCTGAGCACCTCGAGCTCGCGCTCGCTCAACGCGTCCGCACCGGCTGCCACCGCGGGTGCGGGCGAGGTGACCGCGGCGCCGGCCCGGAGCACCTCCCCGGCGAGCCGGCCCGGCCCCGGACGCGATCCGGCGGCCCGGAGCAGCACCTGCATCGGCGCTCCTTCGTCCAGGAACAGCCGGGCATAGCCGGCCGGCACGGCAGCGGTCAGCGCCCGGTCGAGCCACGTCAGCGCCAGCTCCCGCGCGCCCCGGGCGTCGTACGCGAGGGCCAGCAGCAGCTGGGCGTCCACCACGCTGCCGCCGCGGCCGTGCCGCCGAGCTTCGGCCAGCACCCGCTCGAGCAGGCCGATCACCTCGTCCGGGGCGGCGGGTGCGGAGCCGTCGGCCCGGTTCTGCGCGATCAGCAGGCGGGCGAGCGTGAGGCGGTCGAACTCGGTCAGATAGCCGAGATCCGCCGTGGCGCCGACCTGACCGCGATCCGCCCAGTCCCACGCGGCGCCGAGCTGACCGCGGGCGATCTGCAGCCGGGCGATGAGAGCGGGGACGGGCCGGACGTCGGGAAAGAAACCCGGGACGTACGCGGCCTGCGCTTCGTCCAGGTCGGTCACGGCCGCGTCGAGGTCGCCGAGAGCGCGGAGCAGTCCGGCCCGGGCGAGGTGCCAGCGATGCCGGTTCTCCGGCACGGAGGCGGCCTCGCCGAGGGCGCGGCCAGCGGCGAGGTGCGTCCGGGCGGCCTCGAGCTCACCGTGCTCACGCAGGACGTCGGCCAGCCCGATGTGGAGGTCGCCGGCGGTCGACAGCGGGACACCCCGCCGGTTCTGCGCCGTCGCGAGTGCCTGTTCATAGAGTCTGCGGGCCGTCGCCGGGCTGCCGCGGGTCAGCCACATGTCCGCGAGGACGACCGTGCCCCCGAGCGCGTCGGCCACGTTCCCGGCCGCATCGAGGCTGGCGATGGCCTGCGTGAACGTGTCGACAGCCACCTCGACCTCACCCTCCGCCCAGGCGGACAGGCCGAGGAATCCGGCCGCGCCACCCCTGGCGAAGTGGTCGTCGGGGCCGGCGAGGTCGAGTGCGGCGCGGGCGTACGCGGAGGTTGCGACGGCGTCGCCCCGGGCCTGCGCGACCGAAGCGCGATAGATCGCGATCCACGCCGGCAGCGTCCGCACGGCGTCGTCGCCGGCGGGCGCGACCCGGCCGCCCGCCGGCACCGCCAGAGCGTGCTCGGCGTCGCGTAGCCGACCCTCGACGCCGTCGAGGTCACCGGCGATCAGGCTCATCCAGGCACGCTGGATGCTCAGCGCCGGCCGCTGCCGGATCACGTCGTCGGGCAACATGCGCAGCCACTCGGTGAGCAGCCGGTCGCGCCGGAGGCGTCGCGCCTCGGGCAATGCCTGCTCGACGAGGTCGGCCGCCGCGTCCGGGTCGCCGCCCGCGTTCGCATGGGCGATCGCATCCTCGAGCAACCCGTGCCGGGCGTACCAACGGCTGGCGGACCGGTGCAGGCTGCGGAACCGCTCGGGGTGCTCGGCAGCGAGTCTGGCGCGCAGCGCGTCGGCGAACAGGTGGTGGTAGCGGTACCACTCGGACCGGTCGTCCAGAGCGACGACGAACAGGTTCGACCGGTTGAGCCGCTCGAGCATGGTGCGGCCGTCGCTTGCTCCGGTGAGCGCGTCACATAACGGGCCGGTCATCCGGTCCAGTACGGCCGTGTCCAGCAGAAACCGCTGGGTGTCCGCGGGCTGTCGGTCGAGCACCTCCTCGACCAGGTAGTCGAGCACGAAGCGGTGACTGCCGGTGAACGCCGCCACGAAGTCGTCGGTCTGGTCGCGCCCGCGCAGCGAGAGGCCGGCCAGCTGCAGTCCCGCCGCCCAACCCTCGGTTCGCGTCTCGAGCGACATCAGCTGGCCCGGATCGAGGTCCAGGCCCATCACCTGGTTGAGGAACATCTCGGCCTCGCCGAGGGTGAACCGCAGGTCGGCGGCGCGGAGCTCGACCAGCTCGCCGCGGGCACGCAGGCGTGGCAACGGCAGTGGCGGGTCGGCCCGGGTCGTGATCGCGACCGTCGCTCGCGGCGGCAGGTTGTCCAGCAGAAACCCGACCGCGTGATGGACGCGGACCTCGTCGATGACGTGGTAGTCGTCCAGCGCCAGCACGGTGCTGCCGTCCACCTCGTCCAGCTCGTTGACCAGGGCGGTCAGCAGCGCGTCGACCGGCGGTTCGCCGCCGGACTCGAGCAGCGACTCGAGGTCGTCGACGGCGGGCGAGACGCCGACCTTCACCGCGCCGACCAGATCGGACAAGAACCGGGACAGATCGTTGTCGGCTTCGTCCAGCGACAGCCAGGCCACCCGAGAGCCCGGGTCGGCGTCGAGGCTCAGCCACTGCGTGAGCAGTGTCGTCTTGCCCGCTCCCGCGGGTGCCGACACGAGCACGAGGCGCGGCAGCGGCCCGGCGTGGGTGAGCTGCTCGATCAGCCGCGGCCGGGCGATCAGCGCACGGCGCGACATCGGGACGCGCACCTTCGTCCACGGCACCGCCATGCCAGGAGACTAAGCGCTCCATGTGCCGGTCGGCCCTTCGCTCGGCACCGCCGGGACACTCGGCCAGCGAGCGGCGCAAGCCCGGCGGACGACGTGTCCGTCAGCGCGGCTCGCTGCGGAAGTCGGGCAGGGTGACCGGCTGCAACTCGTCCCAGACGTCGCCGGGGCCCGGATTGTCGGGGCTCGACGCACCGCCGAGGTGGGCGATGATGCCCCAGACGGCGTTGAGCGAGGTCTGGACCGCACCCTCCACCCACGCCGGGGTCCAGCTGACGCCGTCGCCGGCGAGGAAGATGCCACGCTCCTGCTCGGGCAGCTGCCGCTGGACGAAGTGGCCGTACATCCGCTGGTTGTAGCGGTAGTGCCCCGGCAGGGCGCCCTTGAAGGCGCCGAGGAAGTTCTCGTCCGCCTCCCAGCTGACCGTGATCGGGTTGCCACGGATGTGGCTGCGGATGTCGACCCCGGGATAGATCCGATCGAGGGCGGCCAGCGCGAGTTCGACGCGGCGCTCGGGGCCGAGCGGGAGCACCTTGAGCGCGTCGGTCATCCAGGAGTAGCTCAGGCAGATGACGGCCGGGCGATCCGGGCCGTTGTCGAAGAAGTACGTCCCCCGCGTGATCCGGTCGGTCAGCGTCATCGACAGCAGCGGCCGGCCGGTCTCCGGGTCGATCTCGTTCCAGAACGGGCGGTCCACCATCACGAACGACTTCGCGGCCTGCATGTACCTGGTTCGGTCCAGGGCCATCCACAGCTGCTGGTCGAACAGCGACTCCTCGACCGAGACCGAGGTCGTCAGCAGGTGGCTCTGGCAGGTGACCAGGACCGCGGCATAGGTGCGCGCGTTGCCCCACTGGTCGACGACGGTGAGACCGCCCGAGCCGTCGCGCTCGATCCGGGTGGCCCGGCCCAGCGTCGCACCGCCGTTGAGGGAGGCCAGGCTGGTGTGGTCGGGCCAGTGCCGGCAGGCGGCGGGCTGACGCCACAGCCGGTGCAGCAGGCTCTCGACGCCACCGACGATGTAGCGCTGGTTGTCGTCGAGCTCGAGCAGGTTGACGCGGAGGATCTCCAGCATGGAATTGGGGAAGTCGCTGTCCCAACCGCCGGTGCCGAAGCCGACCTGGCCGAACACTTCCCGATGCCGGAAGCTCAGACCGGAGAACGCCTTCGACGACACGACGAAGTCGTAGAAGGTCCGCTCGTCCCATCCCTCCGCGATCGGGTTCCACAGCTCCTTGAGCCGGCGGGCGTCCCGGTCCCGGACGGCCCGCTGCAGCTCGGTGAAGTCGGCGAACTCCTCCAACGCGGCGTGATACGCATCGGCGACCTCCCGATACAGCGGCGGCAGCTCGTGCGCCCCGCGCGCGAACTCGGTGATCCCCTCGAGGTCGATGACGGTCGAGCCGGCAGCCTCGGTCAGCGGGTTCGGAAAGGGCCGCGACTCCAGCCCGACGAGGTCGACGTAGTGATAGAAGGCGCGCGACGACACGGGGAAGCGCATCCCACCGAGCTCGGCGATGACGCCGTCGGTCCCCTCGAAGGTCTCCGACCGCAGCCGGCCGCCGAACCTCCCGGACTCGTACAGCACCGGCCGCACACCCAGCTTCATCAGCTCGTGCCCAGCGACGATCCCGGCCGTCCCCGCGCCGATGATGGCGACCTCCGTGCCGAGCCGGTCCTCGGGAATCGTCCCCAGCCCGGCCGGGCTGGTGATCCAGTCGTCGTACGCGAAGGGGAAGTCCGGGCCGAACGCGGTGACTGGTCGGTCCTCGGTCATGAGCGGAGCCTCTCGGTCCATCGACTCGGTCATGAGCGGAGCCTCTCGGGAGTGAGGAGTGATTCTGGGCGACACGCTTTTCGTCGTCCGGAATCACGACGAACGAGCGAGATCCTGCGTAGCTCATGACCCGGAGCGCGGAGCGCGACCATCGACTCGGTCATGAGCGGAGCCTCGCGGGTTCTGGGCCCGTCGGCCCGTGCCGGTGAACGGTTCGCCGTCATCGTAGGGCGACGGTAGCGTCGGCCACATGAAGCTCGCGCTGTGGCAGTGCCACCCGACGGACGGCCGGGTGGCGGAGGCGCTGGACGCGTTGGAGGCGCAGCTGGCTGCGGCCGCCGCCGCGGGCGCGCGCCTGCTCGTCGTGCCGGAGCTCTACCTCCCGGGATACAACCGGCCGGACCTGCACGCCGCGCTGGCTCAGCCAGCCGACGGCGTGTGGATGACCCACATCCGGGAGCTGGCCCGAGCGGCCGGCTGCGGCGTGTGTCTCGGCTGGGCCGAGCGTGACGGGTCGGACGTGTACAACGCGGGCACCCTGATCGGTCCCGACGGCTCGATCCTGATCCACTATCGCAAGATCCAGCTGTTCGGCGGGATGGAGGCCGAGAGCTTCCGCCGTGGCGCCGGTCTCGCCCCGGTGGTCGACATCGAGGGTCGCCGGGTCGGGCTGCTGGTCTGCTACGACATCGAGTTCCCCGGGCACGCCGCCGCCCTGGGAGCCGCCGGTGCCGACCTGATCCTGGTCCCGACGGCCAACCCCGTCGGTTACGAGCACGTCCAGCGCACGCTGGTACCGGCGCGGGCCCACGAGAACGACGCCGTCGTGGCCTACGCCAACCTCGTCGGGACCGAGGGAGACCTCAGCTTCGGCGGGCTGTCGCTGATCGCGGGACCGGACGGCCTGCCGCTGGCGTCCGCGGGCGCGTGGGGAGAGGCACTCCTCGTCGTCGACCTCGACGCCGCGGCCGCCATCCCGCCGGCCGGACACGCCACCCTGGCCGCCGACTACCGTCCGGTGGACCGATGATGCCCACCCGGGCCCCTTCGAACACACCGTCGTCGCCGCCCTGCACGAGATCGCGGATCAGAGTCCGCCCGCGACGATTCTGAGCGCGTGCAGCCCGTGGGCCAGCGCCGATGACTACGCCGGTGTCGTGGCCGCCCTACCGGGGCAAGGCCCAGTTCACCGCCGGATGCCGAACTGGCGCGACGACCATGGAGCGCTCGCCCATCTGAAGATCGACCCCGGGCGACCTGACGGGTCTCGACGATCAGCTAGAGCCCCCCGACGGTGTCGCCGATCGACCTCGCGCGGTGGAAACCGACCTCGGAAAACGGTTGCTGGTCGGCATGAGGTCGATCGGCGACACGCAGTTCGACCGAGGTACTCACGCGCACCCACCGACCGTCGATCCGCCCCGATGTCGCCTGCTACGCTGCCCGCTATCGGCCGGGGGGCGTAGGAACCGGGCAGGCGTCGACATCCAGCGGGGATGCGGGAGCGCGGCCCGAGGAGCCGGCGAGGTGGCCCAGAGTGAAACTCACCGACGAGCAATGGGACCTCGGCCACCTGCATGATCATCTGCAGGCGGCGGCCGAACTGGAGGCCTGGACGATCCCGTACTACCTGTCGGCGATGTTCTCCGTGGTCGACCGCTCCACCGACGCGTACCAGCTGATCCAGTCGGTCGTGAACCAGGAGATGCTGCACCTGCAGCTGGTGTCGAACATCGCCAACGCCTACGGCTACAGCCCCGTGCTGACGCCCGGCGCCTTCGTCTACGCCGGGCAGAACGTGCCGCATCTCGACTTCAAGCTGGATCCGGACAACCCGATCCCCCAGTTCACCCCGTTCAGTGCCGAGATCGGGCCGCTCGATCAGCCTCGGATCAACGCGATGTGCCTGATCGAGTATCCCGAGTGGGACACCGGCGGCAAGCCGGACTTTCAGCAGGACGTCACCGACTACGGCAGCATCGGCGAGTTCTACGACGCATTGGAGTACGGCGCGCACCAGCTGTCCGACCAGATCGCCGGCGCGGTCAATCAGGTCGACCTGTTCTCCGCGTTCTATCGCGATCTGCCCACGATGATCGTGCGCGGTGTCGGCCGAGCCGGGTGGAGCGAGGTCCAGCTGCTGATCGACGTGATCCGCGACCAGGGCGAGGCCGCGAAGGCTGCCGACGCGATCGCCGCGCCGTTCCGCAACACCGCCGACGATCCCGACGCGGAGCAGAGTCACTACGAGAAGTTCAGCCAGATCCGCGGGGAGACGTTGCCGGCGGTCTATCCGGTCAAGGATCCGGCGAGCTACACGCCGGAGGATCGGAAGCGGCAGAGCATCTTGATCAAGGACTTCGCCCGCTTCACCGCTGCCGTGAGCGAACTGTGCTCCGGGCGTCGCCCGGTCGATTTCGAGACCGTGATGGTGACGCTCGGCGGCGACATCCTGGCCTGCTGGAAGAGCGGAGTGACCCCCGAGTTCACCCCGCCGTCGCAGCCACCCACCGGCGTCTTCGCCTGACGTCCCGATCGCCTGACATCCCGTCGCCTGACATCCCGATCGCCTGACATCCGGATCACCTGACATCCCGATCACCTGACACAGCGCCGAGTGAGGAGAACAATGCCGATCACCTTCCGGCTCCATCCGACGATCAACTTCGCCCGGGTCGGCACGAGCGACGACTTCTACCTCTCACCCGAGACCAGCGCCGGGCTGCCGGTGACCGGAGCCGGCGATCTGGTCGGCGGCCTGCCGATCAAGCGCGGCACCGAGGACGAGCCGATCACCAGCGACGACCTGCGCGACGCGGACGGGAACCTGCTCCGCCAGGCAGCCCGCTTCCGGATCTACGCCTACGAGTTCTCCGCTCCCGACAGCTATCCCGGCGGGGGTGGAGTCGAGGTGTTGCCGGGGGCTCGGCTGAGCGACGGGCGGGAGGTCGCCGACGTCGTCTGGACCGTCCACCTGGCCAACAAGAAGGCGAACGCGTACGACGTCGTCCCCTCCCAAGGACTGCAGGCGTTCGCCGACGGCAAGGTGCCGGGTCTGCGCAACGCCAGTCTCTACGGCACAGTCGACACGCCGCAGCGGCTGCAACAGCTCGTGATCGACCCCGGCCCGCGGGCGATCAGGTCGGGCACGGGCGGCACGGTTGCCTTCGACGCCACCACGGTCGCGAGCTTCTCCGACGACACCGGGGCGATCGCCGAGCAGCCCGCGTACCCGGTCAGCTTCCCGCAGACGGTGAACAGCCGGTTGTTCCAGCCGAGCGGGCCGCTGGACACCCTCGGCGAGCTGCGGACCGACGAGCGCGGACGGCTGCTCGTGCTCGCCGGCCACGGCCGGACCGCCGCCGTCTACGACGAGTACGGCGACCCGATGCCGCTGACCGGCGACCTGAACAACGACGGTTGGTTCGACGACGCGGCGGATGGGCCGGTGTCGGCCACCGTGGTGTTCACCGACGGAACCGTCGAGGAGGCGTTCGGCGCCTGGGTGGTCTGCGGCGACCCCGCCTTCGCCCCGCAGATCCGCAACGTGGTCTCGGTCTGGGACGACGTGTACGACGCCTGGGTCCGCGAGCTGGACCTGCAACCCGAGATCTGTTCCGGCGGGCAGTTCCGCGCCGACTACCGGCCCGGTTTCGCCGCCGAGATCCACCCCGTCTTCCGCGCGGCGTCGCTGCAGCGCTGGACGGCGAACCTGCCCGAGCTGGCGGTGCGGGCGCACGAGGCGGTGGGCGCGATCTCGGCCGGCGACGACCCCGACACCACGATCATGTCCGGGCTCGCCTACGTCCGGAACCCGAACAACGCCGACGAGCTCAGCGTCGGCGTACCGCTGATGCCGCTCTCGCTGGGCGAGGCGGGCACCGACTTCCTCGCCGTCAGCCGCACCCAGTACTTCTTCCTCGAGCAGTGGAGCCTGGGTCGGTTCGAGCCGGACGGAGAGTCCCGGCTGGGTCCGGGTGAATACCTGGACATGGCTTCGTTGAGCAACTGCCTCGGCGGCCGGTACGTGCCGGGGATCGAGCTGAGCTATCCGGTCCGGCAGCCCGACCTGTACGACACCGACTGGCGTACGTCCGGTGCCGGCCCGTTCCGGATCAGGCACAAGCCGCTCGACTACGGCACCGCGGTCAAGAACGCACCCTTCCTGACCGGAGGCTGGATTCCCTTGCACGGGATGACCAACGGGCTGGAACCCGGCGACCTGTCGAAGTTCATGTCCGTCCCCTGGCAGACCGACTACAACTCCTGCTCGATCCACCAGCCGAGCATCAACACCTCGGGACGCAACACCGCCACCGGAAACCCGACCACGCTGTACTGGTCGTGGCCCTCGCAACGGCCCGACGCGGTGTACCCGGCGACGGCGGTGGTGAACGGCGTGCTGCCGCCGCGCGTCTGGTCGATCCGCGGGCCGGGCACGCTGACCAACGATCCGAAGAGCGCGGCCACGTTCCAACGCGCCCTGCAGTCGGTCCAGCAGTGGGATCGGATCGGCGTGGTCCTGCAGGGCTCGGTGATTCGAGGTGGTCCGTACTCACCGGACTTCTTCCTGGAGGCCGAGAGCCGGCTGCCGACCGAGGGTCAGTCGTTGAACGTCGTCGCCGAGTGGCCGTTCAATGCCAATCCTCCGGCGTCTCCGCCTGGGGCCAATCCTCCGGCGTCTCCGCCTGGGGCCAATCCTCCGGCGGCTCCGCCTGGGGCCAATCCTGCGGGCGGTGTCGGCTGACGCAGCCGAGGGCGGACCGGGACGATCTGGTCGCCGATGTCCTCGTGGTCGGCGGTGGGATCGCCGGCCTCGCGAGCGCGATCGAGTTGGCGCTCGCCGGCGCCGGCGTGGTCGTCGCCGAGGCGACCGGCGCCCCGACCGAGCGATTCGGCGAGACCCTGGCACCCGGCGTGCTCGCCCGGCTCGATCGGCTCGGACTGAGCGAGGTGTTCCGCTCGGCCGGCCATCTGAGCTGCCCCGGGACAGCGGTCTGTTGGGGCAGCGACCGGATCGGGCACAACGACTTCGTCCTGGACCCGCACGGACCGGCATGGCACATCGACCGGTCGCGGTTCGAGCTGATGCTCCGCGCGCGGGCCGTGCAGCTGGGCGTCGAGGTGCTGCCGGCGACGCGAGTCGTGGACGTCGAGGAGTCGGGCACCCGGACCGTCGCCGCGGTGCGCAGCCCCTCGGGCGCTCCGGTCGGCACTCGCACCGTCAGCGCACGCTGGCTGATCGACGCATCGGGTCCCACGGCCTGGTTGGCTCGACGCCGCGACGTCGGTCGCGTCGTGATCGACCGGCTCGTCGCGCTGGTCCGGATCGCAGCCGTGGCCGGCAGCTTCACCGCCCAGACGCTCGTCGAGTCGACCCCGGAGGGCTGGTGGTACGCCGCGCGCATTCCGGCCGACCGGCTGGTGACGGTCTTCGTCACCGAACCCCGGTCCGCGCGAGCGCTGATCTCCGAGGGCTGGGCAGGCTGGCACTGGGCACTCGGCGCCACACGCCTGCTGGCCGACCGGCTCGCCGATGCCGGGGTCACCGCGGAGGGTGCGGCGTTTCGGGTCGGTTCGATCGGCGTCAGCCGCCTGTCCCGGGTGGCCGGCGAACGCTGGCTGGCCGTTGGTGACGCCGCCGCCCAGCTCGACCCGATCGCCGGGCGCGGGATCCACGACGCTCTCGGCGACGCCGGCCACGCTGCTCGCCTGGTCGCCGAGTCGCTCCGCGGCGGGCGGCCGGCGATCGCAGAGTTCGGCGATCGAGTCCACGCCCGGTTCGCCGAGCACCTGACGCAGCGCGAGGGCTGGTACGACGTCGAGCGCCAGTGGCCGGCGGCGCCGTTCTGGCGCCATCGCGCGGCTGGTCTCCTCCGGGCTCGGCCGGCTGCGACCGTTCGGTGAGCCGGCGGTCGGATCGACGGAGCCGTGAACGGAAGGGCGTGCAGCGGGTCAATCGGGCATTCGCTCGGCGATCGCGGCGACCGTCGTACAGCCGACCACGAGCGATCCACCGGCAGCGTCGATCGCCGCTCCCATTCTCCGCAGAAGCAGCTCGAGCTTGTCGCTCGGAAGGCGATTGATGCCGCCCGCGGTCGAGGTCACCTCGAGCCAGGCGTCGCGCCCGGTCGTCGACTGCCACTCGAAGGTCAACCGCTCGACTGCGCCGAAGGCGCCGGTCGCCCGGAGACCGTCGGCCGTGCGGTCGATGATCGCCCCGTAGGGGTCCGCCGCCGGCGCCACGGTCCAAGGATTGAACGGGAGCCCGGTCTCGAGCGACTCGAAGATATCGGCGAAGACAGTAGCGACCTCCGGTGCCGGAACGACCGTGTTCCAGAACAGCGCGAGCCGACCGCCGGGGCGCAACACGCCGGCGGCCTTGGCGGTGCCGGCGACCGGATCGATCCAGTGCCAGGTCTGCCCGGCGATCACCCCGTCGAAGGTCCGCCCGGCCGGATCCCAGTCCTCGAATCGTCCGTCCTCGACCACGAGGTCCTTCGCGCGTGCGACCGCAGCCATCCGCGGATCCGGCTCGATGCCGAGCAGCTCGAATCCACGCTCGCGAAACGGCTCGGCCGAGATGCCGGTGCCGATCCCGACATCGAGGATCGCCCGGCCGGGCAGTCGTTCCACGACGGCGTCGACCAGCGCAGCCGGATAGCGAGGACGTACCCGGTCGTACTTCTCGGCATCCGATCCGAACGCCTGGGCCAGCTCCGGGTGGCGGTACGCCGCGTCGCCAGTCGGAGCGGGCGGTGGGGTCGGAGGGGTCGAAGCAGCTAGAGTGGGCACGTGCCCACTGTAAGTGGGCGATCGCCCACTTACAACGTGAGGGACGGAGACTCGTGCCCACCGGGGTTGCACTGCGCGACGCACGCTCCCAGCTTCTTGCCGCCGGGGAGCGGGTGCTGCTCGACGGCGGGCCGGCAGCCCTCACGAGCCGCACCGTCACCGACGAGGCCGGCGTGGCCAAGGGCGTCCTGCACCGGCACTTCGCCGACTTCGACGACTTTCTCGCGACGCTCGTACGAGAGCGGATCGCCGCCATCGACGCCTGGTCGGTCGAGCTGAGCGAGCGAGCCGGCGCCGGCACGGTGATCGAGAACGTCTGCGCGGCGCTCGTCCGGATCTTCGACCCGCTGGGCCTGGCGATCATCCGGCTCCTGCTCTCCCGCGACGAACTCCGGACCCGTGTCCGGGCGGGCACCGGTCCCGGCATCCCGACCCTGACCGAGGCCGTGGTGGGCCTCGCGGCCTATCTGCTCGCCGAGCAACGGGTCGGCCGGATCCTCGCCGGCGCCGCACCCGCTGCCCTGGCGCCGGCGCTCGTCGGGGCCGGGCATCTGCTCTTCGCGGGCGAACTCGGCGGGCTGCCCGACGAGTCGGCCGTGCACGAGGTCGTCGAGGCCATCCTGGTCGGGGCCGAGCCCGGTCCCGACGAGGACGGTCGCGGCTGAGGCCGCGCCCGCCCCGGACGGCTCGTCACCTCCGGTAAGTCGGCAGTTCGATCCGGTCCGCGGGCGGTCGGAACAGGGTCTGTTCGAAGCGGCGCAGCGGTCCCGACGCGGCGAGGCGAAACGCGGTCCGCAGCGCGCTGACGCCGAGCGTGCTGCGGGGGTGCATGATGCCCGGCGCGCCGGGCGGCAGCTGCTGCGCCTTGTCCACGTAGGGCCGCATCACCTGCTCGTAGCTGTCGAGCGCCTGCCCGACGTCGGGCCGGGTGGCCAGCTCGCCGGCCAGGACGTACGCGCCCACCACCGCCAGGCTCGCGCCCATCCCGCTGACCGGTGACGGGCAGTAGGCCGCATCCCCCACCAGCACCGCGCGTCCGGCACTCCACCGCGGAGCCATGATCTGAGCGACATCGTCCACATAGACGTCGTCGGAGCGCAGCAGACCGTCGACCAGGCGCGGCGTTTCCCACCCGGCATCCCGGAAGCGATCGGCGAAGCACTCGATCACCCGAGGATCGCGAGCGACCGGAGCGGTCCGCATCGACAACGTCGCTCGCTGACGGCCGACGTTGTCGGGCCGGAGCGTCGCCGCGCGACCTCCTGCCGCGTTGTACCAGCGCCACCAGTCGTCGTCGGTGTCAGGGCGATCGATCGAGAAGTACGCGATGGAGACTCCGAGTTCTCGTCGGCGCACCGGACCGAAGGCGGCCTCCCCGAGTTGCTCGCGTGTGTTCGAGCCGATCCCCTCGGCGATGATCACGACATCGACGTCCTCGTGCTGGCCGCTGCTCAACTCGACCGGCAGCCGGCCGTCCGAGCGTCCCCGGCCGGGTGCCGGACCGTCGAGCCGCTCGATCCACGTGCCGAAGGGGTAGTCGACGGCGTCGCGCGTCCGCTCGTACAAGAGGCCGACGAGCTGGCCGCGGAGGATCTCACGCTCGGCCGTCGCGCCGTCGCTGTCCGACATGCCCGCGACGAACTCGCCGACGCTTCGATCGTCCTCGTCAACGAACCGCGTACCGACCTCGCCCGTGCCGCGGGCACCGACCTCCTCGTCGAGGTGCATCCGGCGCAAGACGTCGCGGGCGGCGCCACGAAGATCGATGTTCTGCCCGCCGGTCCTGATCGCCGGGAACCGTTCGACCAGGGTGCACTCCCAGCCGTACCGCGTCAGCCACCACCCCGCGACGATCCCGGCCACGCCGGCGCCGGAGATGAGCGCACGTTGCACCATCGAGACCTCCCTCTGTCACCGTCGCCTGATTCCCTTCTCCGGCCGGGTCCGGATGCATCAGCGGCCTCCGCGGCGTCGGCTGAAAACGGCGCGCGGGCGGGGTGCCCTACGGTGAGCGCGTGATCCCGCAACCCCGCTGCCCGCACTGCCGGCACTTCGTCTACCTGGACGCCGTGCGCTGCCCCCACTGCGACGGTGAGCTCGGCTATCACCTGCTGAGTCGACAGTTCTACGGCGTCCGCCACGGTCAGACGGTCATCGACGGGCAGACCTGGTACGTGTGCTCCAACCGGGAGTGGGACTGCAACTGGCTGGTCTGGGAGGACAGCCCGGCGGGACGGTGCTTCTCGTGTCGACTGACCAGGCGGCGCCCCGATCTCGACGACACCATCGCACTCGACAAACTCGCCAAGACCGAGGAGGCCAAACGCCGGCTCCTCGTGCAACTCGGCGACCTCGGGCTGCCCATCGTGCCGTGGGATGTGCAGGAGGGCGGCTTGGGCTTCGACCTCATCTCGAGCCTGTCGAACGGCCAGCGCGTGATCACCGGTCATGCGAACGGCATCATCACCCTGGACCTCGCCGAGAGCCTCGACGACCACCGCGAGGCGCTCCGGGTCCGCCTGCGCGAGCCGTACCGAACGATGCTCGGCCACCTGCGGCACGAGGTCGGGCACTACTACCAGAACGTGCTGCTGCCCGACGAGAGCGCGTGGGCGCGGTGCCGCGAGCTCTTCGGCGACGAACGGGCCAGCTACCAGGACGCGATCAAGCGCCACTACTCGGTCGGCGCCCCGGAGGGCTGGCAGTCGTCGTTCATCTCCGAGTACGCCACCATGCATCCGTGGGAGGACTTCGCCGAGTCCTTCGCGCACTATCTGCACATCACCGGCACGCTGCAGACGGCCGCAGCCATCGGCATCCACCTCGACGCCGCCGCGACCAATGTGCGCGACATCGACGTGGACCCGCTGGAGTCGTATCGCGACGAGTCGATCCAGCGCCTGCTGAGCGACTGGGAGTCGATGTCGAGGGCGTTCAACCGCATCAACCGGGCGATGGGCTTCGGGGATCTGTATCCCTTCCAGCTACCGGCACCGGTGCGCACGAAACTCGGCTTCGTGCACGACATCGTGACCCACGCGCCGCTCACCGTCGACGAGCAGATCACCCGCGCCCTGCCCGAGCGACCGTGACGGAGCGGCGGTCCCGACCGCCCAAGCCGCATAGCTGCCGCCGGCAGACCGTTGCCGAGTTGCTGCGGGGAGCACGACCTCTCGCGAGGGTTGGGTCAGCCGCTCGGGCTTCGCCGCCGCGCGACGGTGCTGTCGATGGTGCGGGCGAGGATGAGCAGCAGCAACGTGTACATGCCGATGTCGGCGTCGAGCATGCTGAGCACGGTGCTGAACGCCAGGATCGCGGTCATCGTCCAGGCCAGCCGGATCCTGAACGTCGAGGGAGCCGCCCGGCTGGACAGGGTCCCGATCAGCGCCGTGAGGACCGAGACCAGCAGGAGCGTGCCGATGTAGATCGGCGCGCTGACCGTGTTGAGATGGCGGCCCACGATGGCCGTCGGGAACGGTAGGAACGCGATCGCCAGCAGCCAGGTCATGGTCAAGATGTTGATCGAGGGAAGGTCGATCCCCTTGTCGGCGACGGACCGGACAGCGGCCGCATGGGCCGACCAGAAGAGGTAGGTGACCACGAAACTGATCGCGAACGACAAGAACAGGTCCGAGTGCGCGGCCAAGGAGGCACCGATCCGGTCCGGGTCGATGTCGACGGTCACATCGACGAGGGGCAGGACCAGCAGGGTCATGGCGATCGCGACGATCCCGTCGGTGAGCGTGATCGATCGTTCGACCCCGGCGCCGCCCAGCGGGGTGACCCGGCGACGGGTCGTCTGCCGGTCGGTCATCGCCGGGCTCCGTCGCGGGCCGGGCCGCGGCCGGGCAGGGGCCGTCCTGCGGTGACGGGGGCCGGGGCGGGGCCGGGCCAGAGTCGCCCGGTGGCGAGGGCCACGATCGTCCTCGTCGCGATCGACCCGATCAACAGGGTGATCGCGGCGAGCAGGGCGTACTGCCAGACGGGATAGGCCGGCGGCCGGAGGGCTTCGAGCCAGGCGATGCCGGCGGTGGCGACGGCTGCCCAGCTGAAGGTGAACGACCAGGTGCTGGGCATGAACGGCAGCCGGACGTACGTCGGGAACAGCCGGACCTGCGCGAGGACCATCAGCAGCCCGTAGCCGCCGAGGATGGCGGCGACGGTGTCGATCTGCTCGCCGCGCAGCCTGAACCAGGCCAGGCCGGCGATGGCGGCCGGCGCGACTTCGATCGCGAGGGTCGGTAGCAACGGAGTCGGCAGGCTGGGACGAGCGAAGAGCCGCGCGAGCATGATCGAGCCGAGGATGAACCAACAGATCAGGCCGAGCCCGAACATGACGGAGGCAAGCACCGGTTGCCCGGCCACCGATGCGCAATAGGAGGCGAGCAGCCCGCCGGCAACGGTCGGCAGGAAGTACCCGGGGTACAACGAGTCGACCTTCATCTCGACGGCCCCCGCCGCGCGGGTCGGGTGCGGATCTCCCGGTTCAGTTGCTGAGCTCGGAGACCGCCGCCCGATAACGGATTCCGTCCGGGTTCAGGGCCAGCAGCTCGTGGAGCAGTTGTGGCCGCGTCGTCTCGAGTTCGCCGGCAAGCCAGCCGCACAGCACTGCCGACCAGCCATGGCTGAGGTAGATGACGAGCAACCGCAGCGGTCCCTGACTCGCGTTTTCCCAGCCGGGTAACGCCTGCAGGAGCCGGAGGGTGCTGGCCTCGATGGCCAGGCCGATCTGCCGACGGGCCAGCGCTCGATCGTGGAGCACGGCGGCGCGCAGCGCCGACCGGTTCTCCTCGACCGCGGCGATGATCATCGAGCCGGTGGTCGCGGCCAGTCCGTCCCGGCCACCGGAGCGGAGCGCGGCGGTGCTGCCCTCGTAGATCGAGGCCAGCGCCGATTCCAGCAGGTAGAGGCTGAGGTCGCCGACGCTGCCGAAGTGGGCATAGAACGATGACCGGTTGACGCCGGCGACGCGGACGATCTGACTGATGGTCGGCACCGCGTCTGCGGTCTTGGACAGCTCGACGTACGCCCGAGCGAGTTTCGCCCGGGTGTCCCGGGCGCGAGGATCCTGGCTGCGGGCCCGGACCGCGTGGATCCGTGGGTCGTCGAGCGTCATCGATTCCACGGTAGCGGGCGTGGTGGGACACGACCGGGGTCAGCGTCGCTGGAGCGACGCCGATGCTGGCGCGTCGGCGTCTGCCCGCTCGGTGGCCCGATCGGTGAGCACGAGCACGCCGGCGAGCAGGAGCCAGAGGTTGGCCGGATATCCGGCGAGCCGCTCCATGGTGCCGGCACCCAGCCCGAGCAGCAGCGCCGGACCCGCGGTCTGTGCCGCGCTGGACAGCACGGACGCGGCCAGCCCGATCCCGGAGAGCACCACACCCGCGACGCCGACCCCGGCAGCCGCTGCCGTGCCGTGGTGACGGATGAGCGCGATGCCGAGCAGCAATATGCCCAGCTCGCCGAGCGGGATGTTGAGTGCGCCCAGCAGGTGGAGGGACAGCTGGGTGTTCTCCGGATATAGCCCGGTGAGCACCTTGCCGAGGCCGGCGACGATCAGCAGGACCACGCCGATCCGGGCCGCCGGCCCCGGTGGCCAGTACGACCAGAGCAAGATCATCGCGGTCACGAGGAGTATTCCGGACAGGATGAACGACGCGTTCATCACGGCGTGCCAGGGCGAGCAGACCTGTTCCGTTCCGCCGTGCGGCAAGTTCACGGTGCCGCACACGGTCACGCCGAGGTCGCTGATGTAGTTCCGGGACAGGCTGTACGGCGTGCTCCAGGCCGCGGCGGCGACGAGCTGGGCGACTGCGTACTGCACGGTTCCGACGATCAGCAAGACACCTCCCCAGGTGGCACGGCGGTCGGGCTGGCGGGCGGCTTCGAGCATGACGGCTCCTCTCAGGGATGGTGGATGCGCCGCCGACCGTCCCGGGTCCGGGTCGGCGGAGGAGATGGCGAGCGACTCAGCGCCGACCGGTCGGACGGCTCACAACGACGCTTCGCACGATCTGTTCCGATCGTGTGCGGCTTGCAGCTCGGTCACCGCGACTCGGCTGAAGTCACCGAGCAGCGGATCGTTGTTGCCCTTGCGCAGGGCGATGAGCACCTCACTGGGCCCCGCGCCGTCCACGGCCACCGTTGCCAGCTCGGGCCGTCGATAGAGCGCGGCCACCGACTGCGGCACGACCAGGGCTCCCTGGCCGGCGGCGACCCGTTCGAACCGCTCGACCGCGCGCTGGTCGAAGGTTCCGTTGCCGGTCCGATTGAGCCGGACCGTTCCCGACTCGGCTGGCAGACCGGTCAGTTCGGGTACGTCGGTGACCGACTGGAGCAGCCCCAACCAGCGAAGCTCGTGAACGCTGATCCGCGGCAGTGCCGCGATCGGATGGTTCGTCGCGACCACGACGACGCGGGGCTCGACGAACAACGGCAGGCACTCGAGCTCGTCGGCGTCGCACGGGGATCGGACGAGTCCGGCGTCGACCCGCCCGCTGATCAGCAGGTCGGCCTGGTCCCGGGCGGAGGTGACGACGAGATCGAGAGCGACCCGCGGGTGGCTCTGCTGGAACCGCCGGGCCAGCGCCGTCACGGGGATGCCCGGTCGGAAGCCGACGGTGAACGTACGACCGGGAAGCCCCGCCTGCCGCGCGCGGCGGACCAGATCGGCGGACGACTGCAGCAGACTCCGGGCCTCCTGCAGAACCCGACGACCTTCGCCGGTGACCACGACTCCCCGACCGGTCCGGGTCAGCAGGGACACGCCGAGATCGGTCTCCAGCGCGCGAACCTGCCGGCTCAGCGCCGGTTGCGCCACATGCAGATGCTGTGCGGCGGTCCGGAAGCTGCCGCACTCGGCGACCGCCACGAAATAGCGGAGCTTGCGCAGATCGAGGTCCATGTCAGCCCCTCGACTCGACCGACGTCACCGGCACCGCCGTCATCACCCAGTCGGGGACGAGCAGCGCGAGCCAGTCGACCAGTTCGGCCCGGGTCATGCTCACCTCGCCCAGCAACCAGCCGCAGATGACGGCCGCCAGACCGTGCCCGACGTACTCCGCCGACGCACTCCGCGTCAACGGCGTCAGGCCGCCGAAGCTCGACACCTGCGCGTAGTAGTCGAGGACCCGCGAACTCAACTGCGCGCCGAGCGCCTGCTCACCGAGCGCCCGGTCCCGGGCCAGCACGGCCATCAGCGGATTCGCCGGGTCGCTGACCCGGTCGAGGATCTCCGCGATCACCAGCGTGTTCGAGGCGCGGGCCGGCATGGTCCGCCGGTTGTGACGGCCCAGGTTCTCCGTGTGGACCTGATCGAGGTTCCGGTCGATCGCATAGAGCGCGAGCTCGTCGACCGTGCCGAAATGGGCGTAGAACGACGACCGGTGCAGCCGGGCGCGGGCCACGATCTGCGGAACCGTCACGTTGCCGGCGTGCGCGGCCGACAGCGCGACAAAGGCCTCGACCAGACGCCGTCGGGTCTCGGCGGCTCTCGGGTCCAGCCCCCGTCGCGGAGTGGCGTCGTGCTCGACCTCGGTCAACGCGCTGCCCCCGCTCCCGGCCTGTCGGTGCTCTGGCCTCATTCTCCATCAACTGTCGGAGAAGTTCGACCCCTCGGACACGGCGATACCAACTCGGCATCGCCGCCGGAGCACCGCGCGCAAGCCGAGCGTGGAACACCACGACCCGATGCCCGCGGGGCAGATCGGACCCTGTCACCCGCCCACACTCGGCCGTAGCGTCGTCGTCGTGCTGCCCGCCTGGACGTTCCTGATCGCCACTCACGCGATGGCAGCCGCCCTCAGCCTGGTGCTCGGACCGTTCCAGATCATTCGCCGTCCCAAGGGGGACCCGGTCCACCGGCTGGTCGGTCGGTGCTGGGCGGTGTTGATGCTCTACGTCGCCGCCGGGTCGTTCCTGTTCGGCGGCTACGACACCGCGATCGCGATCTTCCTCCGTGTTCTCGCGGCCTGGACCCTGTGCAGCGTGACCCTCGGCATCGTGATGGCCCGCCGCGGGAACGTCCGCCGGCACCGGGGATTCATGATCGGGACCTACGTCGGGCTGGTCGCCGCCTTCGTCGGCGTGGTCGCGGTCCACACCCGCCGCGTACCGGCCTGGTTCGTCGTCCACCCCGTCTGGATGTCACTCGTCACGGTCGCGATCATCGCCGTCGCAAGCCTGTTCCTCGCCGGTGTGGAGGCCACGACGGGCCGCCGGCAGCGGGCGCTTGCCGGCTCGCGCTGAGCCGGGCCGAACCCCGTCACCGGCCGTCCGGTCCGCCGACCGGCCTCGGCGTTCGCTCACGGAGAACGCGGAAGAAATCGGTCTCCAGCGGCATTGAGTCGATGACGCTCAACTTGCGTCACCCTGACTTGGAGGCATCCACGTGACGACAACTCAACTGCCCGTCCTGTTCCTGAACGACCTCGTCGTGCTGCCCGGCATGGTCGTCCCGATCGAGCTGGACGAGACCGCGCGGGCCGCGATCGACACCGCGCGATCCAGCGCCGACGACACCCTGCTGGTGGCGCCGCGGCTGGAGGACCGCTACGCCGCGTACGGCGTGGTGGCCAGCATCGTCCAGGTCGGCCGGCTCGCCGGCGGCGAGCCAGCCGCGGTGCTGCGGGCGGAGCGGCGGGTCCGGATCGGCTCCGGCGTGGCCGGTCCCGGCACGGCGCTGTGGGTCGAGGCCCACGAGATCGAGGACCCGGACGCGGACACCGACGAGGTGCGCAAGCTCGCGGCCGACTACAAGAGTTTGGTCATCGCCACCCTGCAGCGGCGCGACGCCTGGCAGGTGATCGACACCGTCAACCGGGTCACCGACCCGTCGGCGCTGGCGGACCTGGCCGGCTACGCGCCCTATCTGGACGACGAGCACAAGCGCCAGCTGCTGGAGACGCCGAGCGTCCGGGAGCGGCTGAGCACGCTGATCGGCTGGACCAAGGACCACATCGCCGAGGTCGAGGTCAACGACAAGATAGCCGGTGACGTCCGCGAGGGAATGGAGAAGAGCCAGCGCGAGTTCCTGCTCCGCCAGCAGCTCAACGCCATCCGCAAGGAGCTCGGCGAGGACGAGCCGGAGGGCGCCCAGGACTATCGGACCCGGGTCGAGGAGGCGGATCTGCCCGAGGACGTCCGCAAGGCCGCCCTGCGCGAGGTCGGCAAGCTCGAGCGGGCCAGCGACCAGAGCCCGGAGTCCGGCTACATCCGGACCTGGCTGGACGTCATCCTGGAGCTGCCGTGGGACACGAAGACGGTCGACTCGACCGACGTCGCCGCAGCGCGGGCCGTGCTCGACGCGGACCACCACGGCCTGGAGGACGTCAAGGACCGGATCGTGGAATACCTGGCGATCCGCGGCCGGCGCGCCCAGCGTGGGCTGGAGGTCGTCGGCGGTCGCGGCTCGGGCGCGGTGCTGGCCCTGGTCGGTCCGCCCGGCGTCGGCAAGACCTCGCTCGGCCAGTCGGTCGCTCGTGCACTGGGCCGCAAGTTCGTCCGGGTCGCCCTCGGCGGCGTCCGGGACGAGGCCGAGATCCGGGGTCACCGGCGGACGTACGTCGGTGCGCTGCCCGGGCGGATCGTGCGGGCGATCACCGAGGCCGGTTCGATGAACCCGGTCGTGCTGCTGGACGAGATCGACAAGGTCGGCTCGGACTACCGCGGCGATCCCAGCGCGGCCCTGCTGGAGGTGCTCGACCCGGCCCAGAACCACACCTTCCGCGACCACTACCTCGAGGTCGACCTCGATCTGTCCGACGTGGTCTTCCTGGCCACGGCGAACGTGCTGGAGACGATCCCGCAGCCGCTGCTGGACCGGATGGAGCTGGTCAGCCTCGACGGCTACACCGAGGACGACAAGATCGCCATCGCCCGCGGTTACCTGCTGCCCAAGCAGCTGGAGCTGGCGGCCCTGCGGTCCGACGAGGTCGAGGTCACCGACGGCGCGCTGCGCGAGATCGCGGCCGACTACACCCGCGAGCCGGGCGTACGTCAACTGGAGCGGTTGCTCGCCAAGGCGCTGCGCAAGGCGGTCACCAAGCTGTCAGCGGAGCAGGCGCCGGAGACGTTGGTGATCACCACCGGCAACCTGCGCGACTACCTCGGCCGGCCACGGTTCACGCCGGAGGCGCACGAGCGCACGTCCGTGCCGGGTGTGGCCACCGGGCTGGCGGTCACCGGGATGGGCGGCGACGTGCTGTTCATCGAGGCGAACGCGGTCGAGGGCCCGGCCGGATCGAATCGGGGTGGCTTGACGCTGACGGGTCAGCTGGGAGACGTGATGAAGGAGTCCGCCCAGATCGCCCTCTCCTACGTCCGGGCGCACGCGATCGAGCTCGGTATCGCCGACCCGAGCGTGCTCGACCGGCAGATTCACATTCACGTGCCGGCGGGAGCGATCCCCAAGGACGGGCCGTCCGCCGGCGTGACGATGGTGACCGCGCTGACCTCGATGGCGCTCGGCCGACCGGTCCGCTCGGACGTGGGCATGACCGGTGAGGTCACCCTGAACGGGCGGGTGCTGCCGATCGGCGGGGTCAAGCAGAAGCTGCTCGCGGCCCAGCGGGCCGGTTTGACGACGGTCTTCCTGCCGAAGCGGAACGAGCCCGACCTGGACGACGTACCGGCGGACGTGCTCTCGGCGATCGATGTCCGGCTCAGCACGGACGTGGCCGAACTCGTCCGGCAGGCGATCGAGCCGGGCAGCACGGCAGGCGAGACCACCCTCGCCGCGTGAGTAATTCTCGACCCGAGATCGACCGCTCGCCACCGGGTCACGCCTGATCGGCGACTCGGGGTCCAATCGAGGGTCGAGAATTACTCGGATCGATATCGACCTGACTGGCACGGGCCGGTCTCCCTACACTGGGGAGACCGGCCCGTTCGGCATCAGGAGGGTCTGCGCCATGGGCGATCTGGACCGCGTCAGGTTCGGTGGTGAGATCGTCGACCGCCGCACCAGCAACATGCTGCGCGAGGCCCAGCGGATCGCGAACGAGAAGGACCCCAGCATCGGCAAGCTGCACCTGAGCCAGGGTTGCTTCTGCCACGGCGTGGCCGCGTCCGCCGGCACCCACTCCGGCGCGGGCGCGTTCGATCTGTCGGTGCGCGGCTACTCCGAGCACCAGAAGGAGATCATCGCGCTCTCGCTGCGCAAGGTGGGCTTTGCGAGCTGGCGCCGGATGCCCAACCAGGGTCCGTGGCCGGAGCACATCCACGGCATCGCCATCGGCTCCAAGCAGCTGCCGTCGGTCGCCCAGAGCCAGGTGCGGAGCTACCTGAACGGGCGCGACGGGTTGGTCGGCAACCGGGTCGACCACCAGGACCGGCCCAAGACGCTGCTCACCTGGGAGCAGTACAAGGACAAGTACCTCGACGGCCAGAACAAGCCCGACAGCTCCCCGGTCGCCGACACTCCGACCGCCGAGCCCCAGCCGGATCCCACCGATGCCGCGGCGGACCCGTACGACATCACCGCCGGTCAGGGCGTGACCACCACCGCCCGGGACAGCGACAACGACGGGCTCACCGACGACTTCGAGAAGCTGATCGGCACCGACCCGCTGAACGCCGACACCAACCGCAACGGGCTGACCGACGGGCAGGAGTTCTTGGCCACCCAGGGGCGCGGCACCGGGGTGGTCGTCGACTCCGACCACGACGGCGTCGCCGACTGGCTGGAGACTGCGGCGCAGGGCGCCCAGGCCGCCCGCGCGGCGGCGATGACCGCCGCCACCGGCCAGCCGAACGGCCCGGGGGCGTACGGGACCGGTGCGTACGGGCCGGGAACGTATGGGCCGGGAACGTACGGACCGGGAGCGTATGGGGCCGGAACGTATGGGCCGGGAACGTATGGGGCTGCAGGCTACGGTGCCGGTGCGGCCGGCGTCGGGACCGCTGGCATCGGCACCGGCGGAATCGGAGCCGGCGGAATCGGCACGGGCGGAATCGGCACGGGCGGAATCGGCACGGGCGGAATCGGCACGGGCGGCACTCCCGGCACCGGATTGGGCACTCCGGTCGGCACCGGTACCCCCGGCACCGGAGCGGGTGTTCCGACGGGCACCGGTGTGCCGGCACCGGCCACCGGCGACGCCGCGAGCGCGCTGGACGCCGGCGACAGCGCGGCCGGCTGACCCGAAACTTCCTCGCAGCTGGGCGGTACCGCCCGCACTCCCGACTCCGCGCCTCGCAAGGCGACTCCGCACCTGACAGGCGACTCTCGAAAGGCGACCTCGCACCCCTCACTGTGCGCAGTCGACCTCCGGCGATCCTCAGCGCACCGCGCTGGACGACCCCTCCGCCGCCCGGTCCTCGTCGTACTTGGACTTGATCAGGCTGGCCACGGTGGTGATCGTCAGCGTGACGATGATGAACGTCAGCGACAGCCAGATCGGGATCTCGCCGGCGAACGGAGCCCAGTCGGCCAGGTGGTAGTGGTGCAGCGCGTGCAGCACCAGCTTCACCCCGATGAAGGCGAGGATCACCGCCAGGCCGAGCGACAGGTAGACCAGCCGCTTCAGCAGGCCGCCGATCAGGAAGTACAGCTGCCGCAGCCCCATCAGGGCGAACACGTTCGCGGTGAAGACCAGGTACGGCTCCTGGGTCAGCCCGTAGATCGCCGGAATCGAGTCGAGCGCGAACAGCAGATCGGTGCTGCCCAGGGCGATGATCACGAAGAGCATCGGCGTGATCAGCCGCTTGCCGTCCTCGCGCACGGTCAGCCGGGTGCCGCGGAAGTCGTCGGTCGCCGGGAACCGTTTCTTCACCATCCGCATCATCGGGTTCTCCGGCAGCTCCTCACCGCCGTCGTCGTGCTTGCGGTAATCCACGACGAGCTTTCCGGCGGTGTAGACCAGGAACGCGCCGAAGATGAAGAAGACCCAGGCGAACTGGTTGATCGCGGCGGCACCGAGCGCGATGAAGATGCCGCGGAAGATCAGCGCGAGGATGATGCCGACCAACAGCGCGTACTGCTGTAGCTCGCGCGGCACCTTGAGCTTCGTCATGATGATCACGAAGATGAACAGGTTGTCGATCGACAGGCTGTACTCGGTCAGCCAGCCGGCATAGAACTGGGCCGCGTACGTCGGCCCGGAGACCCACCACACCCCGAGCCCGAACAGCAGCGCGAGCCCGACGAAGACACCGATGAAGATGCCCGCTTCCTTCATCGAGGGCTCGTGCGGGCGGCGGCCGATCACGAAGACGTCGACCGCGAGGATCGCCACCATCACGACGACGGTGATGATCCAGGCGTAGAGGTGAACGTTCAACGGAGGGAATCCTTCCGAGACTGACTGACGGGACGTTCGTGCAGGTCTCGGAGGTCTCTTCCGCCGGGCCACATGCCCGGCCGGGGCACCGGGCTCGACCCGGGAATGACCGGGGTCGATGACCGAGGTGACGATGCCGTCGCTGGGGAATACTCCCCTCCGCCGCCGATTCTGACAGCCTCACCTCCGAATGACGAAATCGAGTCGGTCGGACGAGCCGCTCAGCCGGTCCTTATCCAGTATGACGTTCGTCACTCCGCCGACGCGGACCCATCGCGCCCCGGGGCCGGCCGGCGCTCCTGGCCCCTCCCCGAAATCCCGCCGCGGCGGGATTCTCGGGCCGGATCCCACCGAATCGGGCCCCACTTTCCCGCCACGGCCGGATATCGCGCTCCGGGGCCAGCCGCCCCCGGACTCCCCGGCCCAGCGCAAACCTGCGCCGCAGAATCCCGCCCCGACGGGATTCTCGGGCCGGATCCCACCGAATCGGGGCCCACTTTCCCGCCGCGGCCGGATTCTGCGCTCGGGGCCGGCCGCCCCACGGACTCCCCGGCCAGCGCAACCCTGCGCCGCAGATTCCCGCCCCGGCGGGAATCTCAGGCCGGATCACGCCGGATCAGGCCCCACTTTCCCGCCACGGCCGGATTTTGCGCTCGAGGCCAGGCCCCAAGCGACAACGGGCGCGCGGCCGACCGCAGTCAGAGCGTCTCGGTCACCTTGCGCAGGCCGCGGGGGGCGTCCGGGTTGCCGCCGCGGGCGATGGCCAGGTGCTGAGCCAGCTGCTGGAACGGCAGGATCTCCAGCAGCGGGGACAGCTCCTCCGACGCGCCGGCCGGCAGCGCGACGCCGACCGAGGCCCGCTCGACCGCGGCGGCGCTGCCCACGCAGAACACGTCGGCGCCTTGCTCGGCGAGCCGCGGCAGCACGTGCCCCATCGCCTCGCCGCCGACCCCGTCGGCGACCACGGCCAGCACCGGGACCTGCGGCTCGATCATCGCCAGCGGCCCGTGCAGCAGGTCGGCACCGGAGAACGCCTGTGCCGACAGGTACGACGTCTCCATCAGCTTGAGCGCCGCCTCCCGCGCGGTCGGGTAGGAGTAGCCACGCCCGGTGGTCACCAGCCGGGTCGCGAACCGGTAGCGCTGTGCCAGCAGGGCTACCCGGTCGTCGGCGGCCAGCAGCTGCTCGCCGAGCCCGGGCAGCGCGGCCGCGGCGGCGCCGGAGCCGCCGCGCACCCGGTCGAACAGCAGGTGCAGGGTGAGCAGCTGCGCGGTGTAGGACTTGGTCGCCGCGACGGCTCGCTCCACCCCGGCCCGGACGTCCACGTGGGCCGCCGCGGCCAGCGCCAGCGGCGAGTCGGCCTTGTTGGTGACGGCGATGGTCAGCGCGCCGCACTCGCGGGCGACCTCCAGCGACCGGACCAGGTCGGGCGAGCCGCCCGACTGGCTCACCCCGATCATCAGCACGCCGGCCAGGTCCGGGCGGGCGCCGTACGCGGTCATGGTCGACGGCGAGACCAGCCCGCAGGGTAGCTGCAGACCGATCTCGGCGACGTACTTGCCGTAGAGGGCCGCGTGATCACTGGTGCCGCGCGCGACGAACTGGACGAACCGCGGCCGGTAGCGCGCGATCAGGTCGGCGGCGCGGGCGAGATCGCTGTCGGCGGCCCTGGTCTCGGCCAGGAGCCGGCGCCAGACGTCCGGCTGCTCGGCGATCTCGGCGGCCATCAGGGAGCCGGCGGCGGGAGTGGTGATCGGCATGAAACGAGTTTCCTTTCTCAGCGGATGGTCGAGGTTCAGAGGGCGGCGGCGAGGCGGGCGGCGCCGTGGGCGGGATCGCGATCGAGCACGCGTACGTCGGTCAGCCCGATTGTCGCGAGTCGCTCGCTCACCCCTGCGGTCAGGATGGGCTGGTGGACCAGGACGCCGCCGCCGAGCACGACGGGCAGGTCCGCGTCACTCAGGACCCGCGCGACCGAGCCAACCAGCTCGGCGAGCTCGCCGGCCGCGGCGTCCACGATGGCGCTCGCGGCCGGGTCGCCGTCGGCGGCCAGCTCGAACACCAGCCGCGCGTGGCCCGCCCAATAGCGCCGCTCAGGCGTTGCGTAGAAGTGGTCGACCAACTGGGCCGGCCGCTGCAGACCGCAGTCCGCGGCGAGCTGTTGGGACAGCCGGTCGGGGCGATGCCCGCGATCGACCAGGCGCAGCGCGTGCCGGACCGCTTCGCGGGCGATGCCGTACCCGCTCCCCTCGTCGCCGAGGAGATAGCCCCAGCCACCGGCGCGCGCGACCGCACCGGAGGGCGTACGTCCCCACGCGACGGAGCCGGTACCGGCGATCAGCGCGATCCCGTGATCCAGCCCGGCGGCGGCGAGGATGAGCTCGGTGTCGTGCACGACCCGGACGGCCGCACCGGGGACCTTTGCGGCGATCAGGTCGCGCAACCGGAGCTCGGCCTCGACCGTGTCCACCCCGGCGGCGCCGGCGCAGACGGTGGTGATCGGTTGGCCGTCGGTGGCCCGGATGAGCTGATCGAAGATCGAGTCCAGCTGGCGGCCCGCCTCGGCCGTGCCGACCGAGGCGAGGTTCGAGCTGCCGGCCATCGCCTCGTGCCCGTGCCGCAGGCTGACCGCATGGGTCTTGGAGCCGCCGATGTCGATGCCGACGACCTGGCCGGTCCGGGCCGGCGCGACGGGCGCGCTCACTTGGCGTCGCTCTGCACGGTCCGGTCGGCCGGCGCGATCTGCTCGGCCGGTCCGTCGGTGGGCCAGGTGCCGCCGTTCTCCCAGTAGTGGCGGATGTCCTCGAGGGGCCGGCCTTTGGTCTCCGGGGCGAGCTTGAAGACGAAGGCGAAGGCGGCGAGGGCCAGCACACCGAAGACCACGAACGTGCCGGCACCGCCGAGGCGGGTGAGCATCGTCAGGAAGACGGCGGCGACCGCGACGTTGGCGACCAGGTCGGAGGTCAGCATGGCGCTCGAGCCCAGCGAACGGAGCCGGGCCGGAAAGCTCTCACCGGCGTACACCCAGACCAGGGCGCCGAAGCCGAACGTGAACCCGACGGTGAACAGCAGCAGGCCGAGGAAGCCGAAGAAGGTCAGCGCACCGCCGAAGTCGGAACCGATGGTGAACACCGCGACCAGCAAGGCGTTGGCGGCGATCATGATGCCGATCCCGGTGAGCAGGATGGGCCGGCGGCCCAGCCGGTCGACCAGGACCATCGAGACGAACACGGCGATCAGACCGGCCACCTGGACCAGGGCGGGCAGGCCGAGCAGGGCGAAGTTGCCGTGGAAGCCCATCGCCTCGAAGATCCGCGGGCTGTAGTAGACGATCGCGTTGATGCCGGTGATCTGGACGAAGAAGCCGAGTCCGATCACGAAGATGGTGGCGCGCAGGAACGGCTTGCGGAACATCTCCCGGAGGTACTTCGTCGTCTTGCCCTTGCCGCCCTCTTCCTCTTGCAGCGCGGCGGCCATGTCGGCGATCTCCGCGTCGACGTCGGTATTCGGCTCGATCTGGGCCAGCACCCGCTTGGCGTCCTCACGCCGGCCGCGCATCATGTACCAGCGCGGAGTGTCGGGCAGCCGGAGCAGGAGCAGCAGGATCAGCACGCCGGGGATGGCGGCCATGCCGAGCATCCAGCGCCAGCTCTCGGTCTCGGCCAGGGCCCAGGCGACGAGGTAGCCGGCGATGATGCCGATCACGGTGGCGACCTGGTAGAGCACCAGCATCGCGCCGCGGATCGCCGGAGCCGACGACTCGGCCACGAAGACCGGCACCACGACGACCGAGATGCCGATCGTCAGGCCGAGCAGGAACCGAGCTCCGACCAGCGTCGGCACCGACCAGGCCAGGGCCGAGACGAGCGAGAACGTGGCGAAGGTCGCGGCCACCAGCACCATCGACTTCTTGCGGCCGATCTTGTTGGCCAGCGCGCCGCCGAACACCGCGCCGAGCACCTCGCCGACGACGACGGCCGTGGTGACCAGCTGCTGCTGTCCGGTGGTCAGCCCGAAGTCTTTGGTCATGAACAGCAGTGCGCCGGCGATGTTGGACGAGTCGTAGCCGTAGATGACGCCGACGGTCGCCGCGGCGACGGCGACCAGGATGCCGAGCCTCGACGAGTTCCTCAGGTCGTGCAGCAGTCCCATGGGGGGCTCCTTCGTTGGGGTGACAGTCGGGCTCGCGCGACGGACGCTCGGGGATTGCGGCCCGAAGATTGGTCTATACCTTTTCGGTAGTCCGATATTGGCATAGACCAATCTCACGTGTCAACAGATAGGTATAGACCATTCACGCAGATGTGACGCACCACTCAGAAAAGGTGTAGACCATTGCTAGACTGAGCGCATGAGCGCCCCGACGGTGAAGGTTCCGCGCTACTACGCGGTGAAGACCCAGATCGCCGAGCTCATCGACGGCGCGCCCCCGGGCACCGCGATCCCCACCGAACGCGACCTGGCAGTGCGCTTCGACACGTCCCGGACGACCGTCCGGCAGGCCCTCGCCGAGCTGGTCGTCGACGGGCGGCTGGAGCGGACCCAGGGTCGCGGCACCTTCGTCGCCGAGCCCAAGGTGGTGCAGGTCCGCCAGCTGACCTCGTACTCCGACGACCTGCGGCAGCAGGGCCGCTCACCGTCCAGCACGGTGCTCTCGGTGACCAAGGAGGCGGCCTCGGACGCGGTCGCCGCGCACCTGCAGCTCGAGCCCGGTGCGGTCGTCCACCGGGTCGAGCGGCTCCGCGGCGTCGCCGGCGAGCCGCTGGCGCACGAGGTGGCCTGGCTGCCCGGACCGCTCGCCCGGCTTCGGCAGGAGCTCGAACGCCGCGGCTCGCTCTACCAGACCATGCGCGAGGCGTACGGGATGCGGCTGAGTCGCGCCGAGGACACCGTGGAGACGGCGCTGGCCGGACCGCTCGACGCCCAGCTGCTCGCGGTCGACGTCGGGCTGCCGATGCTGCTGATCCACCGCACGGGGTACGACGCGGGCGGCCGTCCGGTGGAGTGGACCCGCTCGGTGTTCCGCGGCGACCGGTTCCGATTCGTGGCGGTCAGCTCCATCGACTGAGAGCCGCCCGTCCGGGGAGGACGGGACCCGGACAACCCACGGACAACGTGGGCACGATCAGGTATCAGCGGTCGCGTCGTGCGCTCTTGGTCCGATATGAATGGACTGTCAGGTCGGGGGGCCTGCGGCGCGTGCCGCCGGGTGTCGTTCGGCGCCGTCGCGGGTGGTCCAGGAGGTCGTCGCCTCCTGGCACGTGTCGTCGTCGAACCGGGGGGCCCCGCATGACCGAAGATCGTCCTACGCCGTACGAGCGGCTCCGGGAGGAGCCTCAGCGCCGCTCGCCACGGCCCGAGCACCTGGCCCGGCACGCCGGCCGGACGCTGGATCCGTCGACAGCGGTCCGCTTCCAGGGCCAGCAGCTGCAGCAGACCGTCTATTCGGGCAGCCGGCTGCTGGTCAGGCCGTTGGCCGATCTGGACGCGATCCTCGCCGGACTCCGTGCCGCCGCCGACGAGCACAACCTGGACATCGACGTCAACGACCTGGACGAGCGCCTGGTGGCGATCGCCCGCGAGGCCGGGATCGGTCCGGACGAGCCGCAGCCGCTGGTGCTGCGGGTCGAGCTGCTTCCCCGCTGGGACGCGGGGCCGGTGTCCCCGCCGGACGCCTGGCCGGTGCTGCAGTCCTACCGCAACCGATTCGCCGCATCGGCTCCGGAGCGGTCGGCGGTCCAGCTCGATCACCTGCTCACCTCCCATGCCGAGGGCCAGCGGGGCGGCATCACCGGCAATCCCTACTGGCAGGCGACCGGGGTGACGGGCAACCCGTACTGGCAGGCCGCCGGAGTGACCGGCAATCCGTACTGGCAGGCGGCGGGCGCCGGCGCAGACCCGTACTGGCAGGCCGCGCCCTACTGGCAGGCCGCCGACACCACCGCGACGCCGTACTGGCAGGCGGCCTCCGAGCTGGCCTCGTACGGAACGCCGGGCTGGGGTGGCCGCACCCCGCTGGCGTACGTCGGCCCGGACCCGGCGCGCTGCCCGGACGAGTGGATGGAGGGTCGCCGCCGCCCGGTGGTCGCACTGCTCGACACCGGCGTCGGCGAGCACCGGTGGCTGCCGGACGAGGTCGTCGACCGCAACCCGACCTGCGCGGGCCTGCCGATCGGCATCACCGACCCGCTGACCGACCCGGAGAACCCGGGCGTCACGATCAACCCGCTGATCGGCGGGCTCGACGTGACGGCCGGTCACGGCACCTTCATCGCCGGACTGATCCGACAGACCTGCCCGGACGCGAACATCCTGGCCGTCCGGGTGATCCGGGGCGACGGCGTGGTCAGCGAGGCCGACCTGCTCGAGGCGCTGAACATGCTGTGGCTGCGGCAGAAGCTGGCGATCGTCCGGGGCGAGCCCGAGCACCTGATCGACATCTTGTCGATGTCGCTCGGCTACTACCACGAGGACATCACCGACGCCGAGTTCGACCCGTTCCTGCTGGCGCCGCTGCGCGCGTTGGCCAGGCTGGGGGTCGCGATCGTCACCTCGGCCGGCAACGACGCCACCACCCGGCCGATGTACCCGGCCTCGTTCGCGCCGTGGTCCGGCGGCCTGATCAGGCACTTCGATCAGGACGAGGTGCCGATCACCGCGGTCGGTGCGCTGAACCCCGACCTCACCATCGCCCTGTTCTCCAACGCCGGCGAGTGGGTCCGGGCCTACCGGCCGGGGGTCTCGCTGGTCAGCACGCTGCCCGCCTTCGACGCCTCACACGCGCCGGCGGTCGAGCTGAAGCGGAACGGCGTGATCCGGGCAACGGTCGATCCCGACGACTTCCGGTCCGGGTTCGGCCTGTGGAGCGGTACGTCCTTCGCGGCGCCGATCCTGGTCGGCGAGATCGCCCAATTCCTGAACACCAGGGAGACGCTGCCGCCGACCGAGGTCGACCCGGTGCCGGCGGTCCGGCGCGCCTGGGCCGCTATCCGCAAGCTGGTCCCGGCGGTCCGCCGACCCGGCGAGCCCGACCCCGACGACCCGGATGCGGGCGGCGAGGACGAGGACGGCCCGGAGAAGGAATGGACGGCGGCCGACCGCGACGGCGACACCGACGGGGAGGCCCGGGAATGACCGGCGGCACCACCGACGAGAGCCTGGCGGTCCGGGCCGGCCGGCTGTTCAGCGAGTTCCGCAGCGGCGACGAGCGGAAGATGGCCGACCTGGTCGCCCTGCTCACCCCGATCCTGTGGCACACGGCGCGGGCGACCCGGCTGGACAACGCCACCGCCGAGGACGTCCTCCAGACGGTCTGGCTCACCCTGGTCCGCAAGGCCGACACGATCGACGAACCGCTCGCCGTGCTGCAGTGGCTGGTGATCACCACCAAGCGCGAGGCCTGGCGGGTCTCCAAGAGCCAGACCCGCACCCGGCCGGAGGATCTCGAGTCCACCGCCGCGCCGCTCGCCGACCCGCGGACCGACGTCGAGGCAGAGGTGATCGGCGGGCAGACCCAGCGCCTGCTCTGGCGGCAGGTCGAGAAACTGCCCGACCGGTGCCGGACCCTGCTCCGAGTGATCGCCTTCGCCGATCGACCCGACTACGCCGAGCTGGCCAAATCGCTCGGCATGCCGCAAGGCAGCATCGGCCCCACCCGGGGTCGATGCCTGGCCAAACTCCGCGTACTCCTCGCCAACGACCCCTCCTGGGAGGTCCGATGACCACCTCACCCGCCGACCGCGAAGGCCAGCTGGCCGAGCAGCCACTGGACAACGAGGATCTCGCGGTCCTCAACGCCATCCGGGCGATGTACGACGAGGCCGATCCGGTGCCCGCCGGGTTGGTCGAGCGGATCCAGTTCGAGATCACGCTGGACGCGCTGGAGGCCGAGCTGGCGACCCTGATGCAGCTGGACCTCGCCGACGCCGGCGCGCGCGGCACGGCGACAGAGTCGGTCCGGACGATCACGTTCACCAGCGAGAGCCTGACCACGATGGTGACGCTGACCCCGCAGCCCGGCGGTACCGTCCGGGTCGACGGTTGGGCCGCGCCGGGCGCCGGGATCCAGGTCGAGGTGCTGCTGCCGGGCGGCCCGCGGGAGACGCGGGCCGACGAGGACGGCCGGTTCGTCTTCGAGGGACTGCCCAGCGGGCTGGCCAAGTTCGCGCTGCACCTGGAGAACGAGAGTGGCAGCTCGACCGTGATGAGCCCGACCATCGAGCTCTGAGCTCACCCGGCGCGCCCCACTGTCCGCGCGCCCCTGTCTCCCTGACACCGCTGCTCCCAGACCCCGGCGCTGTGCCCGCAGCCCAAAGTCCGGCCATGGCGGGAAATCGGGGCCGATCGGCGCGCCATCGCCCCGATTTTCCCGCCGCGGCCGGACTTTTCGCTCGGGCGTGGCAGATCGCCCCGCGTCACCGCGGGGCGTACGGCAGGTGGACCGGAGGACGTACCGAACGTGGACTGGGCGCTCGACCCGCTCCGGCCGGGCCCTGATCCGCCCCCGTTCGGCGGTAGGCTCGAGATTCGGCTGTCGATCCCACCCCTGGTCAGGCCCGGATTCCGGGTCAGCCGCGGATCAGCGGCCGATCCCGAGTCCCTCGGGTGCCGTCGTCGCCCGCCGAGGCCGGCGAGAAGGGCACCTCTGCACGAAGGAGCGTCGTGGCGACCGCACCGGCGACGGTGACCGAGCACGCTGCCCAGCTGCACCAGCGCGCGCTGTCGCAGTGCGCCCGCAGCCGGTTCGACCTGGCCGAGCGAACCCTGCTGCGGGGCCTGCGGCTGCTGGAGGCGCCGGAGCAGGCCGACCAGGCGGAGGCGCAAGCCGTCCGGGTCCGGGTACTGATGACGCTGTCGACGGTGGAGACCGAACTGCACGGCCGCGACGCGGGGCTGGCCCGGTTCGAAGAGGCGGAGCAACTGGCCGCGGTATCCGGAAATCCCGCCCTGCAGTTCGCCGTCGACTCCGCGACCGCCTTGAACCTGTTGCGCCGCGGCGACCACGACGGCGCGCTGGAGCGTTTTGCCTCCGCCGAGCGGAACATCAAGTCGGCGACGACGTCCGAGGCCTGCATCCTGTTCCTCAACCGGGGCAACCTGATGCTGCAGAACCTTCACCTCGCCGCGGCCCGACGCGACCTCGACCGCTGCATCGAGCTCGCCGACGCCGAGCCCGACAACGAGCAGCTTCGAGCCTGGCAGTTCATGGCCCGGCACAACCTGGGCTATCTGGAGTTCCTGGCGGGCAACCTCCCGCTCGCGCTGCGGATGATGGACTCCGCGGCTGCGATGCCGGTGGCCGTATCGCACGGCATCTCGGCCCTGGACAAAGCCCGGGTGCTGATCGAGGCCGGGCTGAGCGACGCCGCCGATCAGACCCTGCGTGACGCCGAGGCCGAGTTCCGCCGCGGCCGGCTGCACCACGAACTGGCCGAGACCGAGCTGGCCCGGGCGGAGTGTGCGGTGCTCGGCGGCGATCTGCGGTCGGCCCGGACGCTGGCGGGCTCGGCCCGCACCCGTTTCCGGCGGCGGTCCGACGACCGGTGGCGCCGGGTCGCCGAGCTCGCGCTGCTCTCCGCCGACCTCGCCGACGGCCGCCCGCCGGGACGGCTGGTCGGTCCGGCCGAGCGGCTGGCCCGGGAGTTCGGCGAGCAGGGACTGCAGCTCCAGGCGCGGACGGCCGAGCTGATCGCGACGACCGCGCTGACCCGGCTCGGTCAGGTCGAGCACGCCGAGCAGACCCTCGAGCAGCTGCCGCCGCTGTCGGCCAGCGACCCGATCGCGGTCCGGCTGCAGCAGCGCGCCGCCGCGGCGGGTGTCGCCCGGGCCGCCGGCCGGCCGGCGGTGGCCCGGCGGCAGGTCCGTACCGGGCTCGCCGACCTGAGCCGGCACCAGGCCAAGTTCGGCAGTCTCGACCTGCAGACCTCCAGCGCGATCCACGGCGCCGAGCTGGTCCGGCTCGACCTCGAGCTGGCCCTCGCCGACGGCAAGCCGCGCCAGATCTTCGACGCCATCGAGCGCGGCCGGGCCGTCTCGCGCCGGCTGACTGCGGTCACCCCGCCGACCGGCGAGTCCGCCGATCTGCTGTCGGAGCTGCGGCAGCAGAGCGAGATCCTCAAGGCGATCGGCGACGACCCGACGATGTCCACGGCGGCGGCCGACATCCGGCACCGGATCGCCGCGCTGTACGACCGGCTCAGCGCCATCTCGTGGTGGTCCGACGGCGCCGGCGACATCGGCAAACCCGCCTCGATGCAGGCGGTGAGCGACGTCGCGGCCGTGCTGGACAAGACCTTGGTGTCGTACGTCAACCTGCACGGCGGCTGGTCCGCCGTCGTCCTCTCGGGCGGCTCGGCCCGCTGGGTGCGGCTGCCGGGCGACGACCGGACCATCGAGCTGTCCCGCCGGGCGCAGGCCGACCTTGACGTGCTCGCGTACGGCACGCTGCCGATCCCGCTACGAAGCGCGGCCACCGCCTCCCTGCAGCGCACCCTCGCCCTGCTCGACGAGCTGCTGATCGCGCCGCTGGAACTGGGCGACGCGGCGCTGGCGATCATCCCGACCGGTCCGACCACCACCCTGCCGTGGACCTGTCTGCCGAGCCTGCGCGGCCGCCCGGTCGAGGTCGCGCCGACCGCGACGTCGTGGCTGGCGGGCGCCCGCGCCGAGGACGTCGCCGGGCCGCTCCGCGTCGGCGCGCTGTGTGGGCCGGGGCTGTCGACCGCGCCGGCCGAGGTGACCGAGATCGGCCGGCTATGGGGACCGCGGCTGCCGGACGGGGTCCGGAGCGAGCTGCACGCCGGGCGGGCCGACCTGGCCGACGCACTCGCCACCGACACCGTCGTGCACGTCGCCGCGCACGGGTCGCACGTCCGGCAGAACCCGATGTTCTCCTCGCTCGAACTGACCGACGGACCTCTGTACGCGTACGAGATCGCCGGTCGGCGCGTCGCCCCACACGTCGTGCTGTCGGCCTGCGAGCTCGGCCAGGCGACCACCCGACCCGGCGACGAGGCACTCGGGCTCACCAGGGTGCTGCTGCACCTCGGTGCCCAGTGCGTGGTCGCCGGAGTCGCCCAGGTGGCCGACGAGCTGGCCGGCCAGGTGATGGCCGACTACCACAGCCGGCTGGTCGCCGGCGACGACTCCGCCAGCGCGCTGGCCGCCGCCACCGCCACCGGCGACTACGCGCCGTTCGTCTGCTTCGGCTCCTCTTGGCGCACCCTGCCGGGCCCCACCTGACCCCGGCCGGCCCCCGAAGCCCCGTCCGCCGGAGCCCCGTCCGCCGGAGCCCCGAAGCCCCGTGCCCCCGGAGCCCCGGCCCCCACTCCCGGACCGGAAAGTGTGCAGCTCTTGCAGCGACACGCCGGTGGCGGCTGCAACACCTGCACAGTTTCCGCAGGAGGATCCGGTGGCGCCGGGCGAGCGGGCCGAGGCTGGGCGCTACAGCGGGCGCAGGCCGACCTTGCGGTAGACGTCCGCGACGGTGCCGGCGGCGACCTCGCGAGCCCGCTCGGCACCGCGATCCAGGATGCCCTGCAGCTCGGTCCGTTCGCCGAGCAGTTCGAGCGTCCGGTCCCGATAGGGCACGGCTACCTCTGAGACGGCGTCGGCGACGGCCTTCTTCAGATCGCCGTAGCCGTGCCCGGCGAAGTCCGACACCAGCTGGTCGATCGACGTCCCCGTCAGCGCGGCCAGGATCGTCAGCAGGTTCGAGACACCGGGCTTGTTCACCTCGTCGAACGTGATCTCCCGGCCCGAGTCGGTCACCGCCGACTTGATCTTCTTGACGTTGGCCTTCGGGTCGTCCAGCAGCTCCACGATCCCGCTGGGCGCGGAGAACGACTTGCTCATCTTTCCGCTCGGGTCCTGCAGGTCCTGGATCTTGCCGACCGACTTCAGGATGTGCGGCTCCGGCACGACGAAGGTCGGGCCGAACCGGGAGTTGAAGCGCACCGCCAGGTCACGGGTGAGCTCGAGGTGCTGGCGCTGGTCCTCCCCGACCGGCACCTGATCGGCCTGGTAGAGCAGGATGTCGGCGGCCATCAGGACCGGGTACGTGAACAGGCCGACGCTGACCGAGTCCGAGCCGATCTTGGCCGACTTGTCCTTGAACTGGGTCATCCGCTGCGCCTGCCCGTATCCGGTCAGGCAGGACAAGATCCAGGACAGCTGGGTGTGTTCGGGCACCTGGGACTGGAGGAAGACGGTCGAGCGGGCCGGATCCACGCCGGCGGCGAGCAGCTGGGCCGCGGCCCGGAGCACCCGTTCGCGGAGGACCACCGGGTCCTGCTCCACGGTCAGCGCGTGCAGGTCGGCGACGCCGTAGAACGCGTCGTGGGTGTCCTGCAGCGGCACCCACTGCCGCAGCGCCCCCAGGTAGTTGCCGAGATGCATCGAGTCGGCGGTCGGCTGGACGAGCGAGAGGACCCGGGGTCGGGCCGGATCGGAGGTGGGCGCAGACACGAGAGTGGATTCTGCCACGCAGGACACCGGCGCCCCGACCGGTTATCGGCCCGACTGTCGCATTTCGGGCGCTCGATCGGGCCCGAAGCCCGGATCGTGACGCTCCGGCGGCTCGAGCGCCCGAAATGCGTCAGTTCGCGCGTCAGAGTGGTCCCGGGACACCGACCTGATCCCGCTCGGGATCGGAGTCCTCCCGACGACGCAGCCAGAACCGCGAGGCGCGCCGCCCGTCCAGCTCGGTGACCCGCAGCTCCAGCCGGACGGCCGCCTCCGGATCGGCCTCCTCGGCCGCCTCCGTCTCGATCTCGTCGCCTACCGCGGGCAGCCGGCCCAGTCGGGCCATGAAATAACCGGCCAGGGTGTCGTACGGCCCCTCCGCCAGCACGAGCCCCGTGCGCTCCGCGAACTCGTCCAGCGACAGCAGCCCGTCCACCTCGAACTCGCCCGGCAGCCCGACCGCGTCCTCGACCACCACGTCGTACTCGTCGGCGATCTCGCCGACCAGCTCCTCCACCAGGTCCTCGATGGTCACGATGCCGGCGGTCCCGCCGTACTCGTCCATCACGAGCGCGATGTGCTGCCGCTCCCGCCGCATGTCGTTCAGCGCCCGCAGCACGCGAACGGTCCCCGGCATCGAGAACACCGGCCGGGTGAGCTCACGGATCGGGGTGGTCCGGGTGCTGACGTCGGGATCGAGCAGCTCGCGCAGGTGCAGGAACCCGATCACGTCGTCGGCCGACTCCCCCATCACCGGATAGCGCGAGTGCGGCGCCTTGAGCACCTCCCGCACCGCCCGGTGCGCGGGCATGTCCCCGGGCAGGAAGTCGACCTCGGTCCGCGGCACCATCACCTCGCGCAACGCCCGCTCTCCGGCGGAGAAGACGTCGTCGACGATCTTGCGCTCCTCGTCGGAGATGGTGGTCGAGCCGCTGACCAGCGCCCGGATCTCCTCGTCGCTGACCTCCTGGCGACCGGCCGAGGGGTCGCCGCCGAACAGCCGGACCAGCACATTGGTGGACGCTCCCAGGAACCAGATCACCGGCCGGAGGATGCTCGCGATGCCGTCCACCAGCGGCGCCAGGGCGAGCGCGAACGCCTCAGAGCGCTGCAGCGCCAGTCGCTTGGCGGTGAGCTCGCCGACCACGATCGAGACGTAGGAGATGATGATCGTCACCACGATCAGCGCGACCGTGGAGGCGATCCCCTCCCGCCACCCGAACGTCCGCTGCAGCACCGGCGCGAGCCGATCGGCCAGCGTCGCGCCGCCGAACGCGGCGGACAAGAAGCCGAACAGGGTGACGCCGATCTGGACCGCGGACAGGAACCGGTTGGGGTTGTCGTTCAGCTTCGCGACCGTACGTCCCCGCTTACCGCGGTGCGCCAACTGGCGGACCTGGCTGTCGCGCAGCGAGACCAGTGACATCTCCGCGGCCACGAAGATGCCGCTGGCGAGGATGAGCACGAGGATGACGAGGACGTCGAGCAGGGTCTGGTTCATCGGCTGGTCACCGGCTCAAGCGTAATGACCCGGCCGGTGACACGCTGCCTGCGCGCGGCCCAATTCGGTTGCACACCGGCACGCCCCGTTCTTCGATGGCTCCATGACCGCCGCCGCCTTCCCCGAGATCGTGCCCGTGCTCGAGGACCTCGTCCGCGGCGTCCGGCTGCGCGCGCACCGCCCCGGCGACCTGCCCGCGATCGTCGAGCAGGCGGTCGACCCCGACTCGGTCCGGTTCACCACGGTGCCCACCCCCTACGGCCCGGCCGACGCGCGCTGGTTCCTGGAGGAGATGGTGGCCGGGGGCTGGACCAGCGGCGAGCGGCTGAGCTGGGCGATCGAGCTGACCGGCCGACCCTGCATCGAGTTCGCCGGCACGATCGATCTGCGGCCGGACTCCGACGGCACCGCGGAGGTCGGTTTCGGCCTGCACCCGGCCGCCCGCGGCCGGGGCGCGATGAGTGCCGCTCTGCGGCTGCTTCGCGACCACGCCTTCGACGTCCGCGGCCTGGGGCTGCTGCGCTGGCGCGCCGTGGTCGGCAACTGGGGATCCCGGCGGGTGGCCGCCGCAGCCGGCTTCCGCTTCGACGGCCGGGTGCGCGGCCTGCTGAACCATCGCGGTGACCTGCTGGACGGCTGGCTGGCGACCATGACCGCCGACGACCCGCGCGAGTCGCGGGGCTGGCTCGAACCACCGGTCCTGACCGGCCCGAACGTCGTTCTGCGCGCCTTCACAGACCGCGACCTGGACCGGATCGTCGAAGGCGCGTCGGACGTACGCACCCGGCACTGGCTGGTGTCCCTGCCGGCGCCGTACACGCTGGACGACGCCCGGAGCTACGTCGAGGGCGCCCGAGAGATGGCGGCCCAGGCCGACGGCCTGGCCTGGTGCATCGCCGACCCCGATGACGATCGCTGCCTCGGCGTGGTCAGCCTCGAGGGGTACGCGAACTACGCCCGGCGGGGCGAGATCGGCTACTGGGCGCATCCCGATGCCCGCGGTCGCGGCGTGGTGACGGACGCGGTCCGGCTGGCCACCGCGTACGCCCTCGGCAGCGGCCTGGTGGCGTTCGTTCAGATCCGATCCGCCGCCGGCAACCGGGCCTCCCGACACGTCGCCGAGGCCGCCGGGTACGTCCGGGCCGGCCTGCTGCCCGCCTGCGAACCGCTGGGCGACGGATCGATCGACGACCTCGTGGTGTACGTTCGGCTGGCTGACCCAGCCCGCCGTGAGACACCGTCGATGTGACGAAGCCGACGTGCCGGCCTGGTCGATCGCTCGAACCTTCGTTCGGTCCTATGACAGACTTTTCGGGTGACTTTGCAGATCAGTGTCATCGGAACCAACTATCTGGGCGCGACGCACGCGGCCGGCATGGCCGAGTTCGGCCATGACGTCATCGGCGTGGACATCGACCCGGACCGGGTCAAGACGCTGAACTCCGGCCAGTCCCACATCTTCGAGGTGGGCCTGGAGCCGCTGCTGGCCAAGCACACCGCGACCGGGCGGCTGCGCTTCACCACCGACTACGCCGAGATCGCCGACTGGGCCGATGTCCACTTCCTGGCGCTGGGCACCCCGTCCGGCCCGGGCGGCGCGGCCGACCTGTCCCAGCTGCACTCCGCGATCGACTCGCTGGCGCCGCTGCTGACCAAGCCGTGCCTGGTGGTCGGCAAGTCCACCGTTCCGGTCGGCACCGCGCTCGCCCTGGAGGCCCGGCTGCGCGAGAAGGCCCCCATCGGTGACGGCGTCGAGGTGGCCTGGAACCCCGAGTTCCTGCGCGAGGCGTACGCGGTCGAGGACACGCTGCGTCCCGACCGGCTGGTCTTCGGCACCCACTCCAAGGAGGCGCTGGCGACCCTGGAGGAGATCTACGAGATCCCGATCACCGACCGGACGCCGGTCGTCCGCTGCGACATCGCCACCGCCGAGCTGATCAAGGTGGCGGCCAACTCGTTCCTGGCCACCAAGATCAGCTTCATCAACGCGATGGCCCAGATGTGCCAGGCCGCCGGCGGCGACGTGACGCTGCTGGCCGACGCCATCGGCTTCGACAAGCGGATCGGGCGCGAGTTCCTCAACGCCGGGCTCGGCTTCGGCGGCGGCTGCCTGCCCAAGGACATCGCCGCGCTCGCGGTCCGCGCCGACGAGCTCGGGGTCGGCGTGCTGAGCGAGTTCATCCACGCGGTCGAGGCGATCAACGACGGCCAGCGGCTCGAGCTGGCCGAGCTGGCGATCGACCAGGCCGGCGGCGACGTGACCGGGAAGCGGATTGCCGTGCTCGGTGCCGCGTTCAAGCCGGGCACCGACGACACCCGCAACTCCCCCGCGCTGACCGTTGCCGACCACCTGCACGCCCGCGGCGCGGACGTCCGGATCTACGACCCGCAGGCCCGGCTCGCCCCGCGCGAGGGCTTCACTCAGGTGGCCAGCGTGGAGCAGGCGCTGCTCGGCGCCGAGGTGGTCCTGCACCTGACCGAGTGGCCGGAGTTCCGCCAGCTGAACCCGGAAAAGCTCGGCGAGCTGGTCAAGTCCAAGATCATCATCGACGGCCGGCTCAAGCTGCACGCCCCGTCCTGGCGCAACGCCGGCTGGAAGCTGGTCCAGATCGGCCGCGCCTCGACCATCTGAGCCCGGCTCGGGACCGCGGTCAGCTCGGAAGCTCGCTCGGGGCCGCGGTCAGCTCAGGAGCTCGCCCAGCCGGCGGGCGTTTCGCACCGCGTTGCCGCCGCCGTCGTTGTTGAAGTACGCGAAGACCTCGCGCCCGACAGCCTCCCACTCGCGGACCCGGCCCGCCCACCAGCGGAGGTCGTCCTCACCGTATGAACCGCCGTAGAGGTGCTCGCGGTCGGGGCCGTGCAGCCGGACGTACACCTGTGGCGCCGTCGCGCGCAGCACGCACGGCAGCCCGGCCCCGCTCATCACCACGTACGCGGCCCGGTGTTCGGCCAGCAGGTCGAACACGCGATCGTCCAGCCAGCTGGCATGGCGGAACTCGACCGCCGCCGCGAGCCCGCGCGGCAGCCGGTCGAGGAAGTAGGCCAAGCGGGCGTCGTCGCGCTCGTGCCGGGGATGCAACTGGACCAGCAGCATGCCCTGCCGGTCGCCCAGCAGCCGCCAGCAACGGGCGATCCGCTCGACCCACTCCTCCGGCGCATAGAGCTTCTTGGCGTGCGTCAGGCCCCGCGGGGCCTTCACGCTCAGCCGGAAACCGTCCGGCAGGCGCCGGCGCCAGGAGGCGAACGTGGCGTCTCGCGGCCACCGGTAGAAGCTGGCGTTCAGTTCGACGGTGCGGAACGAGCCGACGTACCAGTCGAGCCGGGCCAGGCTGGGCGTACTGGCCGGATAGAGCACGTCCTCCCAGTGGTCGTAGCTCCACCCGCTCGTGCCGATCCAGGCCATGCACCACCCATACCCAGCGGGTTGTCAGCGTCTCAGCACGCCGGGGGTGCTGACACACCGACAACTCCGAAAGGGGCCTAGGCGAGGCGGGCGGCGAGGTTGTCGTCGAGGGTGCCCAGGAAGTCCTCGGTGGTCTGCCACTCCTGGTCGGGGCCGACCAGCATGGCCAGGTCCTTGGTCATCTTGCCGCTCTCCACGGATTTGATGATCACGTCCTCCAGGGTCTCGGCGAACGCCGTGACCTCGGGGGTGTTGTCCAGCTTGCCGCGGTGCTTCAGACCGCCGGTCCAGGCATAGATCGAGGCGATCGGGTTGGTCGAGGTCGGCTTGCCCTGCTGGTGCTGGCGGTAGTGCCGGGTCACCGTGCCGTGGGCGGCCTCGGCCTCGACGGTCTTGCCGTCCGGGGTCATCAGCACCGAGGTCATCAGGCCGAGCGAGCCGAAGCCCTGGGCCACCGTGTCGGACTGGACGTCGCCGTCGTAGTTCTTGCAGGCCCAGACGTAGCCGCCCTCCCACTTCAGGGCGGCGGCGACCATGTCGTCGATCAGCCGGTGCTCATACGTCAGGCCGGCGGCCTTGTAGTCCTCGGCGAACTCGGTCTCGAAGACCTCGGCGAAGATGTCCTTGAACGCGCCGTCGTACGCCTTCAGGATCGTATTCTTGGTCGAGAGGTAGACCGGATAGTTGCGCTGCAGCCCGTACGACAGCGATGCCCGGGCGAAGTCGGCGATGGACTTGTTGAAGTTGTACATGCCCATCGCCACGCCGCCGTCGGCGCCGTAGTTGGCGACGACGTGCTCGATCGGCTCCGAGCCGTCTTCGGGGGTGAAGGTGATCGTCAGCTGGCCGGCGCCGGGCACCTTGAAGTTCGTCGCCTTGTACTGATCGCCGTGCGCGTGACGCCCGATCACGATCGGCTTGGTCCAGCCCGGCACCAGCCGCGGGATGTTGGAGATGATGATCGGCTCGCGGAACACCACGCCGCCGAGGATGTTGCGGATCGTGCCGTTCGGCGAGACCCACATCTTCTTCAGGTTGAACTCCTTGACCCGGGCCTCGTCCGGGGTGATCGTGGCGCACTTGACGCCGACGCCGTGCTGCTTGATCGCGTTCGCGGCGTCGATCGTCACCTGGTCGTCGGTGGCGTCGCGGTGCTCGATGCCGAGGTCGTAGTAGTCGAGGTTCACGTCGAGATAGGGGTGGATCAGGCGCTCCTTGATGAACTGCCAGATGATCCGGGTCATCTCGTCGCCGTCGATCTCGACGACCGTGCCCTCGACCTTGATCTTCGCCATCGGTGTCACCCTCCGAAGTTTTCGCCGTTCGTTCTGCGGACCACAAGCTATCCCAGCCGGCACACGGAGCCGTGCCCGGTCCATGCCCGGGCGGGCGTACGTCCGCGGCTGCGGCCGTGACTCAGCAGGCGCCCCACAGGCCCGTGCCGGCATCGCGGGCGACGTCCCCGGCGAGTGCGAACAGCTCCGCGTACCGCACGTTGGGCGGCACCCGCAGCGGGCGGGCCCAGCCGCCGTCGACCAGGTCGAAGTTGACGAACTCGCCGCGGGCGCTCCACAGATAGAGCAGCCGGCGACCGTACCGGTCGAGCGGGTCCCGGTCCGCGGTGACGTAGACCGTCGAGCCGACCGGGATCAGGGTCCGAAGGTGGTCGGTCGCCTCCGGGCCGAAGCACTGTTCCGGCTGCACCTCGGGGGTGTCGATGCCGATCAATCGCACCTTGACGCGTTCGGTCCCGGCGACGTACGGCCCCGCGGACGTCGCCTGCAACCAGACCGTGTCGCCGTCGTGGATCCGCCGGACGACCATCGGCTGCGCGTCCTTCGGCCGGTCGGGCACCTGGTCGGCCGACGACGGATCGGTGTCCGACCCGGTCGCCGAGCGCATGGCCGATCCGGCCCGGCCAGGGGCCGGGTCCCGCGGCGACGAGCCCAGCGCACCGACCAGCAGGTAGCCGCCGACTACGAACGCGATCACCACTACGGCGGCGACCACACCGGCCCGCCGGCCCGATCGGCGAGCCACCCGCCGGTCCGCGCGGGTCAGGGCATCCGGACGACCTGGCCGGCGTACGCCAGCCCGCCGCCGAAGGCGAACAGCAGCACCGGCGCGCCGGACGGCAGTGGCGAGGTCTCCTGCAGCTTGGACAACGCCAGCGGGATGGAGGCCGCCGAGGTGTTGCCCGACTCGGTCACGTCGGTGGCCACGACCGCGTTCACCGCGCCGATCTTGGCCGCCAGCGGCTCGATGATCCGCAGGTTCGCCTGGTGCAGCACGATCGCGGCGACGTCCTCCGGGGCCAGCTTGGCCCGGTCGATCACGTCCCGGGCGATCTTGGGCAGCTCGAACGTGGTCCAGCGGAACACCGCCCGCCCGTTCTGGGCGAACTTGTCGTCGTCGGCGTGCTCGATCCGGACCGCGTCGCCGAGCTCGGGCACGCAGCCCCACAGGATCGGGGAGATGTGCTCGTCCGGATCGGCGGTCAGCAGGAAGGCGCCGGCGCCGTCGGCGGTCAGGACGCAGGTGGTCCGGTCGGTGAAGTCGGTCACGTCGGTCAGCTTCTCCGCGCCGATCACCAGCGCGGTCTTCGACGCACCGGCGGCGATGGCGTGCTGGGCGATGGCCACCGCGTGCGGGAAACCGGAGCAGGCGGTGTTGATGTCGATGGTCGCCGGCTGGCCCTCGATGCCGAGCCGGGCGGCCACCCGGGACGCCATGTTCGGGGAGCGGTCCAGCGCGCTGCAAGTGGCCACGATGACCAGGTCGATCTCCTGGGCGTCGGCGCCGGCCTTGGCGAGCACGTCCTCGGCGGCCTTGGAGGCCATCAGGTCGACCGTCTCGTCCGGCCCGGCCCAGCGGCGCTCCTTGATCCCGACCCGGCGCTGGATCCACTCGTCGTTGGTCTCGACCATGGTCTCCAGCTCGGAGTTCGGCACGACCCGTGCCGGCTGGAAGTGCCCGACCGCTAGCAGGCGCGTACCCGTCATGCGGGTGAGTATGCCACCGCCCCGCCGACTCGAGCCGCTGCCGCCAACCGGCGAGCGAGCGCCACCGGCAACTTCGGATCCCCTGCTCTCGTTCGGATCCTCTGCACCGGATCCGAGGCCGAACACCGGATCCGACGTCCCGGGTTCAGTCCGAGCTCACCACGGCGTCGGCCCGGGTGCGCGGGTCCTGGGCATCGACGTACTCCTGCTCGCTCGGCCACCAGTCCGCCGCCCAGCGGGCCAGCAACTCCGGCGGGTCGCGGTCCGCGATCCGCGCCCGGCGTACGTCCTCCGAAGCGTCAACCCACAGCCGGAGGTCCCACGGCACCGGCAGCCGTACGTCGGTCGACGACACGCCCTCCACGACCACCGGCACGCCGACCGGGACGTCCACCCAGTCCAGCCCGCGATCGGCCACCAGGTCCCAGCGCCGGTAGCGGCCCGGGCGGCCGGCGAGCAGCGGCTCGACCACCTGGGCGACGAACAGGTCGCGGTCCCAGTCCCGCAGCGCCGCGCGGCCGAAGTGGTCGATCGGCAGCAGCACCGAGCCGGGCAGCGCGGCGGCGATCCGGGCCGCCAGCGTGCTCTTGCCGGCCGCACCGAGCCCGTCCACCCCGACCCAGCGCGTACCCGGGCCGCCGGCGGCCAGTTGCTCCGCCACCCAGGCCGGCGCCTGCTCGAACGAGACCGATGTCACCCGCAGACCTCCTGTCCGGACACGGACGCGGCTTGCTAGTTTCGCACTCGCACCGCGTTCCTAGTCCGAGGAGAGTCTCGTGAGCACACCCGTGAAGGTCGCCGTCACCGGCGCCGCCGGCCAGATCGGCTACAGCCTGCTGTTCCGGATCGCCAGCGGGTCGCTGCTCGGACCCGACACCCCGGTCGAGCTCCGGCTGCTGGAGATCACGCCGGCCCTGAAGGCGCTCGAGGGCGTGGTGATGGAGCTGGACGACTGCGCGTTCCCGCTGCTCTCGGCGGTCGAGATCGGCGACGATCCGAACGCCGTGTTCGACGGCGTGAACATCGCGCTGCTGGTCGGCGCCCGGCCGCGGACCAAGGGGATGGAGCGCGGCGACCTGCTGGAGGCCAACGGCGCGATCTTCAAGCCGCAGGGCCGGGCCCTGAACGACCACGCGGCCGACGACGTCAAGGTCCTGATCACCGGCAACCCGGCCAACACGAACGCGTTGATCGCGATGAGCAACGCACCCGACATCCCGAACGAGCGGTTCAACGCGCTCACCCGGCTCGATCACAACCGGGCCAAGGCCCAGCTGGCCGCGAAGCTCGGCACCAGCGTCAACGCCGTCACCCAGATGACGATCTGGGGCAACCACTCCGCGACGCAGTACCCCGACGTCTTCAATGCGCTGGTCGACGGCGAGAACGCGGCCGACGCGATCGGCGACCAGGGTTGGATCGAGTCGACCTTCCTGCCCGTGGTGCAGAAGCGCGGCGCCGCGATCATCGAGGCCCGGGGCGCGAGCTCGGCGGCGAGCGCGGCGAACGCGACCGTCGACCACATGCGCGACTGGGTGCTCGGCACGCCGGAGGGCGACTGGGTGTCGATGGCGGTGCCGTCCGACGGCTCGTACGGCGCTCCGGAGGGGATCATCACCTCCTACCCCTGCACCACGGCCGCCGGCAGCTACGAGATCGTCCAGGGCCTGGAGCTGAACGACTTCTCCCGGGCCAAGATCGACGCCAGCAACGCCGAGCTGGTCGAGGAGCGGCAGGCCGTCACGGCCCTCGGCCTGATCTAGCCAGGCGCCGGCCACCCGCCGGCATACGAAATTGCGGCCGCGCGGTAGGAAGGTCGGCTCCGGTCGGAGCAGCTGTCCGGCCCGCAAAACCCAGCCGTGGCCGGAATCTCGGGCCCCACGAGGCGTCCCAAGGCCCCAAAATCCAGCCACGGCCGGAATTTCGGCCCCACCGGCGGGGGAGGCGGGTCGAGGGCAGCGCGAGTGCGCCGCCTGCCGGCCGCGGAGGTCGCCTCCCCGAACCGGCCGTACGTCAGACTGGGACCCATGACCGAGCCGAATCCGTGGAGCCGCGAAGGCGCGGCGGGGGCGCCTCACCCGCCGAGCGGGAGCGATCCGGCCGCGGCCGACCCGGCACCGGCAGTCCAGGCGTGGCCGGCCTATCCGCCGGCGCCGAACTCGTTCGGTTACGACACCGAGGACATCCCGGACTACCCCGGCGCGTCCAGCGATCCGACCGCACCGCACGCCGCGGCCAATCCGTACGAGCCGAACCCGCCGGCGCAAACCCCGTACAGCCAACATCCGCGCGCCCAGAATCCGTACGACCAGACTCCGTACCCCCAGAGCCCCTACGGCTCGCAACCCATCCCCTATGGCGGGACCACCCCGTACGGGCCGTCGGCCTACCGCTACGCGACCGGCCCCTACGGCTACACCGCGACCGCCCACCCGCAGGCCGTCACGGCGCTGGTGCTCGGGGTGATCGGGCTGGTCATCTGCTCGGTCGCCGGGATCGCCGCCTTCTTCGTCGGGCAGAAGGCCCGGCGGGAGATCCTGGCCGAGCCGCAGCGATACTCCGGGCTCGGCATGGCCACCGCCGGCTGGGTGATGGGCATGATCGCCTTCGCGATCACGCTGCTGGGCGTCTTGTTCGTCGTGATCGGACTGGCCGGTGGCTGGGACTGAGCCGGCCGGTCCGGCCCGAGCAACCACGCCTGGCGGAGCGGGCAGCCCGGACGGCGGCGACCGCTCGGGGCCGGCCGGGTCCCCGACCGACTCCCCGCCGGAGCCCAGCGACGACCTGGTCTCGACCCGGCACGAGATCGGCAGCGGGCGGCGCAAGCTGAGCTACACCGCGACCACGGGCCGGATGGTGCTGCGCGAGGAGGTGATCGAGGAGAAGAAGTTCCTCGGCCCCAAGCCGCGGGCGGAGATCTTCTCGGTCAGCTACGTCCTCGACGGCGCAGATCCGCACACCCGGCCGGTCACGTTCGCGTTCAACGGCGGGCCCGGCTCGTCGTCGGTCTGGCTGCACCTCGGCCTGTTCGGGCCGCGCCGGGTGCAGATGGCTGACGCCGGCGACCTGCGCCCGCCACCGTACGGGCTGACCGACAACCTCGAGACCCTGCTGGTCGCCTCGGATCTCGTCTTCATCGACCCGGTGAGCACCGGCTACTCGCGGACCTCCCAAGGCCACACCGCCGACGACTTCCACGGCTACACGCGCGACGTGGAGTCGGTCGCGGAGTTCATCCGGCTCTGGACCAGCCGCAACGACCGCTGGCTGTCTCCGAAGTTCCTGGCCGGCGAGTCCTACGGGACCACCCGGGCAGCGGCACTCGCCGCCGCGCTGGCCGACGGTCCCGGGATGTACCTCAGCGGCCTGATCCTGGTCTCCAGCGTGCTGGACATCGGCTCGGTCGACTTCACCGAGGGCAACGACCTGCCGTACGCGCTCTATCTGCCGACGTACACCGCCGCGGCGCACTACCACGGCGTGATCGACGGCGAGCTGACCGCCCGCGTCGCCGAGGCCGAGGAGTTCGCCGCCCGCGACCTGCCCTGGGCGCTGGCCCGCGGCTCGCGGCTGCGGGGCGCCGAGCGGGACGCGATCGTGGCCCGCTACGCCCAGCTGACCGGCCTCGATCCCGGCTACGTCGACCGGGCCGACCTGCGCGTCACCCTGTTCGCGTTCTGCGCCGAGCTGCTCCGCCACCGGGCGCTGGAGACCGGCCGGCTGGACCTGCGCTTCACCGGCTGGCCCGACGACCGCAACGCCGGCTCGACCACGGAAGACCCGAGCTACCGCGCCCTGATGGGGCCGTACGCAGCCGCCTTCAACTCCTACGTCCGCGGCGAGCTCGGCTACTCCTCCGACCTCGCCTACCGGCTGCTGACGCCGAACGTGAACCCGTGGTCGTACGCGGAGTTCGAGGGCCGCTCGATCGAGGTCGCGACCAGCCTGGCAAGGGCGATCTGCGCCAACCGGACGCTGCGAGTGCACGTGTCGTGTGGCTACTACGACGGGGCGACGCCGCACTTCGCGGCCGAGCACGTGTTCGCCCACCTGCGGATCCCCGACAGCGCACACGAGCGGATCGAGTGGGCGCGCTACGAGGCGGGGCACATGACGTACGTGCACGAGCCGAGCCGGCGGCGGCAGTCGGCCGACCTGATCGACTTCGTCCGCCGTTCGTCCTGACACCTGCCCGAACCGCCGCAACTCGGAGGTCTGTACTCGGGCGTCCGCACCCGGAATGCGCGACAATGGCGGCCATGAGCAATCCCTACGGCCAGAACCCCGAGTCGAACTCCGGCGAGAACCAGCCCGGCTCGGGCGATCAGCCGAGCTACGGCCAGACCCCGCCCCCGCCGAGCTACGGCTCGACGCCTCCGCCGCCGAGCGAGCCCTCGTTCGGGCAGACCCCGCCCCCGCCGAGCTACGGGCAGACCCCGCCGCCGCCCAGCGAGCCGGGCTACGGCCAGCAGCCGCCCGGGTACGGCCAGACCCCGGCCTACGGCCAGCAGCCGGCATACGAGCAGCAGCCGGCGTACGGCCAGCAGCCGGCGTACGGACAGCAGCCGTATCAGCAGGGGTACGGCACGGCCGCCCAGCCGCACCCGCAGGGCACCGCGATCCTGGTGCTCGGCATCGTCGGCATCGTGGTCTGCGGCATCGCGGCCGTGGTCGCGCTGGTGATGGGCAACAAGGCGCTGAAGGAGATCGACGCCAACCCGAGCGCCTACAACAACCGCCAGATGGTGGTCGTCGGCCGGATCCTCGGCATCGTCGGCACGGTGCTGTGGGGGCTCGGCATCGTCGCCTACATCGTGTTCTTCATCGCGCTGGCCGGCTCGGGCGCGTTCAACAACTGAGGTCGTACGCTGAGGGTCGGGGCATCGTGGCTGCCCCGACCCTCAGCCGTCTGGTCGGCCCGGCCCAGTGAGAGAGCGCGCGATGTCGGATCAACCGCAGCAGCCCGAGTACGAGCAGCCCGCTCTCGGACAGCCGGGGTACGACCGTCCCATCTACGGCCGGCCCTACCCCGCTCTGCCGCAGCCGCATCCACAGGGCACGATCGTGCTGGTCCTCGGCATCCTCGGATGCTTCGTCACCGTGTGCGCGCCGATCGCCTGGTATCTGGGGTCCAAGGCCCTCCGCGAGATCCAGGCGTCCGGGGCCCGCTATTCCAACGAGGACCTGCTCCGGGCCGGCCGGATCATCGGCATGATCGTCACCATCCTGGCGATCGTCGGACTGGTCTTCCTGGTGATCTTCGTGATCATCGCCGCGATCGCCGCGACCGCGACCTCGTCCTGACCGTCAGCGGCCGGCGGGCACCAGGATCGCCAGGGCGATGACGGCGCCGCCGGCCAGGGTCAGGAACGCGATGTCGAACACCTTGCTGCGGACCTGCAGCAGCCCGGCCTCCCCCGCCGGCAGAGCCAACCGCTCGACCGCGCCGACGGCCAGCGAACTGCCGACGATGAGGCAGCCGATCCGCCAGCTGTCCTGGCCGACGAACGCGACGGCGAGCCCGATCGCCACCCCGACGACCACGACGAGCAGCGGCCAGTAGCGCTGGGACCGGGCGGCCGCGCCCGTCCCGCGCGGACTCGCTCCCCGGGCACTCACGGCGTGCGCGCTCACGCCTCGAGCCGGCGCTCGGCGAGTTCCACCACGTTGCTCAGCAGCATCGCCCGGGTCATCGGGCCGACGCCGCCGGGCACCGGGGCGAACCAACCGGCCACCTCGCGGACGGACGGATCCAGGTCACCGACCAGGCCCGCGTCGGTCCGGGTGATGCCGACGTCGACGCAGACCGCGCCCGGGCGGATCATGTCGCCGGTGACGAGTCCGGGCCGGCCGGCCGCCGCGATCACGATGTCGGCGTTGCGCGTGTGCGCCGCGAGGTCGGTGGTGCCGGTGTGGCACAGGGTCACGGTGGCGTTCTCCGATTTCCGGGTCAGCAGCAGACCGAGCGGCCGGCCGACCGTGGTACCGCGGCCGACGATGCACACCTCCGCGCCGGCGATCTCGATGCCGTTGCGGCGAAGCAGCTCGACGATGCCCTTCGGCGTGCACGGCAGCGGGGCCGGAACCCCGAGCACGAGGTTGCCGAGATTGGCCGGGTGCAGCCCGTCCGCGTCCTTGTCCGGATCGACCAGGCCGAGTGCCCAGTTGTCGTCAAGCTGGGGCGGTAGCGGCAGCTGGACGATGTAGCCGGTGCAGGCCGGGTCGGCGTTCAGCTCCGCGATCCGCGCAGCGAGCTCGTCCGCGCCGGTGTCGGCGGGCAGCTCCACCTGGATCGAGGCGATGCCGACCTGCGCGCAGTCACGGTGCTTGCCGGCGACGTAGCTCCGGCTGCCTGGGTCGTCTCCGACCAGCACCGTGCCCAGACCGGGCACGATCCCCGCCTCGGCGAGCTTCGCCACCCGCTCCGCCAGCTCGCCCTTGATGGTGGTGGCCAGTGCGCGTCCGTCGAGGATCTGCGCCGTCATATCCGTCTACCTCTCGTCGTCCGGTCGTCACCCGGCCCGCCCCGGAAACTGTGCAGCTGTTGCGGTTCGACCGGCGTGTCGCTGCAAGACGCGCACAGTTTCCCGGGGAGCCCCTGGCCCGGGTGAACGGCCCGGGTGGACGGTCCGGGTGGGCGAGCCTCCGGGCAACCGTACGTCGTCGGGCGGGTGGTCAGTGGAAGAAGTGCCGGGCGCCGGTGACGTACATCGCGATCCCGGCGGCCTGCACCGCCTCGATCACGTCGGCGTCGCGGACGGAGCCGCCCGGCTGCACGATCGCGGCGATGCCGGCGTCGATGAGGATCTGCGGCCCGTCAGCGAAGGGGAAGAACGCATCCGACGCGGCCACCGAGCCGGCGGCCCGGTCGCCGGCCCGCTCCACCGCCAGCCGGCAGGAGTCGACCCGGTTGACCTGGCCCATCCCGACCCCGACCGAGGCACCGTCGCGGGCAAGCAGGATGGCGTTCGACTTCACCGACCGGCACGCCTTCCAGGCGAACTCGAGGTCGGCCAGCACGTCGCCGGAGACCGCGTCTCCGGCGACGAGCTCCCAGTGCGCGGCGCTGTCGTGGTCGGCGTCCACGGTGTCGCGCGACTGCATCAGCAGGCCGCCGTCGATCGGCCGCGTCTCGGCGCCGCCGCGGCGCAGCGGCTCGACCACCAGGATCCGGATGTTCTTCTTCCGGGCCAGCACCTCGACCGCGCCGTCGTCGTATGCCGGTGCCGCGATCACCTCGGTGAACACCTCGGCGACCTGCTCGGCCATCGCCACGCTGACCGGACGGTTGGTGGCGATCACGCCGCCGTACGCCGAGACGGGGTCGCAGGCGTGCGCCTTCGCATGCGCCTCGGCGATGTCGAGGCCGACCGCGATCCCGCACGGGTTGGCGTGCTTGATGATCGCCACCGCCGGTTCGTCGAAGTCGTACGCGGCCCGCCGGGCGGCGTCGGTGTCGACATAGTTGTTGTACGACATCTCCTTGCCGTGCAGCTGGTTCGCCGTCGCGAGCCCGCCGGGCAGAAAGCCGTTGCGATACAGCGCCGCCCGCTGGTGCGGGTTCTCGCCGTAGCGCAGCACCGCCGCCCGGTCCCAGGTCGCGCCGACCCAGCTCGGGAAGCCGCTGCCGCCGCTGCTGTCGGTGACCACGTTGCCGAGCCAGGACGCGACCGCGACGTCGTACGTCGCCGTGTGCACGAACGCCGCCGTGGCGAGTGCCTGCCGCTGCGCCAGGGTGAACCCGCCGGCCGCCAGCGCGTCGTGCAGGTCCGCGTACTGGTCGGCGGAGGTGACGACGGCGACACAGGCGTGGTTCTTCGCCGCGCCTCGCACCATCGACGGACCGCCGATGTCGATCTGCTCGATGCACTCGTCCTGGCTCGCCCCGGACAGCACGGTCTGGGTGAATGGGTAGAGGTTGCTGATCAGCAGCTGGAACGGCTCGACGCCGAGCTCGGCCAGCTGGTCGCGATGGCTCTCCAGCCGTACGTCGGCCAGCAGCCCGGCGTGCACCCGCGGGTGCAGCGTCTTGACCCGGCCGTCCAGGCACTCCGGGAACCCGGTCAGCTCCTCGACCTGGGTCACCGGCAGCCCCGCGGCGGCGATCCGGCTCGCTGTCGAGCCGGTGGAGACGAGCTCGACGCCGGCCTCGACCAGGGCGCCGGCCAGCTCCTCCAACCCGGTCTTGTCGTAGACCGAGACCAGGGCGCGCCGGATCGGCACCCGCCCCTCTTCGGACGTACCGTCTGCGGGGTCGGTCATCTCAGCCAGTGCACCTTTCTGTCGACCACCCGCCAGTCGCGGGTGGCCAGGTCATGGGTGACGTCGAGCAGCATGGCCCGCTCGACGACCTTGATCTTCTCGTGCAGGGTCTCCACGGTGTCGTCGTCGGACACCCGGACGCTCTCCTGGGCCAGGATCACGCCGGTGTCGACGCCCTCGTCGACCAGGAACACGGTCGCCCCGCTCACCTTGACCCCGTACGCGATTGCGTCGCGCGGGCCGTGGATCCCGGGGAAGGACGGCAGCAGGGCAGGATGGGTGTTGATCATCCGGCCGCCGAACCGGGCCAGGAAGTCGGCCCCGACCAGCTTCAGGAAACCGGCGCTGATCACCAGGTCCGGATCGTACGCGGCGACGGCGGCGGTCAGTCCACGGTCCCATTCGGCCCGGTCCCCGCCTCTGGCCAGCGGGTGCACGAAGGTCGGGATGCCGGCGCCCTCGGCTCGGGCCAGCCCCTCGACCCCCGGCCGGTCGGAACCCACCGCCACGATCTCGATCCCGAACGCCGGGTCGGTCGCGGCGTCGATCAACGCCTGCAGCAGGGTGCCGGTGCCGGAGATCATCACCACTACCCGCCTCGGGGTGCGACTCATCGCGTCCCGCAGTTCGATCGGGCGCCGAGCACGGCGGACAGCCTACCGAGAGCCGGACATGGCCTCCTGCCGGTCCAGCTGCACGGTCGCCTCCGGATCGTCATCGCCGTCGCGATCGGCGTCCTCGGCCACCGGCTCGTCCGCGCCGGTCCGGCGCAGCAGGCCGAGCACGAGCCCGCCGATCATCCCGGACAGGCCCAGCGTGCTGACCGCCATCACGGTCAGCTCGGGCAGCCGCGGACCGAGCCCGGCCAGCCGGAGCACGCCGAGATCGCCCGAGCTCGCCCAGGCCAGCACGACGAAGACGAGCCCGCCGATCACCCCGGACAGGCCGCCGACCAGGGCGGTCTCGTCGAACCGGGCGGCCGGCCCGCGGCGGACCACAAGCCACGCGGCGACCAGGCCGGCGAGCACCCCGCTGCCGAGCCAGAGCAGCTGCTCGGCGCCGCCCGCCCCGGAGACCGGCACGGCACCGAGGATCGGGACGCCCGGCAGCAGGCCGACCTGGGTCGCCGAGGGAGCCACCACCGAGCCGTCGCCGAGGCCGAAACCGGCACCGAGCGCGTACGCACCGCCCCAGACCATCGCGTTCGGTGCGAATGCGAGCTGGCCGACGAGCAGCGCGATGCCGCCGGTCACGCCGGCGCCGAGCGCGTGGTTGAGGGAGGTCACCCGGTCCAGGTGGGTGAGCAGCCCCGTCACCACCACGGCCGCTCCAGCCGCCAACAGCACCAGCTGGGTGCCGAGCACGGCCGTCGGCACCGGGAGCAGCCAGGCCGGCCAGCTCGAGGTGACCTCGACGCCGAGTGCCCGGCAGCTGCCCCACAGCGCGGCGGCGGCGAGCACCGCCAGGGTTGCAAGCGTCCGCAGGTTCGGTGCCGGCGAACCGAGCAGCAGGGCGACCACGATCAGCGGGCCCAGATAGCCGAAGGTCGCCAGCACCGCGATGCCGAGGGCGGTCCGCCGGCGTGACTCGACCGGACCGGGCCGGGCCTCGCCGCCGGTAGCCTCGCCCGCTCCCTCGGCCGGCTCGCGTCCGACGGTCCGCGCGGCCGCGAAGGACGTACAGCGAGCGAGGACGAAGGCGAACAGGGCCACCGCACCCCACGGCACCAGGGTGAGCCGCAGGCCGGCCAGCGACAACCCGGCGCCGTTCGCATAGACCCACACCTTGGTCCCGACCAGGATCGCACCGCTGAGTGGGCCGGCTGCGGTATCGGCGTCCACCGCCAGCCAACCGAGAACGGTCAGGCCGACCACGATGACCCAGCCGACGCCGGCGACCAGCACGCCGGCGAGCGCCGCCGCCAGCGGCCAGCCGACCGGCAGCGGCGCGGGTCCGCGATCGAGCAGAACGGTCGGCTCGGCGTCGGGTTCGGTCGCGCGCAGGGTCAGGTCGTCGGCGCGGGACGAGCTCGCGCGGCGCAGTCGTACGCGCTGGGACAGGGAAGGAGCCATGGCCCCTCCATGCTCGCGGCGGAGATGTCGCGGACGCCGCAGACACGCCCGGCCGGGTAAGGTTTTGCTGTTCCAGGCCCGGCGGACCGGCGGCCCGCCGCGACCACACGGGCGACGCGCGAGTTGGAGGACCGACCGAAGCATGGCAGGCAAGGACCCGGACGACCATCGACCGCGGCGTGCGGCCGGCGACTCCTCGGCGTCGGATGGGACGGGCGGTTCGGGCGGTTCAGGCAGTTCGGGCGGTTCAGGCAGTTCGGGCGGTTCAGGCGGTTCGGGCCACAAGGGGTCCGACGTGGAGCCCGACCGGTCCACCACGATCCTGCCTCGGGTCCGCGACGACCGGAGCACGACCATCTTGCCGAAGACCGCCGAGCGTCGGCGCCGGTACGAGGAGGACGACGAGGAGGACGACGTACGCCCGCTGCTGCGGGAGCGCACCCGGCTGATCCTGATGGTCGCCGGCGTTGCTGCCGTGGTGATCCTCGGGCTGGTGCTGGGCTACGCGGCGCTGAACGTCAACCGGCCGGCCGCCCAGCCCTCGGCCGGGGTGTCGGTCGACCCGTCGACCGGCGAGACGGCGACCCCGACGCCGGTGGCACTGCTGGACGACAACTCGATGATCGACGCGCAGATGGCGAAGCAGATCGACCCGGCGCGGACCTGGCAGGTCGCCTCGACCCAGCGCGGTCTGGACAGCAACTCGCCGCGCGCGGCGTGCTTCGCCTCCGACCCGGTCGACGGCCAGCCCGACGCGCAGCAGACCATCCAGCGACTGCTCAGCAGCAGCGGCAAGAACCCGCCGGCTCTGTTGCACCAGGCCGAGGCGTACGGCACCCCCGAGGACGCCGCGCAGGCCTACGTCGCGATCTCCAAGGCCCTCGGCACCTGTGCCGTCGTCGGGGCCTGGATCGACTCCGGCCGGACGGTCTCCGGGCTGGGCGACCAGAGCGCCGCCGCGGTCGTCGCCGTCACCGACGCGGGCAAGCAGACGATCCACGCGATTGTGATCGCCCGGACCGGCCGGGTGGTCGACATCGTCGACGTCGCCCAGCCCACGTCGGCACCGAGCGTCGGCGACACCGCCGCAGCGCTCGGCCAGGCGATGACCGTGCAGTGCGCGACCAGCGGCGGGACCTGCCCCAAGAAGCTCTCGGTGAAGAACGGGCCGCCCCCGCTGGGTGGGGACGAACCCGGCTTCCTCGCCGCCGGCGACCTGCCGCCGGTCGGCAGCACGCCGTCGCTGTGGGTGGGCAGCACCCCCGGCGCTCCGGACGCCGACTACGTCGGCACCGGCTGCGAGACCACCGACTGGACCAAGGTGAGCGCCACCGGCAAGACCATGCGGACCTACACCCAGCAGGACAGCTCGAGCATCTTCGGGGTGGACCAGATCATCCTCACCATGTCGGACGACAAGGCGGCCGGTGACGTGGTCGACAAGGTGAAGAAGGACCTGGACAGCTGCTCCAAGCGCAAGCTGACCGCGACGGTCTCCAAGCCGGTCAAGGTCGACGGGCCCGGTGCGGAGAACAACGAGGTGACCGGCTGGGCCGCCGAGGTCTCGCAGAAGACGTCGAGTTCGACGGTGCAGTTCCGGGTGGGCATCGTCTCGGTCGGCTCCAAGGTGATCTGGACGCTCGCCAACCCCGTCGACAAGCTCGACTTCACCGACGACCAGTGGAAGACCATCGCATTGCGCTCCGGCCAGCGGGCCAGCCAGGTGCAGTAGTTGATTGTTCCGCTCGGGCAAGCCCTCGCTCCACGCTCCGCTGCGCTCCAGGCCGGGTCGTTCGTCGCCTTCGGTGAGACGGAAAGACGTGTCTCACCGAACACTCCTGCACTCCCCGGCGCGCAGCGTCCGCGACCGTCGAGTACAACCTCAGCGCACCGCGGCAAGCCTCGCTCCACGCTCCGCCGCGCTCCAGGCCGGGTCGTTCGTCGCCTTCGGTGAGACGGAAAGACGTGTCTCACCGAACACTCCTGCACTCCCCGGCGCGCAGCGTCGGCGACCGTCGAGTACAACCTCAGCGCACCGCGGCAAGCCTCGCTCCACGCTCCGCCGCGCTTCGGGCGGGGTCGTTCGTCGCGGTGGCCGAGCGCCCGCCTGGCCTCCCACACCTGGCCCTCAGTAAGGTATGCCTTACCTATAGGATCGGGCCTGGCTGTGGGGTTCCGGGAGGCGCGGACCGACGACAACCTGGCGATGCTCCAGGTGGTCCGACGGCAGCGGATCAGCCCGAACGTCATCCGGGTCACCCTCGGCGGCGACGAGCTGGGCGTGATCCCGGCGCGCGGCTACGACCGCTGGTTTCGGCTTTTCCTCCCCCGCGAGACCGGCGTGACGAGCTTCGACGTGCCGCGGAAGGCGAACCTGATCGGGTACGTCCGCTTCCGCCGGATGCCGACCGAGGTCCGCCCGCACCTGCGCAACTACACCGTCCGCGACTACCGCCCCGGCGCCCGCGAGCTCGACGTGGACTTCGTGCTGCACGGCGACGCCGGGATCGCGAGCCGCTGGGCGCAGCGGACGCAGCCCGGCGATCGGGTGGCGCTGCTCGACCAGGGCTGCGGCTTCGACCTCGACCCGGCGGCAACGGAGCATCTGCTGGTGGCCGACGAGACCGGTATGCCGGCCGTGCTCGGCATCCTCCGCGACCTGCCTCCCGACGCTCGCGGGCATGCGTACGTCGAGCTGCCCGATCCCGCCGACGCGCAGCCCGACGTCCGCCCGGAAGGAGTCGAGTTGCACTGGCTCCCCCGCCCGAACGCCGAACGGCCGGGATCGGTAGCCGTGGCGACCGTCCAGCGCGAGTGGCGGCCGGCCGGCGGCGTGCTCTCGGCGTATCTGGTCGGCGAGCAGACGCTGCCGACGGCGCTCCGCACCCCGCCCAGCCCAAGCACCGCGACTCCGCACCCCGGACGGCGACTCCGCACCCGGCGCGCGGGGTGCGGTGTCGCTATCCGGGGTGCGGAGTCGTTGCGGCCGCGTGCGACCGCGGCCAGGGGTCAGTCCGCAGCCTCACGGTCCAGAACCACCAGAGCCTTGAGCAGGGCCCCGAGTGACTCGTTGTCGGTGATCTCGTCCGCCGCGATCATGGCGGACAGGGCGTCGCGGCTCACCAGCCGGAGCCCGGTGATCCCCTCCGCCTCGGTCTCGGCGCCGCCGACCGGCTCTAGGCCGACCGCGAGGAACACCCGGCCGGGCGCGTCGGAGACCCCGTTCAGCGAGAAGACCTCGCCGAGGTCACGCCACTCCCGCGCCGCATAGCCGGTCTCCTCACGCAGCTCCCGCGCCGCGGCGAGCGCCAGATCCTGGCCGTCCGACCCGCCGGCCGGGACCTCCCACGAGGAACGACCGATGGCGTACCGGTCGACCTCCACCAGCACGAACTCGCCGGCGTCGGTCACGGGCACCACGAACACGGCCGGGGAGCGAACCTCCACCACCCCGTAGATCCCGGGCGCGCCGTCGGGTCGCAGCACCGCGTCCTCGCGCACCCGGATCCACGGGTTCTCGTACGCCGTTCGCGACGACAGCCGCCGCCAACCACTCCCCATGTCCGAGTTGTCAGGTTCTCAGCGAGCTATGGCGCGTTCAGAACCTGACAACTCGGTGAACCACGGGGTCACAGCGCCGTCATGATCTCGCGCATCAGCTCCGCGGTCTCGCTCGGCGTCTTGCCGACCTTGACCCCGGCCGCCTCCAGCGCCTCCTTCTTCGCCGCCGCGGTGCCCGACGAGCCGGACACGATCGCGCCCGCGTGACCCATCGTCTTGCCCTCCGGCGCGGTGAAGCCCGCGACATAGCCGACGACCGGCTTGGTCACGTTCGCCTTGATGAAGTCGGCGGCACGCTCCTCGGCGTCGCCACCGATCTCGCCGATCATCACAATCGCATCGGTGTCGGGATCGTCCTGGAACGCCTGCAGGCAGTCGATGTGGGTGGTCCCGATCACCGGGTCGCCGCCGATGCCGACGGCGGAGGAAAAGCCGATGTCGCGGAGCTCGTACATCATCTGGTACGTCAGCGTGCCCGACTTGGATACCAACCCGATCCGACCGGCCTTGGTGATGTCGGCCGGGATGATGCCGGCGTTGGACTGTCCGGGCGAGATCAGGCCCGGGCAGTTCGGGCCGATCAGCCGGGTCTTCGAGCCGGCGGCGAGCGAGTAGAACTCGGCCGAGTCCTTGACCGGGACTCCCTCGGTGATCACCACGGCGAGCGGGATCTGGGCCTCGATCGCCTCGACCACCGCACCCTTGGTGAACTTGGCGGGCACGAAGATGACCGTGACGTTCGCGCCGGTCGCCTCGATCGCCTCGCCGACCGAGTTGAACACCGGCACCGACGCCTGCTCGAACTCGACGCTCTGGCCGCCCTTGCCGGGTGTCACGCCGCCCACGATGGTGGTGCCGGAATTGAGCATCCGCTGGGTGTGCTTGCGACCCTCGGAGCCGGTCATGCCCTGGACGATGACCCGTGAGTCGGAGTTCAGAAAGATCGCCATTGTCGTCAATCGCCCTCTCAGCGCGCAGCCAGCTCGGCGGCCCGGCGGGCCGCTCCGTCCATCGTGTCGACCTGCTCGAGCCCGGGCAGTGCCGCCTCGGTGAGGATCCGGCGACCCAGCTCGGCGTTGTTGCCGTCCAGCCGGACCACCAGCGGTACGTCCACGTGCTCGCCCCGGCTGCCCAGCAGCTCGAAGGCCTGCACGATCCCGTTCGCCACCGCGTCGCATGCGGTGATCCCGCCGAACACGTTGACGAAGACGCTCTTCACCTGCTCGTCGCCGATGATGATCTCCAGACCGTTGGCCATCACCTCTGCGCTCGCGCCGCCGCCGATGTCGAGGAAGTTGGCCGGCTTCGGCGAGCCCGCGAACTCCTCACCCGCGTACGCGACCACGTCCAGCGTGCTCATCACCAGACCCGCGCCGTTCCCGATGATCCCGACACTGCCGTCGAGCTTGACGTAGTTCAGTCCCTTGGCCTTGGCCGCGGCCTCCAGCGGATCCTCGGCGGACTTGTCGGCCAGGGCCTCGTGGTCGGGGTGCCGGAAGTCCGCGTTGGCGTCCAGGGACACCTTGCCGTCGAGGGCGACGATCCTGCCCTCACCCGTCTTGACCAGGGGGTTCACCTCGACGAGGGTGGCGTCCTCGGCCTCGTAGACCTTGCCGAGCAGCTGGATCACCCGCGCGATCTCGGCGGCGTCGTCGCCGTCGAAGCCGGCGGCCGCGACGATCTCGTCGGCCTTCGCCTGATCGATGCCGACGTTCGGATCGACCGGGATCCGGGCCAGCGCCTCCGGCCGCTCGACCGCGAGCTGCTCGATCTCCATGCCGCCCTCCTTGGAGCACATGGCGAGGTAGCGGCGGTTCGCCCGGTCCAGCAGCAGGGAGAAGTAATACTCCTCCGCGATGTTCGCGCCCTCGGCGATCATCACCGTCTTGACGATGTGGCCCTTGATGTCCAGTCCGAGGATCTCCTCGGCGCGCTCGCGCGCCTCCTCGGGGCTCTTGGCGATCTTCACGCCGCCCGCCTTGCCGCGGCCACCGGTCTTCACCTGCGCCTTCACCACGACCACGGGGCTGCCCAGCTCGGCCGCGGCCGCTTGCGCCTCCTCCGGCGTTGTGGCGGTGATGCCGCGCAGCACGGGTACGCCGTGCGCCTCGAAAACGTCTCGCGCCTGGTACTCGTACAGGTCCACTGAACTGCCTCCATGCTTCTCGGCCACCGATCGGCCACGGGATAGGCAGCCGGCAGTGGCCGGTGCGACTCGGGAAGTGTCCGCACCGCGCAGACGGCTTGAAGCCTAGTGGTCGCGCCTTCCCGGCCGTGCCGGGGTCGACCGCCCGCCGTCCTGCCCGGACCGCCTCGACCCGGCGAAGGCACCCGATCCCGGCACCGACCTCCCCACCCCTCCCGGAAACTGTGCAGCACTCGCACTTCTGAATCGCTTCACAGCGCCGGATCTGCACACTTTCCGGCAACGGGAGTTCCGGTCAACGGGGCCGGGGCCGGGGCTGGCAACGGGGCCGGAGGTCGGGCGGTGGCCCGTCAGCTCCGGCGTACGTTCGCACGGACCCAGTCGACGATCTCGGCCATCGATGCGCCGGGGGTGAATACCTGGGCCACGCCCAGCGCGGCCAGCGGCGCCCGGTCCGCCTCGGGGATGATCCCGCCGCCGAAGACGACGATGTCGGTGGCGTCCGCCTCGGCCAGCAGCTCGACCACCCGGGCAAACAGTGTCATGTGCGCGCCAGACAGCACCGACAGCCCGATGGCGTCGGCGTCCTCGGCGAGCGCGGTGCCGACGATCTGCTCCGGAGTCTGGTGCAGGCCGGTGTAGATGACCTCCATCCCGGCGTCGCGGAGTGCGCGGGCCACCACCTTGGCGCCCCGGTCGTGGCCGTCGAGGCCGGGCTTGGCGACCACGATCCGCAACGGTCCGGCACCGGTTGACGACGCCGGCTCGGCGGCTGACAAAGTTGTCGGAACGTCCTGAGGTTCCACACCAGTTACCCTACTGGGCTGTAATGTTTATCCGTGCTGAACTCGGCCATCGGAGGCATTTCACGCGTCGTCCGGCGTGATCTGCCCCGGGTCGCCTCGGGGGTGGCGATCGAGGCCGGCTGGATCGCGGCGCACCTGGTGATGTATCCCGGCGGCCTGCTGAGCGACCCGGCGAACCGGTCGGCGCACGGGCACTACAACTTCCGCGGCTTCACCCCGGCCCAGCGCGGGCTGGTGCACGCCGGGGTCGACGCCGCGGCCACCCCGATCCTGCTGGTGCACGGGATCGTGGACAACCACTCGATCTTCACCGTGATGGACCGGGCCCTGCGCCGGCGCGGGTTCAGCGACGTGTCCTCGTTCGACTACGGCCTGCTCACCTCCGACGTCCGCGGGGCCGCTGGCGACCTGCAGCAGGCCGTGGAGCAGCTCTGTGCCGACTCGGGGTACGAGCGGATCCACATCATCGGGCACAGCCTCGGCGGGCTGATCGCCCGCTACTACATCCAGCGGATGGATGGTCACCGCCGGGTGCATACCTGCGTCACGCTCGGCAGCCCGCACCAGGGGACGACGCTGGCGAAGATCGGCAAGGTCGTGCCGCTGGTCCGCCAGCTCGCGCCGGACTCCGACGTGATCGCGGAGCTGACCCTGCCGGCCCCGGACTGCAGCACCCGGTTCATCGCCTTCTACTCCGACATCGACCACCTGATCCTGCCGCACTGGAGTGCGACGATCGTCCATCCGGATCTCAACGCGACCAACGTCGCGATCCACGGGGTCGGCCATATGTCGATGCCCAACAACGGCCGGATCGCGTTCCAGATCGCCTCCGCGCTACGCCATCTCGACGCGGACGGGACGCGGGTCGAGGATGCGTCCGCCAGCCCTCCCGCGGCCCCCCGAGGCGCGACCGGCGAGTGCTGACGCAACCACGGATCGTGGCCGATGCGGCGCCGGCCTGGCGACCCCGGAGGAGCCGGTCCGGTGCGCCCGCGGAACTGTGAGCCGGTTGAGTTAAAGCTGTCCGCTGATCCTGCGGACCCGGTACAATTCTTCTCGGTGATCGTGGGGGACGGTCGTCGGGTCGAGAGGTCGGGCTGGTGGGTTTGAGCTTGCTTTATCAGTCCGTTATCTTGATCACAGTGCCGTGCGCGGGGACCAGACCGAGTCGGGCACTGTCTGGGTCGACTTCCCCCGCCGCCAGACGTACGCAGTGGGCATCGCGCCTGGTCGCACCGATTTCGGTGCTCACGACGAGTGCCGACATCGAGACAGCGAGCAGCGAGGGAACGACGTGACGAGGCAACCGCAGGGGCGCGCCGCGCGCCGCCCGGCGGCCGACCCCGGCCCGGATCGTCGCAGCTGGCTGTCCCAGGGATTCGCGGCGCTGGGCATCTCCGCGCTGGGCCTGGCCATCGCCGGTTCCATGTCGCTGACCACGAGCGCCCAGCCGATGACGGCTGGAGATGCACCGATCACCAGCGCCAGCACTCCGGCCGACGCCGCCAGCTCCGCGGCGGGAACGGTCGACGGCTCCGTCCCGGGCGCCGCGAAGGCGGGTGCCGGTGCCGGCACGTCGAGCGTGAGTCAGCCCGCGGCAGCGCAGGCATTCCTGGCCCGCGATCCCGGGGTCGACACCTCCCGGTCCGAGCAGCTCCGCGCCGCGCTGGCCAAGGAGCGGGCCGCACAGCGAGCCGAAGACCTGGCCAAGACCGCCGAACAGGTCACCCGGGCCGTCCGCGACCAGGCCAGCAAGGCCAGGAAGAACACGCTGGACGCGACTGAGCGGCAAATCCAGGAGAACGCGGTCAAACTCGCCTGGGCGCGTCAGCAGCGAGCGATCGCCGCCCGGGTCGCGGCGGGCAACGCGGTCGCGACCGCGACCGACTCGACCTCGACGACGGCCGACCCGGGCAACACCACCATCCCGACCGGCGGCACCGCGGTCGCGCCCGTACCGGGCGCTGTGGTCGGCGCCCGATTCGGCCAGTACGGGCTGTGGTCGCGCTACCACACCGGCCTCGACTTCCGCGCCGCCGCAGGCACACCCATCCGCGCCGTCTTGCCGGGTGTCGTCGTGTTCGCCGGCAACGTCGGTGACTGGTCCGGCAACCACGTCGCGATCCGGCACGCCGGGGGCGTGACAACAATGTCATCGCATATGTCGCGGATCGCGGTGTCCGCTGGCCAGTCCGTCAGCGCCGGCCAGATCATCGGGTACGTCGGCGAGACCGGCCGGGCCTTCGGGCCGCACCTCCACTTCGAGCTCTATCCGGCCGGAGTGAAATACGGCGACGTCTACCGGGCGATCGACCCGCAGCCCTGGCTGCGCGCGCACGGCCTGCAGACTCACTGAGGCGGCTCGCCCGGTCACCGCCGAGCGAGATCTACGTCACGAAACCATCTCGCTTATTGGACCTGGTCAGCGTGGGTTCGGAGACCTGCGTCACCTTTTCGCGTACCAGTCGTTCGAGTGGTCCGCCACCATTTTGGACTGAAGTTACCAATCCGTTATGGTCGTTGCAGTCCACCGTTCGAGCCACCTCCGGCAGACGGGCCTCACCGAAGTCCAGGGCGTTCCAGCAACCGCCTCGGCAACACACCCTCAGGGGCGCGGACTGAACTGTCCCGCCGCCTCACGAGGAAGACGAACCAGCCTTGACAAGGTTGTCACCTACGAGTTTGTTCGGTCGCCGGCCCGCGGCCCGCCGCGCTCTGGTGGACACCAAGCCGAACTGGCTGCACCGCGGTCTCGCGGTCCTCGCAGTCTCCGCGCTCGGTGTCGGCGTCGCCGGCTCGGTCGCCCTCACCGGCTCCGCGCAGTCCAGCTCTGCAACGCCGGCCACCGCCCAGCCCAGCGTCGTGACCGACGTCGTGCCCGGGGTCAAGGTGCCCGACGCCTTCGACGCGCGTTCCACCTCGGTCACTCGTGGCAATGCCCGGCCCCCGGTGGCCGCGGCCACCGCCGCGGGCCGGCTGTCCGCGCACGCTGCCGAGGCCGAGGCCTCCGCCGCGGAATCGGCCGCGAGCTCCGGCGAGCAGGTCGCCGACCCGCAGGCGATCGAGGCTCGCGCCGAGGCGCTCGCCGCCACCGCGTCCTCGATCGAGAAGCAGGACGACACCCTGGTCGCGAAGCGGAAGAAGGCCATCGCCGCGGCCAAGGCCCGCGCCACCAAGGGATGCGTGCCGGTCGTCGGCGGCTACACCATCGCTGCCCGATTCGGCGATGTCGGCGCCTGGGCTCGCTACCACACCGGCTTCGACTTCTCCGCCCCGATCGGCACCGGCCTGCGCGCCCCGACCGCCGGCGTGGTGATGAATGCCGGACCGGGACCGGCCAGCGGCTGGGCCGGCAACTACGTGGTGATCAAGCAGGCGGACGGGACCCAGGTCCTGATGGCGCACATGTCCCGGGTCAGTGTCGAGGTCGGGCAGAAGGTCTCCCCGTGCGACTCGGTCGGGGCCGTCGGCCAGACCGGCCGCGCCTTCGGCCCGCACATGCACTTCGAGGTCTACCCGAAGGGCATCGAGCCGGGCGACGTCTACAAGGCGGTCGACCCGCTCCCCTGGTTGACCAAGATGCACATCAAGCCGTGATCGGCTAGACGTCGCAATCCCCGACTGGCGCGACTGCAGCATGTCGCGAATCGAGGTGGGCCGGCCTCCCTCGGTCAGGGGTGGTCGCGTCCGAGCGCGGGCGTACGACGGCCCGAACCGCTGGCCTGGTCCTCAGTTGCCAGGACGTCTAAATCGCGCCGTTTCGGCGCCGGCCAGCCGCTAGAGCTTCTCAAGCGGGGCGTGCCGGAGCGAGAGCCGCTTCACCCCGGCCGAGCCGAAGTCGACGTCGGCCTTGGTGTCGTCGCCGCTGCCGGTGGTGGCGATCACCGTGCCCATGCCGAACGTCGTGTGCAGCACCCGGTCCCCCGCCGCCACGTTGGGCACGGTCCGCACCTTCGGCCGGGCTCCGAACCCGACCCGTTCCTTCCAGCGCTCCTGCACCTGACGGGTGGCGGACGTACTGCGCCAGCTGGTGGTTGCCTGCTCGGTCCGCCGCCAGTCGAGCAGGCGATCCGGGATCTCGGCCAGGAACCGGCTCGCCGGGTTGTGCTGAGGTGCGCCCCAGGCCGCCCGGACGACGGCCCGGCTGACATAGAGCCGCTTGCGCGCCCGGGTCACACCGACGTACGCCAGCCGTCGTTCCTCCTCCAGCTCGCTCATCGACGTCAACGCTCGCTGGTGCGGGAAGACGCCGTCCTCCAGCCCGGTCAGGAAGACGGTGTCGAACTCCAGTCCCTTGGCCGTATGCAGTGTCATCAAGGTGACGACACCCTCGTCCTCGACGCCGGGCGGCGGCGGGATCTGGTCGGAGTCGGCCACCAGGGCGACCCGCTCCAGGAACGCACCCAGCGACGCATCCGGCTCGGGCGCGCCGGCGCCGAGATCCAACTCGCCGTCCTCGGTAGCCTGCTCCAGCGCCTCGGCCCGCAGCTGCGGATCGAGGCCCGCGCCGACCAGCACCCCATCGTCCGCCAGCAGCGAGTCCAGCGCGTCCGCGCCGGCTCCGCCACCGATCGCGCCCGCCACGAACTCGCGGGCCACCGCGACCAGTTCGACCAGGTTCTCCAGCCGCGTCTGGTCCTGCGGGTCTGTCGAGGACTGCAGCTCGGCCAGATAGCCGGACTTCTGCAGCACGCTGGTCAGGATCTGGTCGGCGGGTACGCCCTCGGCGACCATCGCCTCGTGCTCGTCCAGGAAGTCGGCGAAGCCGATCAGCTGCTTGGCCGACCGCGGCGCCAGTCCGGTCACGTCGTCGATCCGGCGCAGCGCCTCGCCGAAGCTGATCCGCTCCCGAGCGGCGAGCGCCTCCACCGCCTCCTCGGCCCGGTCCCCGATCCCCCGCTTCGGCACGTTCAGGATCCGTCGTACCGACACGTCGTCGGCCCGGTTCGCGATCGCCCGCAGATAGGCGATGGCGTCGCGCACCTCGCGCCGCTCGTAGAACCGGACCCCGCCGACCACCTTGTAGGGCAGACCGAGCCGGATGAACACCTCCTCGAACGGCCGGGACTGGGCGTTGGTGCGATAGAACACCGCGCAGTCGGCGTACCGAGCCCGTCCCGCGTCGCGCAGCGCGTCGATCTCCCGGGCGACGAAGCTGGCCTCGTCGTGCTCGGTGTCGGCGACGTATCCCACGATCGCCTCACCGTCGCCGGAGTCCGACCACAACCGCTTCGGCTTGCGTCCCTCGTTCTTGACGATCACCGCGTTGGCCGCGGACAGGATCGTCTGGGTCGAGCGGTAGTTCTGTTCGAGCATGATCACCGCGGCGCCGGGGAAATCGGACTCGAAGTCGTTGATGTTGCGGATGGTCGCGCCGCGGAACGCGTAGATGGACTGGTCGGAGTCGCCCACCACCATCAGCTCCGGCGGGTCGACGGTGACCTCGTCGCCGACCTGGCCGCCGTCGACCTCGGCCGAGCACAGTTCGCGGATCAGGGCGTACTGCGCGTGGTTGGTGTCTTGGTACTCGTCCACCAGCACGTGCCGGAACCGCCGCCGATACTGCTCACGAAGCTCCGGGAAGGCCTGCATGAGGTGCACCGTGGTCATGATCAGGTCGTCGAAGTCGAGCGCGTTGGCCGCGGTCAGCCGCCGCTGGTATTCCTGGTAGGCCGCCAGGTAGTTCTCCTCCAGCTCGGTGTTCACCCGGGACCGGGCCGACTCGTGGTCGACCAGTTCGTTCTTGCAGGTCGAGACCCAGTTCAGGATCGCCCGCACCGGATAGCGCTTCGGATCGAGGCTCAAATCGTGCGCGACCAGCTGCATCAGCCGCTTGCTGTCGGCGTCGTCGTAGATGGAGAACGTCCGGGTCAGGTTGAACCGGTGGATCTCGGCCCGCAGAATCCGGACGCAGGCGGAGTGGAAGGTGGAGACCCACATCAGCTTCGCCCGGTTGCCGACCAGTTCCTGGACCCGGCCGCGCATCTCCGCGGCGGCCTTGTTGGTGAACGTGATGGCCAGGATCGAGCCGGGATGGACGTTGCGCTGGGCGACCAGGTACGCGATCCGCCGGGTCAGCACCCGGGTCTTGCCCGAGCCCGCACCTGCCACCACCAGAACCGGCGGACCCTCGTGCAGCACCGCCTCGCGCTGCTGCGGGTTCAGCCCGGCCACCAGGGTCTCCATGGTCAGCCGCTCGCGCCGGCGGCGCGGCTGCGCCCGCTCACCGCCCAGACTGTCGGCCAAGGCCGCCTCCTGATCCAGCGTGTCCTCGGGAGTCGGCCGGACGCTGCGCTGCTGTGCTTCACTCATGGCTCGACCACCCTAAGCGCTGCGACCCACAGTCTCGTGCCGACTCGTGCCGTCATCACACCCCGTCCCGGAAACTGTGCGGCTCTTGCCGTCCTCACCGGCGTGTCGCTGCAAGACGCGCACAGTTTCGTGGGCCTGGGTGCGGAGAGAATGAGGGGGCGGGGCGACTGGCTCGGCACTACCCTGGTGGCATGTGGTGGCGTCGGATCCCGGTGCGCACGATCATCAAGCGCACCGTGATGGCGGTCGCGGCGGTCCAGGGCGCGACCCTGCTCACCCTGGTCACCATCGACATGTATCGCAAGCGGGGACGTACGCCCGCGATCTTTCCCCGGTTGGCGCCGAAGGTGATGACCGCCGGCGGGTCGGAGGTCACCGTCTACACCTACGGCGAGGACCTCTACCGCGACATGCTGCACGCGATCCACCTCGCCAAGCGGGAGATCTTCTTCGAGACCTTCATCTGGAAGGGCGACGAGGTCGGCCAGGCCTTCAAGGACGCCCTGATCGAGGCGGCCGACCGGGGCGTGGAGGTGTACGTCGTCTTCGACGAGTTCGCCAACCTGGTCGTCCCGCGGTCGTTCTTCCACCTGCCGCCGCACATCCACGTCCGGCGCCACCCGCTGGTCGCCAGCGGCTTCCGGTTCCCCCGCAACAGCGGTCGCGACCACCGCAAGCTGCTCGTCGTGGACCATGACGCGGCGTTCGTCGGCGGCTACAACATCGGCACCCTGTACGCCACCGATTGGCGCGACACGCACGCCCGGCTGACCGGCGACATCGTCTGGGACATGCGCAACGCGTTCATCGACTACTGGAACCTGTTCGCCGACGACAAGAGGCGCAAGGCGCTGCCCGACACCGGCAGCCTGACCTGGCAGCCCTACATCCGGATCCACCGCAACATGCCGCGGATGATGGTCTACCCGATCCGCGGGATGTATCTGGAGGCGATCGACCGGGCCTCCCACCACGTCTACCTGACCCACGCGTACCTGATTCCGGACGAGGACATGCTCACCGCCTTGATCCGGGCGGCCCGGCGCGGGGTCGACGTCCGGATCATCGTGCCCGCCGAGTCCAACCACATCGTGGCCGACTGGCTGTCCCGCGGGTTCTACGGGCAGCTGCTGCGCGGCGGCGTGCGGCTGTTCCTCTACCAGAAGGCGATGGTGCACGCGAAGACCGCGACCATCGACGGCCAGTGGTCGACCATCGGCACTGCCAACATCGACCGGCTCAGCCTGCTCGGGAACTACGAGATCAACATGGAGGTCTACAACAGCGAGGTCGCCCGGCAGATGGAGGAGGTCTTCACCATCGACTCCTCCAACTCCGTCGAGCTCACCCTGACCGACTGGCAGCGCCGGCACGCCATGGTGAAGTTCTCCGAGACGGTGCTGACCCCGCTCCGGCCGTTGCTTTGATGCGCGCTGAGCCTGTCGAAGCGCGCTCCACCGGCCCTTCGACGAGCTCAGGAAACAAATCGGTCAAGCGCGAACGGCCTCTTCCTCGCCGGCATCGACCCGAGCGCTGGCGCTGGACCGCTTCCGGGCCCGCAGGACGGCGACGTACAGGCCGGCGAGGGTGAGCAGCACGATCGCGCCGTAGATGGGCCAGCGGATCGCGGAGTCGACGTCGAAGCTCTTCAGCAGCACGCGGGCGTTGGTGAGCAGGATCATCCCGCCGACCAGCACGCCGAGCAGGTGCGCCGGCGCGACCTTGACCAGGTACGCAGCCAGCGGCGCCGCGACCAGGCCGCCGATCAGCAGCGCCAGCGCGAAGCCCCAGTTGATGCCCGCCGCACCCAGACCGATGATGAAGCCGAGGCTGGCGGCGGCGCTGACGGCGAACTCCGAGGTGTCGATCGAGCCGATCACCTTGCGCGGCTCCATCCGGCCGTCGGCCAGCAGCGCCGGTGTGGCCACCGGGCCCCAGCCACCGCCGCCGGTGGCGTCGATGAACCCGGCGAACGCGCCCAGCGGGGCCAGGAACTTGATGGTGTGCGGCTTGGCGAAGCGCGGCCGGATGCCGACCACGAACCGGACGATGATGTACGCCCCCAGCGCCGCCAGGATGACCGCCATGATCGGCGCCGCGGCGTCCGTGGACAGGTTGGAGAGCACGGTCGCGCCGATGAAGGCGCCGATCGCGCCCGGTCCGGCGATCCGGGCGACGACCCGCCAGTCCACGTTCTTCAGCCGCCAGTGCGAGACGCCGGAGGCGAGGTTGGTGCCGAGCTCGGAGAAGTGCACCGACGCCGACGCGGCGGCCGGCGTCAGACCGGCCAGCACGAGCATCGTCGAGGATGTGACCCCGTAGCCCATGCCGAGGCTGCCGTCGACCAGTTGGGCAACGAAGCCGACCACGGCCAGCACGAGCAATTTGCGCATCGAACGAACTTCCTACCGGAGAGGCAATACCTAGCGACTTACTAGGGATAGCCGAAATACTAGGTCACGTCGTCCCGCGACGACACTCGCCGTCTCGTCATCCGGGATGCCCGATCCCCGGGCCCGGGCCGTCGGCCGCTTCACACCGCTCACTGCCGCTTCGCACCCCTGGCCCGGGGTGCGAAGCGCCAGTCAGGGGTGTGGAGCGCGGGCCAGGGGTGCGAAGCGGCAGTCCCGGCCGCGCCAGGCGTGGTCCGACGGCCGGGCACCAACGGCGTGCGGACGAGGTCGAGCTGTCAGCTCCAGGCGGAGGGGTTCGCGACCAGCGCGCTGACCGACGCCGGCAACTCGTGCGCGGCCACGTCGGCCAGCGTGACACCCTCGAGGATCTCGCGCTCCGAGGCCCGGAGCGCGATCCAGACCTCCTGCAGGGCGGCGGCCGCACCGACGTACTCCAGGTGCTCGGGGCGGCTGCCCCGGACATTGGCCAGTTCCCCGTCCAGGGCCCGGATGACGTCGGCGATGCTGATCTGCTCGGCCGGCCGGCCGAGCCGGTAGCCACCGTCCGGCCCGCGCTGGCTGCGCAGCAGGCCGCCGCGACGAAGCTCGCCGAGGATGCTCTCCAGGTATTTGTTCGGGATGTTCTGCGCCGCCGAGAGCTGCTCGACCGTTCGCGGGGCGTTCGCGGCGGCGAGCTCACACACCGCCCGCAGGGCGTAGTCCACCCGCGCCGACAGTCTCATCGCGACGCCCCACTCATATCCACACCAACCTACGCCACCGGCGCCGGGATCGGCGCATCCACGACACCGGAACGCCGTGCCGGAGCGCGCCTGCCCGGCTCCGTTGTGCCGCGGACGTAGATTTCGATCATGGGCATCATCGGCTGGATCCTCATCGGACTGATCATGGGCACGATCGCGAAGGCGGTGCTGCCCGGCCTGCACCAGGGTGGCTGGATCACCACCATCCTGCTCGGCATCGTCGGCGCCCTGGTCGGCGGATTCCTCGGCAACCTGTTCTTCAACGTCGGCCTCGGGCACTTCTTCTCGATCCGCACCTGGGTGCTGTCCTTCATCGGCAGCATCGTCGTGCTGGCGATCTGGGGAGCGATCAAGGGGCGTACGTCCAGGGCCTGACCGGCTAGACCAGCCTCCGGTCGGTGGCCCAGCGGGTCAGTTGGTGCCGGTTGGACAGCTGTAGCTTGCGCAGCACGCTGCTGACATGCGTCTCGACCGTCTTGATCGAGATGAACAGCTCCTTGGCCACTTCCTTGTACGCATAGCCGCGGGCGATCAGCCGCAGCACCTCGCGCTCCCGGGCGGACAACCGGTCCAGGTCTTCGTCCACGCTGGCGATGTCGATGGCGCCGGAGAAGGCGTCCAGCACGAAACCGGCCAGCCGCGGTGAGAACACCGCGTCGCCGTCGGCCACCCGCTTGATCGCCGCGATCAGCTCCGGGCCGCTGATCGACTTGGTGACATAGCCGCGCGCGCCCGCCCGGATCACGCCGATCACGTCCTCCGCCGCGTCGGACACCGACAGAGCGAGGAAGCGCTGGTCGGGGTTCTGCTCGTGGACCTTCTTCAGCACCTCGATCCCGCCGCCGCCCGGCAGGTGGACGTCCAGCAGCACCACGTCCGGCCGGGTGGCGAGGACGACCTTGATCGCGGTCTCCGCGTCGGGCGCCTCACCGACGACCTGGACAGACTGCCCGATCTCGGCCTTGACCCCGCTGCGGAACATCGCGTGGTCGTCGACGACGACGACGCTGATCCGCGGCGCCGGGGTTGGCGGCGGCGCGCCCGGAGCGGAGGAGCCCGCCGCCGGCGCGCCGGGGGTCGCGACCACCCGCGGGGAGGCGGCGCCGGGCTGCGAAGGGGCTCCGGGATGCCCCGGCATCGCCGGCTGCCCGGGTGTGCCCGGTGCGGCGCCCTGCCCACTCGGCGAGCCCGGTCGGATGGGTTGACTCATGTCGTGATCTCCAGTCGTACTTCGGTTCCCTCACCGGGCGTGGAGCGGACCACGGCCTTGCCGCCGTGCCGCGCCATCCGGTCGATGATGCTGCCCTTGACACCCATCCGGTCCTCGCCGATCTCGTCGATGTCGAACCCCTTGCCGCGGTCGCGGACGAACACCTCGACGGTGCCCTCGTCCACCTCGGCATAGACGTCGATCTTGTCGGCACCGGAGTGCTTGGCCGCGTTGACCATCGCCTCCCGGGCCGCCCGGACCAGCGCGACCACCGCCTCGTTCGTGTCGCAGTCGCCGACCACGACCAGCTCGATCGGGATGGCCCGCTCGTCCTCCACCTCGGCCGCCGCCGCGGTCAGCGCGGCCTTCAGGGTGGCCTCGGCGGCCTCCTCGCCGTACAGCCAGGTGCGCAGCTCACGTTCTTGCCGCCGGGCCAGCTGCTGGACCGCTTTCGGGTCGTCGGACTGACGTTGGATCAGGGCGAGCGTCTGCAGCACCGAGTCGTGCAGGTGGGCGGCCATGTCGGCCCGCGCGTCGGCCCGGACCTTCTCCGCCCGCGCCTCGTTCAGCGCGCTCCTCGACCGGTGCAGCCACGGTGCCAGCACCACGGCGAGACCGGCCAGCGCGAGCACCGTCATCGCCAGCACCTCGGGCAGCAGGGCGAGCTGCCCCTGCTGGGCGACGACCAGTCCGAAGGCGGCCCCGACCAACCCGAGACCGACGATGATCCGGACCAGGGCCGGCCACCCGCCGCGGGCCACGAACGGCGCCAGCCAGACCCGGCCACCGGCCTCGTCTCGCCACTTCTTCTGCTCCGCGCGATCGGCCTGCCGCCAGACCAGCGCCGCCCCGGCACAGGCGAACGCAACCGGCCAGAACAGCTGCTGGCTCAGCCCGAGGCCGCTGGTCTGCACGATCCACAGCACGCCGGCGCCGAGCGCGACCAGCGCGACGACCTTTCCCCAGTCGTGCGATCGGGCCGGCTTCGTGGTCTGCCGCATCCCCGACCGGCTGGCCGCCTCCAGGCCGGGTGCCATCGCCGGCGGCTGCGGCGGAAGCAACAGCCACAGCGCGCCGTAGGCCAGCACGCCGATGAACTGGAACGCGGCTAGCGCGACGAAGCCGATCCGGATGACCATCACCGGCCAGCCGAGGTGCCGGGCCAGGCCGGTACAGACGCCGCCGAGCATGGCGCCCTCGCTGATCCGGGTCGCCCTCGGCCGGTCGCCCTCGGGCTCCTGCTTGCCGGTGTCGCCGCCGACTCGGTCGGGGGCCCGCGCCGCCGGCGGCGTCAACCGCGGCTCGGTCGCCTCGTCCGCCTCGACCCTCGGCGGTCTCCCGCCGGCGCCGGGATCCTGCTGAGTCGTCGGACCCGTTCTCGGCGATGGCACGCTGGAGGTCGCCAGGTCGGGCGGGCTCAGCGTGGGCGGGCTCAGGGCGGGCGGGCTCGTCGCCGGCGGGTACGCGGCAGTCGGGTCGGTCGTCGGCATCTCACCTCCACCCTCACACGGTGCCGCCCTGGGGGCACCAGGGTCGGCCCGGACCGTACCCGGGTCCCGAGGGAGGGTCCGGAGTTCCATTGTCCCAGGTATCAGGGGACGAATCGGGGGTCGTCCCTGATGGCGCGGCGGGCCCCGGTCGGCACGATGGCTGTCATGAGTTCGATCTGGACCATCCGCCGCAGCACCAGCGACGCCAAGCTCGCCGGTGTGTGCGGCGGTGTCGCCCGCCACTGGAACGTGGACCCGCTGCTGGTCCGGGTCGGCTGCGTGCTGCTCGCACTGAGCGGCGGCATCGGCCTCGTGCTGTACGTCGCCGGCTGGCTCCTCATCCCGGCCGAGGGCAGCGAGCGGCCGGTGATCCACGACCTGCTCGGTGAGCAGGCGAGCCGGCTCTCCCGCGAGATCTGGATCGCGATCGTCGTGATCGCGTGCATCATCAGCTTCGCCGTGCTCGGCTCGGTCACACCGTTCGGGTTCGGACCCGCCCTGATCCTGGCGCTGATCTGGTATTTCGGCTACTACCGGACCAAGGTGCGCAAGACCCCGTCCCCGCCGCCGCCCGCCCAGCCACCCGCGATGCCGCCCGCTCAGCCGACTCAGTTCTACAACTACTCGGGGCCGCCGACCGCCTTCACCCAGGCGGCCGACGCCTGGCGAGAGCGGATCGTCCAGGTGCAGCGCGACAGCGCCGCCCAGCGGACCACCTCCAGCCCGAACACCCCGCCGTCGACCTACCCGGCCGCCGGTGCCGCCTGGTCGGTGGACGAGGATCGCAGCGAGCCGTCGGGCTGGGTCACCCCGCCCTCGGCCAATGACCCCGCTGGCAGCGCTGCGGTCGCCGAGCAGCAGGCGTACCTCGCCCATCCCGACCCGGTCGGCCTCTACTCGCCCGAGCCGGCCGTCACGGCCGTCGTGCCCGCGGTCCCGAAGCCGGCCGACCGCCGATCGGCCCGCAGGCTGCGGCTGGTCGCGGTGCTGATGCTCGGGCTGACCCTGACCGGCCTCGCCATCGCCGATGCCGCGGGCGCGTCGGTGTCCGCGGTGACCTACCTCGCGGCCGCGCTGTTGGTGCTCGGGCTGACCCTGATCGCGGCGACCTGGTTGGGCCGTGCCCGCGGCATCCTCCCGATCGGCCTGCTGCTCGCCGTGATCACCATGGGAGTGGCCGCCGCGCCGCAGCTGCCGCCGGCGACCGAGTGGCAGTCCCAGCAGATCGCGTACACCGATGTCGCGGCGCTACCCGCCGCCGGCGATCATCGCGACGTCGGAAACCTGAGCGTGGATCTGAGCAGGCTGGCGCTCACCGACGACGCGACGTACACCGCCGACATCGATCTCGGCGAGCTGAGCGTGACGGTGCCCGAGAAGGTGAACGTGGTCGTCGACTACACCGTCGACGCCGGCGCGGTCACTGCGTTCGGGACCAAGGCGGCGAGCGGCACCGAGCTGCACGCTGTGCTGCCGCCGACCGCACCCGACCCGAAGCAGCCCACCCTGACCCTGAAGCTGTCGGCCGATGTCGGCCAGATCGAGGTGACCCGATGAGGACGTACAAGCCCGACGTGGTGTCGCTGATCTTCGGCGTGCTGATCACCGGTATCGCCCTGCTGGCGCTCTGGCTGACCTACGTCGGCGGCGTCGACTGGCAGCTGCTCAAGATCGCCGCGCCGCTGAGCCTGGTCGTGCTCGGCGTCGCCGGCCTCGCCCTGTCCCGCAACCGCGACTGAAACCTAGAACCCAACCCCGAAAGGAAAGACACAGATCATGTCCGCTCCGTACTCAGCTCCCAAGCGGCTCGAACGCAGCCGCAACGACCGCTTCATCGGCGGCGTCTGCGGTGGCATCGCCAAGTACCTGAACATGGACCCGACCCTGGTCCGGATCCTCACCGTCGTGATCACGCTGTTCACGTTCGTGCCGGTGGTGGCCTACATCATCGCGATGTTCGTGATGCCGGAGGAGTCGCCCGCCGACAGCGTCACCTACCCGCCGGTGAACGCGAACGGCAGCGACTCGGTCTGGGGCGCGGCCGGCGCTCCCTGGGAGCAGCCGCAGAGCACCAACGGCAAGCCGGTGGGTCAGACCACGCCGCTGAGCTGACTGCTCCACTCGGCAAGCCTCGCTCCGCGCTCCGCTGCGCTTCGGGCCGGCTCGTTCGTTGCGTGCTGTGAAACGGAAAAGCGTTGTTTCACAGCACGCTCCTGCACTCACCGGCGCGCAGCGTCGGCGTGGGTGGGGCTATTCCCACTCGCCGAGCGGAGCAGTTCAGAACGCCCGCTACTCCCATTCGATGGTGCCGGGCGGCTTGCTGGTGATGTCGACCACCACCCGGTTCACCGCCCGGACCTCGTTGGTGATCCGGGTGCTGACCTTCTCCAGCAGGTCGTACGGCAGCCGGCCCCAGTCGGCGGTCATGGCGTCATCGCTGGTCACCGGGCGGAGCACGATCGGGTGGCCGTACGTCCGGCCGTCGCCCTGCACGCCCACGCTGCGGACGTCGGCGAGCAGCACCACCGGGAACTGCCAGATGTCGCGATCCAGCCCGGCCGCGGTCAGCTCGGTCCGGGCGATCGCGTCCGCGTCGCGAAGGATCTCCAGCCGCTCCCGGGTGACCGCGCCGATGATCCGGATGCCGAGTCCCGGACCCGGGAAGGGCTGCCGCCAGACGATCTCGGCCGGCAGCCCCAACTGCTCGCCGACCGCCCGGACCTCGTCCTTGAACAGGGCCCGCAGCGGCTCGACCAGGGCGAACTGGAGGTCGTCGGGAAGGCCGCCGACGTTGTGGTGGCTCTTGATGTTCGCCGCACCCTCGCCGCCGCCGGACTCGACCACATCCGGATAGAGGGTGCCCTGGACCAGGAACTCGACCCCGGCCTCCTCGTCCGCGTGCGCGCCGACCACCTGCCGGGCCGCACCCTCGAAGGAGCGGATGAATTCGCGGCCGATGATCTTCCGCTTGGTCTCGGGGTCCGTCACCCCGTCCAGCGCCGCCAGGAACGTCTCCGCTGCGTCGACCACCAGCAGGTCGACCCCGGTGGCGGCGACGAAGTCCCGCTCGACCTGCTCGGCCTCGCCCTTCCGCAGCAGTCCGTGGTCGACGAACACACAGGTCAGCTGGTCGCCGACCGCCTTCTGCACCAGGGCCGCCGCGACCGCCGAGTCGACCCCGCCGGACAGCCCGCAGATCACCCGGCCGTCGCCGACCTGAGCGCGGATCGCCTCGACGGAGTCCTCGACGATGTTCGCGGGGGTCCAGTCCGGACGGCAGCCCGCGATGTCGTAGAGAAACGTCTCCAGCACCAGCTGGCCGGCCTGGCTGTGCTGCACCTCGGGGTGCCACTGGACGCCGGCCAGCCCGCGGCCGGTGTCCTCGAACGCCGCGATCGGCGCACCGGCACTGCCCGCGAGCGCGGTGAACCCGGCCGGCGCAGCCGAAACGGAGTCGCCATGGCTCATCCAGACCCGCAGCTCGGGTGGCACCTTGGCCAGCAGCGTGCCCGGCTCGGCGATCTGGGCCTCGGTCCGGCCGAACTCGCTCAGCCCGGTCCGGGCCACGTCACCGCCGAGCGCCCGAGCCATCGCCTGGAACCCGTAGCAGATGCCGAACGTCGGCAACCCGGTGGTGAACAGGTCTGCGTCGACCTGAGGCGCGCCGGGCGCGTACACCGACTGCGGACCGCCGGACAGGATGATCGCCTTGGGCTTGCGCGCGACGATGTCGGCCACGCTCGCGGTGTGCGGCACGACCTCGGAATAGACCTTCGCCTCCCGGACGCGACGGGCGATCAGCTGGGCGTACTGCGCGCCGAAATCGATCACCAGGACCAGATCATGCTCGGGCTGGCTCATCCCGGGCTCCACCTCTCCTCACGTTGAAGTGAGCAGTCTAGGGGCCTCCCGACCGCATCTTCGGATCCCTTGTTCGCCCTTGGATCCCCTATAAGAGATCCAAGGGCGGAGAAAGGATCCAAAGATCTGACGGTGGGTTGCTCGAGCTGGGTGGCGGCCGCCTCCTCAGGCTCGGCCGGCGCGGCGCAGGACACGCATCGCGCCGGCCATCGCCGTCACGAAGCCCTGTTTGGACAGCCCGAAGCTGGGCGCGATCGGCACGCCGGACTGGGTGGCCACCGCCTGCGACTCGACGAACCGGCGGATGCCCTCCCCCGCCTGCCGGCGGCCGAGCCCGGACTGCTTCATCCCGCCCATCGGGGCGTCCAGGCTGCCGAAGGTGGCCGCGAAACCCTCGTTCACGTTGACCGTGCCGCACTGGATCTCGGCGGCGACCCGCCGGCCGCGGGCCGGGTCACCGGTCCAGACGCTGGCGTTCAGGCCGTACGCCGACGCGTTTGCCTGGGCGATCCCGTCCGCGTCGTCGTCCATCGGATACAGGCTGACGACCGGGCCGAACGTCTCGTCGGCGAAGCAGCGCATCGCCGGAGTGACCCCGGTCAGCACGGTCGGCTCGTAGAACGTCGGGCCGAGATCGGGCCGGGACCGGCCGCCGGTGAGCACGGTGGCGCCGTGCGCGCGGGCGTCCTCGACATGGGCCTCCACCCGCTCGACCTGGGCCGCATTGATCAGGCAGCCGACGTCGGCGTCGTAGTCCAGGCCGGCACCCAGCCGGAGCTGCGCGGCGGTGGAGGCGAAACGGTCGGCGAAGGCGGGCAGCAGGTCGCGGGCGACGTACAGCCGCTCGATCGAGACGCAGAGCTGCCCGGCGTTGGAGAAGCTGGCGCGGATCAGGCCGGGCACGGCCTGGTCGAGGTCCGCGTCGTCGAGCACCAGTGCGGGGTTCTTCCCACCCAGCTCCAGCGAGCAGCCGATCAGCCGGCCGGCGCACTGCTGGGCGACCCGGCGGCCGGTGGCCGTGGAGCCGGTGAAACAGACGTAGTCGACCTGGTCGATCAGCGCCGGCCCGACGACGTCCCCCGGCCCGTTGACGATCTGCCAGACGTCGGCCGGCAGGCCGCACTCCTCCAGCAACTCGGCGGCGGCCAGCGAGCTGAGCGGCGTCTGGGCGTCCGGCTTGAGCAGCACCGCGTTGCCGGCGGCGAGGGCCGCGAGCCCGTCCGAGACAGCCATGGTCAACGGGTAGTTCCAGGGACCGATGGCCCCGATCAGGCCCTTCGGGACGTAGTGCCGGTCGATCCGGGTCAGCAGGGGCAGGATGCCGCTGGCCCGCTCCGTGTGCAGGTAGCGCCGGGCGGTCTGGCCGTAGTAGCGGGCCGTCAGGGCGGTGTGCAGGATCTCCTCCATCGCACTGAGCCGGGACTTGCCCGCCTCCAGCTGGACGAGATCGGCCAGGTCGTCGCGCCGGTCCAAGATCATGTCGTGCAGGTCGAGCAGCACCTGCATCCGCCGCTCGATCGGCGTAGCGGCCCAGTCCGGCTGGGCCTTCCGGGCCCGTTCGGCGGCGGCCGCGACGTCCGCCTCGGTCGAGGTCGGCAGGTCGGCCAGGACGCGTTGATCGAGCGGCGAACGCAGCGGCGTCGGTGGAGCGCTGGCCACCACACGGCCGGCCAGCCGGGAGAGGTCGAACATGACTTTCAGCGTATCCAGGCAGCTCGGTGACCACACGCAACCCGGCCGGGCTCGGGGAGGCGCATGACACCATGTGAGCCATGGACTCTGACGTCATCGTGATCGGCGCCGGGCTGTCCGGTCTGGTGGCGACCGCCGAGCTGGCCGACGCCGAGAAGTCGGTGATCCTGCTCGACGGTGAGCCGCAGCAGTCGTTCGGTGGTCAGGCGCACTGGTCGTTCGGCGGCCTGTTCCTGGTCGACTCGCCCGAGCAGCGCCGGCTGCGGATCCGCGACTCGACCGAGCTGGCGCTGGCCGACTGGCTGGGCAGCGCCGCCTTCGACCGGCCGGAGGACTACTGGCCGCGCCGCTGGGCCGAAGGATTCGTCGAGTTCGCCGGCGGCGAGCTGCGACCGTGGCTGCGCGGTCTGGGGGTGCGGTTCTTCCCGCTCGTCCAGTGGGCCGAGCGGGGCGGCTACAGCGCACCCGGCCACGGCAACTCCGTGCCACGGTTCCACGTCACCTGGGGCACCGGTCCCGGGCTGGTCGAGCCGTTCGCCCAGCGAGTGCTGAACTCACGGCGTGTCCGGCTCCGCTGCCGGCACAAGGTCACCCAGCTCGAGATCTCCTCCGCCGGCGTGCTGGTCTCCGGCGACGTCCTGGAGCCGAGCGAGGTGCCGCGCGGCGTGCGCAGCTCCGAGGTCAAGGTCGGTGAGTTCAGCTACACCGCCTCGGCCGTGGTGGTCGCCAGCGGCGGCATCGGCGGAAACCACGACCTGGTCCGGGCGCACTGGCCGGTCGGCTGGGGCGACCCGCCGGAGCAGATGCTCAGCGGCGTACCGGACTTCGTCGACGGCTCGATGCTCTCGATCGCCTCGGTCGCCGGCGGACGGCTGATCAACTCCGACCGGATGTGGCACTACCCGGAGGGGATCGTCAACCACGACCCGGTCTGGACGCGGCACGGGATCCGGATCCTGCCCGGTCCGTCGTCGCTCTGGCTGGACGCCCGCGGCGAACGGCTGCCCGCTCCCCTCTTCCCCGGCTTCGACGCCCTGGGGGCGCTGCGGCACATCACCTCCGGCGGCCACGCCTATTCCTGGTACGTGCTGGACCAGACCACACTCAACGCCGAGTTCGCCCTGTCCGGATCCGAGCAGAACGCCGACCTGACCGGCAAGGACCTCAGGCTGCTGGCCGGCCGAGTCAGGCCCGGGCCGACCCCGGAGGTGGCCGCGTTCCAGGACCGCGGGGTCGACTTCCTGAGCGCCGACACGGTGGCCGAGCTGGCCGCGAAGATGAACCAGCTCGCCGGCGCGCACCTGATCGACGCGGACGCCCTCCAGGCCACGATCCGGGCACATGACCTGCAGATCCGTTCCGGCCTCGGCAAGGACCCGCAGGTGGTGGCCACCAGCGCGGCCCGCAAGTTCCTCGGCGACCGGCTGATCCGGGTCGCCGCCCCGCACGAGTTCCTCGATCCCCGGGATCCGTCCGGCGGCCGGGTCGGCAGTGGTGGGCCGCTGGTGGCCGTCCGGCTGCACGTGCTGACCCGCAAGACGCTCGGCGGGCTGGAGACGGACCTGGACGGCCGGATGCTGGGATCCGACGGCCAGCCCGTGCACGGTGTGTACGCCGTCGGCGAGGCCGCCGGCTTCGGCGGCGGCGGGGTGCACGGCTATCGGGCACTCGAGGGGACGTTCCTCGGCGGGTGCCTGTTCACCGGCCGCACCGCCGGCCGCTCCCTCGCCGCCACCCTCTAGCCCGCCGCCCCCAGGTCGGAAACTGTGCAGAACCTGCAGCGACACGCCGGCCGAACCTGCAACAGCCGCACAGTTTTCCGGGCGTGGTGGGGGTTCCCGGGAGGGGGCACCCGCGGGCCGAGGTCGGGGCGCCGGGTTGGGCACGGGGCTCCGAGAGGCCGGAGACGTCAGCCGGCGGCGATCCGCTCGTGGTGGCGGACGACCTCGGCCACGACGAAGTTGAGGAACTTCTCGGCGAACTCCGGATCGAGCTTGGCCTCCTCGGCGAGCCGGCGCAGCCGCGCGATCTGCTGCGCCTCGCGCTGCGGGTCGGCCGGCGGCAGCTCGTGCGCCGCCTTCAGCACACCCACCTGCTGCGTGATCTTGAACCGCTCGGCGAGCAGATGGATCAGCGCGGCGTCCATGTTGTCGATGCTGTCCCGCAACCGGCGCAGCTCCGCGGCCACCTCCTCGTCCATGGCATCGGAGCCTAGTACTCACGCCCGGAGGCACGAGCCGCCGTTCCGCGGCCGGAATCGAGCGGACACCAAGACGCAACGCGTCGAGCCCGCTGTGACCTTCCTAACGTGCCCGGATCACAGTTTCGGCCGATCCCCGAGGCAGACCAGGCCAGGCGCTGGTCCCATACCAGTCGAGCAGACCAGTTGGGGGGACGAAAGTCCCTGGTTCAGGCGAGAGCCGGCTGGAGCGTCGGATCTGGGGCAGACCAGTCAAACCCCCTCATTGATACCAGTTGTCGGCGTCTGCAGACCCCCTGTGAGGCGGCACACTGAGCCGTAACCCGGTGTTTACCCGACCGCCGAAACAACGATTTCGGACGCGCCGGAAGAACCTCTATGGTTATGACATCGAAGGAATCCGGAGCCGGATCGGGACGATCGAGATGATCAACCGAGAGGGAATCGAGACAGTCCTTCGAGACTCATCGCGATGAGACAGCGACCGGCGCACAGAGGCGCCGAGCACCGGGACGGTTGGCACGTATGAGGTGCCGACACCCCGCCCGCGGCAAGGCAGCCGCACACGCGACATCGAAGTCGGTCACGGGAGACCGTGGCGGGCCGGCAGCGATCATGCCCGGATCGAGCCGATCACCAGCCACGACACCCAGGACCGAAAACCCTTCGGCGTCGGCGCCCCCGCAAAACACCGAATTTGTGGAGAGTTCACACATGGCCAGACCGGCCCACGACTATGCACGCGTCGATAAACACGTGCCCGTTACCCGCAGAGCGGAGACGGCCAATCCGTACTCGCCCGTGATGATCTTGCTTTCCTTGATCGCCACCTTGGGCATCCTGCTCTATGCGCAGTTCCTGCTCAATCCGAGCAACCGCGGCGACTTCATCCCCTACGTGATGGTCATCGTCGCCGAGACGATCCTCGTCACCCACGCCCTGCTGTCGATGTGGACGATCCTGTCGGGTCGGACCAGCGCGAAGACCTTCGGCTACCACGAGGCACGCCGGGTGATGTTCGACAAGAAGGCGATCAAGGCCGCCGGCCTGACCGACCAGCCCGAGCTGTGGCCGATCCTGCTGAACGGCAAGCAGGTCCTGGTCGACGTCTTCATCACCGTCTACGGCGAGGACATCGAGAAGATCCGTGCGACTGCCACGGCCGCGATGGCCATCAAGGGCAAGCACCGCACGTGGATCCTGGACGACGGCCGCTCCGACGATGTGAAGGCCCTGGCCGACGAGCTCGGCTGCCACTACGTCCGCCGGCTCTCCAGCGGTGGCGCCAAGGCCGGCAACATCAACCACGCGCTGTCGATCGCCAAGGGCGACTTCTTCGCGGTGTTCGACGCCGACTTCGTGCCCCGGCCGGAGTTCCTGGTCGAGACGATGCCGTTCTTCGAGAACAGCACCGTGGCGTTCGTGCAGACCCCGCAGACGTACGGCAACCTGATCAACATGGTGTCCCGCGGTGCGGGCTACATGCAGACCGTCTTCTACAAGTTCGTCCAGCCCGGCCGGAACCACTTCAACGCCGCGTTCTGCGTCGGCACGAACGTGATCTATCGGCGCGCGGCGGTCAACGACGTGGGCGGCATCTACACCGACTCCAAGTCCGAGGACGTCTGGACGTCGCTGATGCTGCACGAGCGCGGCTGGAAGACGATCTACATCCCCAAGACCCTCGCGGTCGGGGACGCACCGGAGACCATCGAGGCCTACACCAAGCAGCAGCTGCGCTGGGCGACCGGTGGCTTCGAGATCCTGCTCACCCACAACCCGCTCAGCCCGCGGCGGAAGCTCTCGATGGACCAGCGGATCATGTACCTGGTCACCGCGACGCACTACCTGACCGGTATCGCCCCGGGCATCTTGCTGATGGTGCCGGCGCTGGAGGTCTTCTTCGACCTGCGGCCGGTGAACCTGACGATCAGCTGGCAGACCTGGTTGCTGTTCTACGCCGGCTTCTACCTGCTGCAGATCCTGCTCGCCTTCTACACCCTCGGCTCGTTCCGCTGGGAGGTGCTGATGCTGGCCGCGGTCTCCTTCCCGATCTACATCAGCGCGTTCTACAACGCGCTGACGAAGAAGGAGCAGAAGTGGCACGTCACCGGCTCCAAGAGCAAAGTCCAATCTCCGTTCAACTTCATGATTCCCCAGGTGTTGGTGTTCTTCTTCCTCGCCTTCACCTCGGTGGTCTCGATCTGGCGTGACCTCGGCAACAGCCAGCTGAGCCTGGCGACCGCCTGGTGTGTGACCAACACGTTCATCCTCGGCGCGTTCATCGTGGTCGCGTTCAAGGAGAGCTGGCACAACAAGCACCCGCGTGACCTCGTGCCCGATCCCGTCGCCGGCATCACCGACGTCGAGGACGGCACGGAGACCGCACCCGCGGTGCTCGCCAACACGATCGATCGTCCGGCGCTGGAGGCACAGGCTGCCGCCAACGGGGACACCACCGAGAAGAACGACACCATCTCGGTTCTCGCGGCCGACGCCGCCGAGGACGAGAACACCGATGACATCAAGAATGGGGTTTACGCGAAATGACCTGGACCAACCGCTTCCGATTGTTCGGAGGGATCATCGGCGTACTGCTCATCGTCGCCGTGCTCACCCTCATCTTCAACCAGCGCCAGACCAAGGCGACCAGCCTGACCGCCACCATCGCGGCCGACACCTATGACGTCGGCGCGGCCTACGGCGGCACCGTGATCAAGCAGTACGTCAAGGAGGGCGACGTCGTCGCCAAGGGCGACAAGCTCTTCACCATCAACAGCGTTCCGCTCCAGCAGGACCTGTCCAACGGCCTGGACCTGCAGAGCTCCGACGCCTACACCGTCGACAAGAAGGCCGGCACCCTGACCTACAAGGCGACCGTCGCCGGCCAGGTCACCGATCTCAAGGCCAAGCTCGGCAACTCGCTGGGCACCGGCGCCCCGTTCGCCACGATCTCCGTGGTCGACAGCCAGTACGTGGATGCGAAGTTCCTGCTCTCCCCCGGCGACTACGCCCGGATCGAGAAGGGCGCTCCGGTCGACATCGTGCTGCCGAACAACGAGATCATCGCCGGCACGGTGAGCACCATCGAGGTGACCACCGACCAGAGCAAGGCGCTGACCGAGCTCCGGATCGACAGCCCGGAGCTGACCAACTCCGACCTGGCCAACGTCAACCATCCGGGCACTCCGGTGACCGCCACCGTCCAGATGCGCGACGACGGCCCGCTGGCCGGGGTCAGCGACATGGCGTTCAACTTCCTCCGTCAGATCGGGCTCAAGTAGGCGCCTTCGGCCGGACCGAACGCACACCTGATCATGTCCGCCGCGTCGTCGCCAGCGACGACGCGGTCGGGCATGGCCAATCAGGAACAGGAGTTCCACTGATATGAACCTTCCCCACCTTCGCAAGACCCTGTCCGACAAGACCTTTTCTCGACGTACGCTGCTGGCCGGGCTGGCCGTCACCTCGGTGGCGGTCGGCGCGGCCGCCTGCGGCGCCGGCGGTGGCCTCGACAAGGCGACCAACACCAAGTCCGCCACCGGCGCGGAGGTCTTCCCGGCCTCGCAGGTCGACTCGTTGACCGCCGCGATGACCAACAAGACGCTCAAGGACCTGAAGGCCGAGCGGCTCGCCGACGGCCTGATCCCGCCGACCAACCGCTGGTTCTCCGGTCTGGTGTTCGGCGACCAGGCGCAGCCGGTCTTCCCGCTGCCGTTGAGCTTCGGGCTGACCGACAACGGCTTCGCGCTCGGCCTGCCGACCGTGACCGCCACCGAGAAGAACATCGCCGGCGGCTACAAGCCGGACATCTCCGTCGATGCCGGCGTGAAGTCGGCGAAGGTCAGTGCGTACGACACGCTGACGGTGACCATCGACCTGCTCGACGACGGCGGCACGCTGGTCGGCAAGACGACGATCGCCGAGGGTTCGCCGTTCATCCGCTACACCGCGGAGCAGGCGGGCACCCTCCAGCTGAACCTGCCGTTCACCGCCTCCGGTGACTTCTGGACGGTGAAGGCGGGCGACACCACGTACGGCCTGGTGGTCACCGACGGCAAGGTCGACGGGCAGAGCGTCAAGCTCTCCAAGGGTGGCGCGGCCATCCTGTTCGCGGTGCCGGCCGACGGCGCTGCCGACAAGCTCGCCACGCTGGCCCCGAACGCGGTGACCGGCAGCTCGCTGGCGTACAAGATCTCCGGCGACACGATCACCACCACGCTCAGCTACCAGGCGAAGGGCGACACCGCCTTCGCGGTGCTGCCGCACCACGCCAAGAACCTGGACTCCAGCGTCAAGGCAGACCTGGGGACGTACCCCAGCATCTTCGGCACCCTCAAGCTGTGCACCGGCACGGACCTGATCTACACCACTCCGGTGTCGGAACCGACCAGCGCGCTCGACATCGACTCGCTCAGCGGCGCGGAGAAGAAGCAGCTGTCCGACCAGGTGACCAAGGACATCGCCGCCATCCCGGCGTTCCCCGCGGACACCTACTTCGGCGGCAAGGCGCTGTATCGGGTCGCCATGCTGTGGCAGCTGGCCACCCAGCTCAAGCTGGACGGGCCGGCCGGCCAGGCCAAGGCGAAGCTGACCGACACCCTCGGCCAGTGGACCGATCCGACCGGTGCGACCAAACGCGACGCGTTCTGCTTCGTCTACGACGACCAGAACAAGGGCGTGGTCGGGCTGACGCCGTCGTTCGGCTCCGACGAGTTCAACGACCACCACTTCCACTACGGCTACTTCCTCTACGCCGCCGGTGTGCTGACCCAGGACGATCCCGCCCTGGCCAAGCAGTACGCACCGGTGATGAACCTGCTGGCGGCCGACATCGCCTCCAGCGCGGGGAACGGGAAGTTCCCGGACCGCCGCGTGTTCGACGCGTACGCCGGTCACTCCTGGGCGTCCGGCACCTCACCGTTCGCCGACGGCAACAACCAGGAGTCCAGCTCCGAGGCGATCACCGCCTGGACGGGGCTGGCGAAGTGGGCCAAGAGCAGCGGCAACGACGCCTTGGAGACCGAGGCGATCTGGATGCTGTCCACCGAGGCGCAGGCTGGGTTGGCCTACTGGACGAACTTCGACGCCAGCGAGCCGGTGTACTCCGGCTTCGGCCACAAGATCGTTCCGTTGAACTGGGGCGGCAAGCGTGACTACGCCACCTGGTTCTCCCCGGAGCCGGCAGCGATGCTCGGCATCCTGGTGATCCCGATGAGCCCCGCGTCGACCTACCTCGGCGGGGACTCGGACCGGATCAACGCCAACGTCGCCGAGGCGACCAGCGGGAAGTTCGACCAGAAGTTCGGCGACTACCTGCTGATGTACGCCGCGCTGGCCGGCGAGAGCGAGCGCAAGGCGGCGCTGCAGACGGCGCAGACGCTGGACGACAAGTGGATCGACGACGGCAACAGCCGGTCGTACCTGCTCGGCTGGCTGATGGCGCTGAAGAGCTGACAGGGCGAGCGTCACGCGAGCCCGAACCTCACCAGGGCGAGCGTTGGGTCGATGGGCGTGCACCGAAAGCGCACCATCGCGCGAGCCTGAACCATCAAGACTGCGTGGTCGATTCCGTCGGGGAACCCTCGTCATTCGACGCGGCTGCGCGTAAGGCCTGACCGGCCGTTGTTTCGGTGAACGGACGGACAGGAACGGGCAGCGGGTCCGGTCTCGGCATATCGAGGCCGGACCCGCGTTGGTCTGTCCACCCGGTGACGGGTGAGTCGCCGAGGCGGGCAGGCGGCTCCAGTTCACCACACAACTGTTCGTACGCCCAACGTAGGTTTCTCAGCCGAGGTCGTCGGCCAGCCGCTGCAGCCACCCCGACGGACCGTCGGAGAAGCCCAGCTCGGCACCCGCCTCTGGCGTGCCGAGCGCGCGGGCCCAGCCGAGCGCCCGGATCAGTCCACCGGTCCGGACCGCCAGCTCGCACTGGCTCAGGAGATCGCCGCGGCTCTCGCCGGCGGCCAGCCAGGGCTCGAGGTAGGCGTCCCGGACCCGGACCAGCTCGGGAGCGTCCGCCGGCAGCTCGAGGGCGTACGCCAGCACGTCGATGGTCACCCGGAGGGTGGAGAACGGGTGGGAGAGCACGGCGTCTCCCCAGTCGATGATCCGGCACCGGCCGTCGACGTCGACGAACACGTTCCCGTCGTGCAGGTCGTCGTGCTGGATCGTCGCCGGTACGCCGCCGGCCAGCTCGGCCGCCGCCGCGGCCAGCGCGTCGCGCGAGCCGACGATCCGGCCGAGCTCGGCCGGACCGAGCTCCGGGTTGGCCGTCGTGGTGAACCACCGCCGGTCGGCGACCAGCGCGTCGAACGCGTCCAGCAGCCGGTCCGGGGTCAGGTCGGGAAGCCCCGCCGCGCGCAGCGCCGGCACCGGTGTGACGCGCTGCAGCTCGCCGTACGCCGGTAGCAGGGTGCACCAGAACGCCACGATCTCGGCCGGTTCCGCGCCGGCGAAGCGCTCGCGGACCGGCGCCCCCGCATCGCGGATCAGCGTCCACGGCATCGAGGCGTGCACGAGGGACTCCGCGAGCAGGGACGACCCGGTCGTCGCCAGCGCGGCGAGCAGCCGGGGCTCATAGACGGTGAGCTCCTTGTTGACCTTGAGCCACCAGCGGCCGTCGGCGGCCTCGACCCGCCAGACGTCAGCCCACGGCCTGGTCCGCAACGGCTCGATCTCGGCTCCGGTGAGCAACCCGGCCGTCCACTCCTGGGGGGTGAGCATCGTGCTCGTCTCCATTTCGGCCTCGGCTGTTGCGGTCGTCTGATCGATGGCGAACTTACTGCGCAAGTGGTGCCGAATCGACCCGGGGACACAGCCGCCCGACGTAAGGTTGGCCGCGAAGTCCAGCGGGGGGACAAGGGGGAAAGACGCGTGAAGGAGCCTGTCGGGGGGCGACTCCTCGGTCTCGGCGCGACCATTCTCCTGCTCGGTCTGCTGGGCTGCCGCAGCACTGCCAGCGGCGAGCCGAGCACACCGCTCGACACGCCCGCGCCGACGCCGGCGACGGCCGCGACGGCCGGGCCGACTGCCGAACTCACCATCGTGGTGGACCCCGGCAACGGTGCCGCCACGACGACCTGGCGGCTGTCCTGCGATCCCGCCGGCGGCGACCACCCGGATCCGGTCGGTGCCTGCCAGGCGCTCGAGGTCAACGGAGCGAGCGCCCTGCCGCCGGTGCCGAAGGACCGGGCCTGCACGATGATCTACGGCGGACCGGAGCGGGCCACCGTGACCGGCACGATGAACGGTGCCAAGGTGAAGTCGACCTTCACCCGCACCAACGGCTGCGAGATCGATCGCTGGTCCCAGCTGGTGCCGCTGCTGCCGGAGCCGACCGGCTGAGTTGCGTTCGTCCCGGCGCACCGATATGTCGAGCTTCACGCCGGCCGACCGGTGATTACCAGCCGGTCAGGGCGGCTGCCGCGGAGGCGTCGTCGGGCATCGTGTGGCTGCGGCGCTCGGCCTCGATCCGATCCAGGTAGACGCTGATCTGACGGGCGGTCTCGCGCTCGTCCCAGCCGAGCACCTCGGCCACCAGGTCCGCCGCGAACGGGGCCGCCGAGACGCCCCAGTCACGGGTCTCGATGGCGATCCCGGTCCGCCGGCCGAGGATGTCGGTCAGGTGCAGGGCACCCTCGTGACTGGCTGCGTAGACGATCTCCGCGGCCAGATAGTCCTCGGCACCCGGCACCGCCCGGCCGAGGGACGGGCGTTCGGCGATGCCGACCAGCAGCTCGTCGGCGAGCGAGCCGTAGCGGTTCAGCAGGTGCTCGATCCGGCCGACCGGTAGCCCGGCCTGGCGGGCCAGCAGGTGCCGCTGGTTCCACCGCGCGTGATAGCCCTCGGCACCGAGCAACGGCAGCCGGGTCGTCACCGACCGCTCGATCAGGCCGCCGATCTCCCGCCCGGCCGCATCCCCCGCGCGCGCGGCCATCACCCGGTACGTCGTGAACGAGCCGCCGGCGGCCACGACCAGCCCGCGCCGAGGTGCGGTGACCCGCAGCTCGCTGGACAGCGGCGAGCCGACCACATCGCCGGCACGGCGCGGCCGGAACGACGACAACGGCCGAAGTCCGGCATAGCAGCCGACCACGTCGGCCTCGGTCAGCGGTGCGGCCAGGTGCCGGTTCACCGCGGAGAGCAGCTCCTCGATGTCGCGCGCGGTGGCCGCCGGATGCTCCAGCTCCTCCCGCCACGGCGTGTCGGTGGTGCCGATGATCCAGAACCGGCCCCACGGGATCAGGAACAGCACCGAGCTGCCGGCGCGGGTGACGACGCCGGTGGAGGCCCGGATCCGGTCCCGGGGCACCACGAGATGGATGCCCTTGCTGGCCACACCGGGCCGGGGCGGGTCGGCCGCATCCGGATCCGCGAGCGGTCCCAGCAGCCGGTCGGTCCAGACCCCGGCCGCGCTGACCACGACGGTGGCTCGGATCTCGTGCTCGGCGCCGCTCAGCTCGTCGATGACCCGGGCGCCGACCACCCGATCGGCGTCCCGGAGCAGCTCGACGCAGGACGTACGGTTCGCGACCAGGGCACCGTACGCTGCCGCGGTCCGGACCAGCGTGAGGACGTAGCGGGCATCGTCGGTCTCGGCGTCGTAGTACTGCACCGCGCCGGTCACGCGGTCCGTGGCCAGCCCGGGAGCGATCCGCTTCACCGAGCGCAGGGCGAGGTGGCGGTGGTGCGGCAGGGCGCGCGGCTGGCCGGGCACCCGCGCCAGCCCGTCGTACAGCAGCAGGCCGGCGCCGACGTACGCCCGCTCGATCGCGTGATGGTGCAGCGGGTACAGGAACGGCACCCGCCGGACGAGGTGCGGCGCGATCCGGTCCAGCAGCAGGGTGCGCTCGCGCAGCGACTCCTTGACCAGACCGAACTGGAACAGCTCGAGATGGCGCAACCCGCCGTGGATCAGCTTGCTGGACCGTCCGGAGGCGCCGAACGCCCAGTCCCGTGCCTCCACCAGGCCGACCCGCAACCCGCGACTGACCAGGTCGAGCGCGGTGCCGGCCCCGACCACGCCGCCGCCGATCACCAGCGCATCCAGCGGTCCGGCGCTCATTCGGTCCAGCGCGGCCGCGCGGCCGTCGCGATCAAGCCGTGAATCCACTACAGAGCTGTCTCCCGATCTGGAAGGTATGTCGGTCGGGGGGTCAGCCGACGACGACCTCGACCCGCTGGAACTCCTTCACCTCGGTATACCCCGTGGTGCCCATCGCCTTGCGCAGGGCACCCACCAGGTTCATCGTCCCGTCCGGAACGGTGGACGGACCGAGCAGGATCTCCTCGAGGGTGCCGACCGTGCCGAACGCGGCCCGCTCGCCGCGGGGCAGGCTCGGGTGCCACGCCTCGGCGCCCCAGTGGTAGCCGCGTCCCGGCGCCTCGGCGGCCTTGGCCAGCGGCGATCCGACCATCACCGCGTCGGCACCGCAGGCGATCGCCTTGGCGATGTCGCCGGAGCGGCCGACCGAGCCGTCGGCGATCACGTGCACGTAGCGACCGCCGGACTCGTCCAGGTAGTCGCGGCGGGCGGCCGCTACGTCGGAGACCGCGCTGGCCATCGGCACCGCCACCCCGAGCACCGACCGGCTGGTCGAGGCCGCTCCCCCGCCGAACCCGACCAGGACGCCGGCCGCGCCGGTGCGCATCAGGTGCAGCGCCGCCTGGTGGGTGGCGCAGCCGCCGACGATGACCGGCACGTCCAGCTCGTAGATGAACTGCTTCAGGTTCAGCGGCTCGCTGGCGCTGGAGACGTGCTCGGCCGAGACGGTCGTCCCCCTGATCACGAAGAAGTCGACGCCGGCGTCGACGACGGCCTTGGCGTACGCCGAGGTGTGCTGCGGGCTGAGCGCGCCGGCCGCCGGGACGCCGGCCGCCCGGATCTCCGCGATTCGCTGCCCGATCAGCTCCGGCTTGATCGGCTCGGCATAGATCTGCTGGATCCGCCGGGTCGCGTCCATCGGGTCCGGCGCCGCCACGATCTCCTCCAGCAGCGGTTCCGGATCGGCGTAGCGGGTCCACAGACCCTCGAGATTGAGCACCCCGAGCCCGCCGAGCCGGCCCAGCTGGATCGCCGTGCTCGGCGACATCACCGAGTCCATCGGCGCCGCGATCAGCGGGAACGCGAACGTATAGGCGTCGATCCGCCAGGTCAGCGACACCTCCTCGTCGCCCCGCGTACGCCGCGACGGCACGATCGCGATGTCGTCGAACGCAAACGCCTGCTCCGCCCGCTTGCTCCGCCCGATCTCGAACATGACCGCCACCTTAGTGGCACGTCCTCGGAGCCAGCGGGAGGTACTGGGCGCCACCAACAGACCCGGCCGCGGCGGGCGAGCCAGGCAGTAAAGCCGTGCCGCGCGTTGTCGAGCGTCGGCAAGCGGAGCGCCCGGGCTTTCACTTCCGACCGAACGAGACGGCCAACCCAGCCCGCGGCAGCGGCACGATCTGATGCCGGCGAGCGAGGGAGAAAGTGAAAGTCAAGAAGGGCGCTCAGCGAGCGCGAGACAACTACCCAGAATAGTTCGGCGCCTCGACGGTCATCTGGATGTCGTGGGGGTGGGACTCGCGCAGGCCGGCGGAGGTGATCCGGACGAACCGGCCGCGCCGGTGCAGCTCGGGGACGGTCGCGGCGCCGGTGTAGAACATCGACTGGCGCAGCCCTCCGACCAGTTGGTAGGCCACCGCGGCCAGCGGTCCGCGGAACGGGACCTGGCCCTCGATCCCCTCAGCGATCAGGTTCGAGTCGTTGGTGACGTCGCCCTGGAAGTAGCGGTCCTTGGAGAACGACGCGTTCCGGCCGCGGGAGGCCATCGCCCCGAGCGAGCCCATCCCCCGGTAGGTCTTGAACTGCTTGCCGTTGACGAAGATCAGCTCGCCCGGGCTCTCCTCGCAGCCCGCCAGCAGCGAGCCGAGCATGACCGTGTCGGCCCCCGCGACGAGGGCCTTGGCGATGTCGCCGGAGTATTGCAGCCCGCCGTCGCCGATCAGCGGCACGCCGGCTGGGCGGCAGGCCAGGGACGCGTTGTGGATGGCGGTGACCTGGGGGACGCCGACCCCGGCGACCACCCGGGTGGTGCAGATCGAGCCTGGGCCGACCCCGACCTTCACCCCGTCCACCCCGGCATCGACCAGCGCCTTCGCACCGGCGTACGTCGCGACGTTGCCGGCCACGATGTCGACCCCGCCGGCCGCGGGCTCCGCCTTCAGCCGCCGGACCATGTCCACCACCCCGTGCGAGTGCCCGTGGGCGGTGTCCACGATCAGCAGGTCGACACCCTCCTCGACCAGGGCCATCGCCCGCTTCCAGGCGTCCCCGAAGAAGCCGACCGCGGCACCGACCCGGAGCCGGCCCTGATCGTCCTTGGTGGCATCGGGGTACTGGTCGGACTTCACGAAGTCCTTGAGGGTGATCAGACCCTTGAGCCGGCCCTGCTCGTCGACCAGCGGCAGCTTCTCGATCTTGTTGGTGGCCAGCAGGTGCATGGCGTCGTCGTTGCTGATCCCGACCGGGCCGGTGACCAGCGGCATCTTGGTCATCACGTCGCCGACCAGCCGGCTCGGGTCGTTCTCGAACCGCATGTCGCGGTTGGTGACGATGCCGAGCAGGCGCAGGTCGCGATCGACGACCGGAACACCGGAGATCCGGTAGCGGCCGCACATGGCGTCGGCCTCGCCGATGGTCGCATCGGGTGAGATGGTGATCGGCTCGTCGACCATGCCGGCCTCCGACCGTTTCACCACGTCGACCTGGTGGGCCTGGTCCTCGATCGACAGGTTGCGGTGGATGATGCCGAGGCCGCCCTGGCGGGCGATCGCCACGGCCATCCGGGCCTCGGTCACGGTGTCCATCGGCGAGGAGATCAGCGGCATCTTCACCGAGATGCGCTTCGACACCACGGTGGCGGTGCTCACTTGGGACGGTACGACGTCGCTCTCGTTCGGCTGCAGCAAGACGTCGTCGAAGGTGAGGCCGAGGGTGGCAAAGGGAGCAGGGACGCCGGCGGGCGTCAGATCACCGGGAAACTCCGACACGGTGGGCCTTTCGTGGTGGGCGCGCAGGCTCCACATCGTAGTCGCCGAAGATGACTGCTCTGCCCTTCGACGAGCTCAGGGCACGTTGGTGCATGCAGCTCAGGGCAGGAACCTGACCAACACCGACGCTGCGCGCCGGGGGGTGCAGGAGGTTCTGGTGAAACACGCTAATCCGTTTCACCAGAACCGACGAACGAGCCGGCTCGAAGCGCGGCGGAGCGCGGAGCGAGGCCTGGCGAGCGGAGCAGTCAAGCGAGGCCTGCCGAGCGGAGCAATCAACACAGTCCGCGGCGGGCGAGCAGCGGCTCGATCCGGGCGGGTCGGCCGCGGAAGGCGTCGTACAGCTCCAGCTCGGGGGCGGTCCCGCCGCGGCTGAGCAAGGCGTCGCGGAAAGCCTGGCCGGCAGCCCGGAGATCGCCGGCGTGCTCGCGGAACCACTCGACCGTGTCGGCGTCGAGCACCTCGCTCCATAGGTAGGAGTAGTACCCCGCCGAGTAGCCGCTGGCGAAGACGTGGTTGAAGTACGGCCCGCGGTAGCGCGGCGGGATGGCGTCGAGGTCCAGCCCCGCCTCGGCGAGCGCCCGGGCCTCGAACTCGGCGACATCGGTCACCGCCGCCGCCTCCGCCCGGGTCAGCCGGTGCCAGGCCAGGTCGATCCACGTCGCCGCCAGCGACGCGACCGTCTCGACGCCCTGGTTGAAGGTCGGCGGGTTGCGGAGCGCGGCCGCCAGCTCCGGGGGAAGCGGCGAGCCGTCGTCGACGTGCCGCGCGTAGCCGTCGAGCACGGCCGGCCAGCTGAGCCACATCTCGTTCACCTGGGACGGGAACTCGACGAAATCGCGCGCCACGGCCGTGCCGGACAGCCGCGGATAGCTGACGTCGGAGAACAACGCGTGCAGGGCGTGGCCGAATTCGTGGAAGAGGGTCGCGACCTCGTCCTGGGTCAGCAGCGCGGGGCTGCCGGCCGGCGGCTTCGGCACGTTCAGGTTGTTCGCCACCACCGGACGCTCGCCGAGCAGTCGAGACTGCGGGACGAGCGATTCCGACCAGGCACCGCCGCGCTTGCCGTCACGGGTGAAGAAGTCGGCGACGAACAGCCCCAGCCCCGACCCGTCGGCATCGAACACCTCGTACACCACGACATCGGGGTGATAGCCGGCCAGGTCGTCGCGCACCACGAAGCCGAGCCCGTAGAGCAGGGTCGCCGCGGCGAAGACACCGTCGGTCAGCACCCGCTCCAGCTCGACGTACGGCCGGATGGCGGACGCGTCGAACGCGTACCGGTCGCGGCGCACCCGGGCGGCGTAGTAGGCCCAGTCCGACGCCTCGAAGGGTGCGTCGTCCCCGTCGGCCCGTTTCGCCGCTGCGAGCTCCGCCGCCTCGCGACTCGCGTTCGCGGTCGCGGCCGGGATGATCCGATGCAGCATGTCGTCGACGCTGGCGTTGTCCTTCGCGGTCCGGTCGGCCAGCACGTAGTCGCTGTGCGACCGGTAGCCGAGCAGCTCCGCGCGCTCGGCGCGCAGCACGGCCAGCCGGCGGATCAGGTCGCGGTTGTCGTACGCGTTCCCGCGCGAGCCGCGAGACTGCGCGGCAGCCAGCAACCGGCGCCGCGACGCCGGTTCGTGCAGGGACTCCAACGCCGGCTGATGGGTCGGCAGCACCAGCGTGATCAGGTAGCCGTCCAGCCCCCGCTGGCGCGCAGCCTCCGCCGCGGCCCCGATCGCGTCCGGGCCCAGTCCGTCCAGCTCGGCGACGTCGCTGAACAGGACGGCGCTGTCGTTGGTGTCGGCCAGCAGGTTGGTGCCGAACGCGGTCGAGCACTCCGCGATCTGCCGGTTCAGGTCGGCCAGGTGGAGCCGGCTCGGCTCGTCCAGGGCCGCGCCGGCTCGGGACAGATCGGTGTGGTAGCGCTCCAGCAGCCGGACCTGCTCGGCGTCGAGCCCGAGCTGGGCGCGCTCCGCGTACAGGGCATCGATCCGATCGAACAGGCGCCGGTTCAGCATGATCTCGTCGGCGTGGACGGCGAACCGCGGCGCGTACGCGGTCTCCAGCGCCTCCAGCTCCGGGTTGGTGTCGGCGCTGGTCAACAGCCAGAAGACCCGCTGCGCCCGGCGGAGCAACCGGCCCGAGCGCTCGAGCGCCTCCAGCGTGTTGTCGAACGTGGCGGGGCCGGGCGTCGCCACGATGGCCTCGACCTCGGCCAGCTGGGCCGCCATCCCCTGCTCGAACGCGGCCTCGAGCGCCGCCGGCGTGCACTCGGCGAACGGCGGCAGGCCGTACGGCAGCGGGCTCGGCTCGGCGAAGGGATTGCTGGGGCGGACGTCGGCACTCACGAATGGCGACCCTACTGTCTTGCTTCGCTCGACAACTTGCCCCGCACCGACGCTGCGCGCCGGGGAGTGCAGGAGCGATCGGTGAAACACGCTAATGGGGGTGTAACAGGTGCCGGTGCGGCAGTCTGTTGCCCAGATCCCGTCGGCGGGTGA